>NZ_JBSYXO010000009.1:0-151903 GCF_054172045.1 Methylomonas sp. MgM2 | reverse complement strand
CGTGGCTTCGGATTGGGGGAATTCTGTCATCGGCAATCTCCTCGTGTTGATTGCCTAACAGTCTCACCGTTTTACACCGCTGTGGCTATATGGGGTTTATGGAGCGTTAACAAAAAAACTTGATCAATTCTGACAGTCAATTCGTAGAGTTGATCTAAGGCTAAAGCATGACTTTGCACCCTAGAATTGTCCGTTACTCTGAAGCGCCTGGCTACTGTGGAATGGGTCAGGCTATGTTTGATGAAGTTATTCGCCCACTTATCGCGCTAGAAATCCAATACAGTTCGAAATATGTTGGATATGACCGCGTCGACTTGGACGATGCGATTGATGAATTCAAGAGGAGATACGGTAAATCTAGGGGGGCAACTACAAATTTAAATCAAATACAGGAAGCACTAACATGTCAAAAAAATACTCAGGCTTACAGTACGACAAAAAAACAGGTCAATGGAGCGTCGATAAGACCATCAACGGAAAAAGAGTCCGTCAGCGTCTATCGGCAAGCACTCAGAAAGAAGCGGAAATGATGTTTACTCAGATTATTGAGAACTATCTGATAATGGCAAGGCAAAGTCAGGCCGCTACGTTAACTTTTAAAGAAGCAGGTATTCGCTATATTGATAGGTTCCAAGATGAGAAAGACAGTATCGAACGTGATATTACCACTTTAGAGAAGCTTGACCGTTTTATTGGCCATCTGCCATTGAATCACATCCATGATGATACGCTAAAACCATTTATTGATCACGAGCAAGCTAGAAAAATCAAAAGCGGCACTATAAAGCGCGATCTTGCAGTAATAATTCGCATCCTTAATCTGGCGTGCCGATCTTGGCGGAATGAGGCTGGACAACCTTATCTTTCAGCGCCACCGTTACTCACTGTGCCAAATTGGAAGGATAAAGGAGTGCCGTTCCCGCTTGAATGGGATGAACAGCGCAAATTATTATGCCAATTACCCTGGCACCTCAGGTTAATGACCTTATTTGCAGTCAATACCGGACTACGAGATCAAACTATTTGTAAACTCCGCTGGGACTGGGAAAAGAAAGTCCCTGGCCTCAAGACCAGCGTGTTCATGATTCCAGCAGAGTCTGACGATAAAAACACCGGAATTAAGACGAGTGAGAAAAATGATATGGATCAATTGGTGGTACTTAATCGGGTGGCCAGAAAAGTCATTGAAATTCAAAGAAAACGGCGTGAGCCAGGATGCCCTTGGGTTTTTCCAATCAATGGTGAACCGATATCTAAAATGGGTGATTACGACTGGCAAAAAGCTTGGAAAAAAGCTGGATTGCCCGTTACCGATGGATTACTACGGGGGCCGCATAACCTCAAACATACTTTTGGTAGACGGTTGATCTCTGAAAAGGTACCCAAAGAATCGCGCCGTGAGCTTCTGCATCATAAATCCAAAGATGTGACCGATGTTTATTCTGAGGCAGACATATTGACGCTACTTGAGTATTTGGAGAGGATCGTTAAACCTAAGGCCTATATTTTACTTCGCCGAATCGCTGCTTAATTTAATGAAGCATATGTTATCGAGCATCCTGCTATCGCCGTGATGCTCGACAGTCCTCTTTTATTTGGCTTGATTTTCATCATATATTAGCCAATCATACGCTCCGCAACAGCAAGGCACGAATACTCTTACACAGGAGAGTTCGATGTCTAAAAATTTACCCGGATTGCAATACGATAGGGCGACAGACGCTTGGAGTATCGACAAGCGTATCAAGGGACATGGTCGTATACGGCAGCGTCTAACGGCAAAAACGTCGGAAGAAGCTGAAAAGCAGTTTTTCCTAACGATTGCTCAGATTCAATGCGAGGTCACTCGCCGCGAGGAAGGCATTATGACGTTTCAGGAAGCAACGGCTCGTTATCTTGATGAAACGCAGAAACGCAGTTTGTATCGCGATCGAGATTCGTTACGATTTGTCGCTCCGTACATCGGCGATTTGCCTTTAGCGAATGTCCATATGGGCACCTTGCAAGGATTTATTAATGATCGACGAAAAGCTGGTATCTCCAGTAGCACGGTCACGCGTGATCTGACAATCGTTCGACGAGTCTTAACGCTGGCTGCTCGATCTTGGCGTAACGAAAACGGCCAGCCTTATTTAAGTTGTCCACCGATGTTCGAAATGCCGGATTGGGAAGATGCGGCTAATCCTTATCCTCTTGACTTTGAGGAGATGGAACGTTTGTTAAAAGCGTTACCCGATCATCTGCGTACGATGACCATTTTTGCGGCTAATACTGGCTTGCGTGAGCAGGGAGTGTGTTGGCTACGCTGGGATTGGGAAGTAGTTGTGCCGGAATTGGACACCAGCATCTTTATTACGCCTTGGCGAAAAAAGCAATATGCCGATGGCGAATGGCCGGGTGAGAAGAATAAGGAAGATCAATTGGTGGTGTTGAATTCTACGGCGAAAGCCATCATAGAAATTCAATGGCAAAACCGCCAAGTAGGTTGTCCATATGTTTTTCCGTACCGTGGTAAGCGAATTACCCGGTTAAATAATTCGGCGTGGAAAAAGGCATGGATAAAAGCGGGGCTGCCAGTTTGTGATGACTATACACGTGGGCCTCATAACTTGAAGCATACGTTTGGTCATCGTCTGAGGGTTGCAGGGGTTTCATTGGAAACGCGCAAGAAATTGCTGCATCACACGAATGGCGATATCACGACGCATTATTCGCCAGCGAGTGTGGCAGAGCTACTGGAAGCTGTTGAAAAGATTGTTCACCTAAAACCGGTGTCGATCTTGAGAAGGGTGATTTAAGTGAAGCTTGGAAAAGTTACCACAACGGCCTTAATGGGCTGGATTGACACTAAAAAAAGTTACCACAAAAATTACCCAGCAACTGGCAGGCATAAAAAAACCACTTACCCGGCTAGAGTTAAGTGGTTGATTTTACTATCGTTCGATGGTGGGTCGTGTGCGATTCGAACGCACGACCATCGCATTAAAAGAGCAGAGAATTGCGCTTTAAACTCCGTGAAACTCTGCATAATCAATAAGATAGCATACTTTTCAAGTAAAGAAAAGTAGTGTGCACTAGTTTCGAGGAGCTTAAAGGAGTATCAAGTTGCGCACTATTTGTGCACTAAAATGCGATGCTCGAAAAATGCGATGACTAGAAACTGCTCTAAGAACCAGCGGTTGTGCACTGCGGAACATTGAATGAAAATGATGCGCAAATCGACGCAAGTCACATAGTCTATATGTTAGCGCTATCAATCATGCTAATGACAAAGTCTTATTCAAAATCAACCTTGGCTTTATAATCGTAGATATATTCCTGTTAGGGCTTGGAATAATGTCGGTTGCCAATATGCTATTTCAAGCTATATAGAAACAAAGTGAAAGATATGGGGGTTACATGCATTTCGCTATCGATTTACCAGATGAATTGGGCAAGCAAGTATTGCAACATCCTAACGTGCAAGAGTTTGTACAAACCGCCATTGAAAAGCTGTTACTGGAGGAGAAGACTCTCAAACATAAGGAAATCCCGCCCAAGACCCGATCATTGATTGGTTTGATGAGCGATTCAGGGATTGACGAAGCTGATTATAAAAAGCACCTTGAGAGCAAATATATTTAAGCATGAAAATTTTATTTGATACGAATGTTGTCCTAGATGTTCTGTTGGACCGAGCGCCGCACTCGGAAGCAGCGATTGAACTGCTGGGTATGGTTGAAACTAAGATGCTTGATGGTGCTTTATGTGCCACTACCATTACCACAGTGGATTATCTAACCACCAAAGCTAGAGACCGTTCGACATCAAGAAATGCAATCAAATGCTTGCTCGATTTATTTACAATTGCCGACGTAAACACCTCAATTTTACGGTCTGCGTTAGATTCTGAATTTACTGATTTTGAAGATGCCGTTCTTTATTACTCTGGTGTTGCGCTCGGTGTAGATGGTGTAGTAACAAGAAACGTTAATGACTTTGGCGCAGCAACGTTGCCAGTTTATTCCCCCTCTGAGTTGCTAAGCCAGATTGGTTCCTAGAGGAAAGTTAACCAACAACTACTGCCTACGCTCTCAAACATAAGAAGGTTCCTCCCAGTATCTGGTCGTTGATTGTTTCGATGGGCATATCGGGACTGGACGATGCTGACGTGAGAAACATCTAAAGTAATCCGAAATTGAAACCTAAAGCTCTTTCAGTAGCTATGGTGACTGTAATAGCTATTTTGAAGAAACAGGAGGCAGCACATGAGAACACTGACATCGCTAGACGCTCAAAACCATTTCGGCGAACTAATTGATACGTCACAACGAGAACCAGTACTAACACTCGTCGAGGCTGTCCTGTTTCAGTTGTTTTATCAACTACTGGCGACTCAGCAACAACACTGCTTCAAATGATGAAGCTAATGGGCGAATTGTCACCGCTTCGAGGTGAAGCCGTATCTAAAGCTTATGAGGCTTATTGCCAAAAAGTTGGTAATGCCGCTGCAGACGATGGCTTAACGGAAGAAGATGTAACGACATTAGTTCATGCCAGTCGGTAAATCGAATCGGATTTTTTTGACACGAGTTTGGCGATTAGTGCGGCTACCCTACCAAAGTCAGTTTCAGCAAAAGCTTTTTCGTTAGCATTAAAAAACTATCAGCTCGTTGCCTCTGACTCGACACTGGCCGAACTGGTTGAAGTCATATAGCATACGCTGCTACGCCTTTCAAAGCGTGGCGTTTGTAGGCTTGCAGCCGTTGCAGCCGTTGCAGCAAGAATACTCGGTATTGTCGTGCAGCAGTATCAGGGAGTTCTTCATCATTGCTCACAATTGCACTAAATGATTGATATTCTTCGCTTGATAGATTAAATTCATCCCCTGCTTTCGCTTCCAAAAAACTCTCGACCTCCTGCTTCTGACCGAATATCAGTGCATTGAAATCAACGATCCCGGGATTTTCCGGCAGATAACCGTATGCTGTGATATCTGCGTCGATGGACTCTAAACGGCCGGATTTAACGAGTGCAGTAATCCTATTAGGCGTAGATCGAAAATACATCGCCAATCCCACTGCAAGCTCTCTGTTACATCAAATGATATAGCTTTCCCTTGGTCCAGTTGGCTAACTTGTTTAGGGGCAATTCTGAGCAGGGTTAACATTTTTTTGGTATCTGTCAATTCACTCGCAACAACCGAATTGAAACTATAAAAATTCCAAATCAGTACCGCACAAAAACAACACATAAAGTTTCGAAAAAGGCGCCTTGAATTCACTACTAAATTCTCATGAGAATTAATCCGCAGTATGCTTTTGAAGTCAGGATTTTTGCTTGTCCAAATTCGTCTGGAGTAAAAAAGCGATTTGGTTGATACACATAGACTGCTCGGTAAACATATCGCATCGTCCTGCCAATTTCTATCACCGACAAAGGTAATGCGCGAAAACTGATTCTCAGTCATGGGTAAAAACCGGTAGTTTCCTAAATAGGCTAATGGCTCCAGCCGCTAAAATCATCTAATTCAACCAAAACTCGAAAAGTAACATTCGAGGTATTTTCCTAGGTTCAGCGGTGTTGAATTGAATTGTCATCGCTGAAACCGAGAAAAAATCGCTGTTTAATGGGTGTTTCTAGTCCTTCATTAAGGATATACTAATATATCTCTTATACGCATTGCCTTAGCCAAATCTTGTATCCCTGCTAGTTATCCCCTCAGCCGGGCCGATGATTCCGCTTTGCATGATGCAAAGGTTCGATTTTAACCCCGTCATCAGGATTTCCAGGTTTGCTATCCATTTCAAGCAAGAGTCTTTTCATGAAAAAAACAGTTTATTTACTGTGGTCCGCCGGTTTTGTCCTGCTGGTAGGTTTAATCATCCATCAAGGCGCCGCCGATGTTGTCAAAGCGCTTGCCGCCGCCAGTTGGGGAGTCGTTTTAGTTATTGCTTACCGGTTAATTCCGATGGCTGCGGAAACCGTCAGTTGGCGAATATTATTACCGCATTATCATCGGCGCCCGTTTACCGAGCTGCTCTGGATGCGCTGGATAGGCGATGCGATCAATACCCTGATGCCAGTGGCGCAAGTCGGCGGTGAGTTGGTTCGTGCCAGGCTGCTCAACAAGGCAGGGACGCCCGGTGCCTGGGCTGGAGCCAGTATCGTGGTGGACATCACCACCGGCGTGCTGACGCAAATGATATTTGCCTTATGCGGAGTCGGGCTGTTGTTGTACCTTGGAATCGGAGGAGATGCGGTGCAGGGAATCACGATTGGCATCGGGCTTTTCACGCTGCTGATATTTGGATTTTATTTGGCTCAACGAAGCGGCATGTTTTTATCATTAAGCCGGGTACTGGAATGGATTGCCGGTGACCAAGACTGGCTGTCGCAACTGACATCCGCGGCCGAGCTCGATCGGACTGTGACCCGTCTGTATCGGCGGAGGGGTCGTTTCATCAAAGCTTGTCTCTGGCGGCTGCTGGCTTGGACGCTCGGTGCCGGGGAAGTCTGGTTGGCGCTTTATTTTCTCGGTAATCCGGTTTCTCCGGCCGAGGCCATCATGTTTGAGAGTCTGGGCAATGCAATCCGCTCTACCGCCTTTTTGATCCCTGGCGCTTTGGGAATCCAGGAAGGAGGGTTTATCTTGCTAGGGTCTTTCATCGGTTTGAGCGCCGAAACCGCACTAGCCTTGTCGTTGATCAAAAGAGTTAGAGAATTAGTTCTCGGCCTGCCAGGCTTATTATCCTGGCAGATCCCGGAAGGGAAGCGATTTTTCAAACGGGCGACCGAATCGGTTTGACGTAGACCATTTTCTTGATTACGTAGAAGTATCAGCCAAATTGTGTGCCGAATAGATTGTATAAGACTATGAAATACAAGGTGGTTGTGACGAGCAAGAACAAAGTCCAATTCCAAAAAGGCATCAGCTTGAGTGCATTTCATGAATTATAGGGGCGTGAGTAACAATGTCGGGCGGCAGTCGGTGTATTTACCGACTGGATTTCGTTTTCCTAAATGCGGCAGTACGCGCTATTGTTAAATTCATAGTCGCAATGTATACCAATGCCACTGGTGCCATCATCAAACCTCGCTGCTATCGGGAACGATCTAGGAACAAACCAAACTCCCGCTTACGAAATGGTTTAGGGATATACCTGACCATGCAAGTGATGCTGGAATGGGAACGGCGGCAACCGTTGCCAGGACGTATTGAACTGGATGATGTCTATTGGGGGCGGCGAGAAACGAGGTGGTCAACGAGAGCGTAGCAGCGCTAGCAAGACACTGTTCGTGGCCGCCGTCGAAATGAGTGGGGAAGATTAGCCAGTTCGAATGAAATTGTATCCGGTTAAAGGCTTTCAAAAAAAGGGAAATTCGGCGTTGGAGCGAGCGGCAACTGATATCAGGCGGTTATATCGTGGCGGATAGTTTACCTCCTTTTAATGGTTTAGAGGCCGCTGGCTTACAGCAGGTCGTCATCGTGACAGCTGATTTGATGGCAGCAATCTGATCAATTCCCGCCACCATTGGATCTGCACGATGATATATAGAAATGAAAACAAAACAGATGTTGAGCAAAAATTTCTTATGTAGCTGAGAATTTGTCAGAATGTACACAATTACCTAAATAGCTAATTAGTCATGCTCACTTAGCCAGTCAACTTGACGTGCTAGTAGGCGCAAGTTAGTCTTGTTGTCAGCTTTTTATCCTTAGCGCTATTGCATATCCCGGAAAGGAGAATACATCGCACATTCATTTTTCCGATCATCGAATCGCTAACCTGGACTAGACAGGGTCAATTTCAAGGAAATGTCATTTTAATGAGCTATCGTTCAATTTGATCCTCCACCTTGTACGTATCGATCACATCCTTGTAGGCTACACAGAGTTTTACGTGAGGGGTTCAAAACTACTGAAAATCAATTTCGATAGTTTGATTTTGAGTGAATTCCGTGTTTTTATGTAATAAGGACGCGATATTACTAGAGGGAAAAGGAAGCCGGCGGCAATGAATTAGACTGCCGCTAAGAAAAACGGGGGGATCAACCAAGTGGGCTCGCGAAGCTGAACGTGAGCTGAAACAAAAATTATTTGGAGGTAAATATGCCCAAGTTTATTTATGTTTTCTTAACTATTCTGAGTATTGCCGGATTTTCGGCTTCGTCGTTTGCAGAGCCTTCAAAAATCGATGGAACGATTACCCTCAACGTTGGTTCCGTAGCTGCAGGTGTCGGCTGGACTTGGGGAGGGGGTGTAATGACTTTCGAGGGAGTTGAACATCACTTCGACATTAGTGGTCTGAGTTTGGCGGATGTCGGCATTTCCGAGTTTTCCGCAGCTGGGATCGTGTATAACTTAAACGAGTTGAAGAACTTCGAAGGCACCTATCACGGCGTGAAAGCGGGCGCCACTATCGCCGGTGGCGTAGGGGCGATAGCGCTTAAGAACGATCGTGGGGTGGTGCTTGAACTGAATGGAAGCGGAGAGGGCTTGAAATTCGCTCTTGGTCCACAGGGTGTAACTATCAAGCTTAAGGATTAGTCTTGTTGCAGGATGAGTTCGCTAAGGTTGCCTCAGCTTTTTAGACGGACTCATCCTGATTCTCTATCATACATATATAAGCTGGCATTAGGTCTTGTAATCAAGTATGCAAGACCGTAGCTCCGGCTAGCATACCCTAATCGGTACTACAAGGGCACAATCGTGACATCTTGTCGGGTCGTATGAAGATATCTGCTAGTACGCCATATGGGAAGTAAATCATGAATAGAACCAAATTATTGCCATCGACAGTAGTCGATATAGTCCTGATAACAATCTTCCTGAGCTTTGCTTTTGGCTGTACGAAGACTCAAGAAACAACGCCTGAATCTTCTGAAACGAAGGCTCAAGAAGCGCATCAGATTCCTGCAGGTTTCAAGGGCAAGATCGAATTGGATATCCGCAACTCCGAACCCGATTGGAGTCTGTATACGCCTAAAAGAGCACCGGAAGGTGCGCCGAATATCTTGTTTATTCTATACGACGATACAGGGCAAGCGGCTTGGTCTCCCTACGGAGGCAGAATCAACATGCCCACTCTGGATAAGCTTGCGAATGAGGGCTTAACCTATACTCAGTGGCACACGACAGCTCTCTGTTCGCCGACCCGGTCGACAATCCTGACTGGTCGCAATCATCATCTGAACGGCATGGCAGCGATTACCGAAGCGGCGACCGGCTTTCCCGGATCGATGGGCCGCATTCCCAAACAGGCGGCCACAATCGCAGAAATCCTTAGGGATGGGGGGTGGAGTACATTCTGGATCGGCAAGGACCACAGTGTACCCGAGCAGGATGTTTCGTCGGGAGCAAGTAAGGATTTATGGCCTACTCAGATGGGATTCGATCGCTTCTATGGCTTTTTGGGTGGCGAGACTAACCAGTGGTATCCTGATCTAGCAGAAGACAACCGCTTCATCGAACAACCTTACACTCCCGAGGAGGGGTATCACCTTTCCAAAGACCTGGCTGACCAAGCGATACGAATGCTGCGTAACCAGAAGGCAAGCAACCCTTCGAAGCCGTGGTTTATGTGGTTCAATCCGGGGGCAAACCATGCGCCGCATCATGCTCCTGAGGAGTATATCGCCAAATACAAGGGCAAATTCGACGACGGATATGAAGCCTATCGGGCGTGGGTTTTGCCACGGATGATCGAACGCGGTATCCTGCCCCAAGGCACCCAGCTTACTCCGATCAATCCACTGCCCGAGTCAGTGGCTAATCCGGGGGATGCCGTTCGACCCTGGGATTCGCTTTCTGCAGACGAAAAGAAACTTTTCGCACGCATGGCGGAGGTTTATGCCGGCTTCTCGGAGTACACCGATGCTCAAATCGGGCGAATCATCGACTACCTTGAAAAAACCGGGCAGTACGAAAACACGCTCATTTTCTATGCCGCGGACAACGGCGCGTCAGGAGAAGGCAGCCCCGACGGCTCGGTTAACGAGAATAAATTTTTTAACGGCTGGCCGGACAGCATGCAGGAAAACCTGAAGTATATGGATGTGTTGGGCAGCCCGGCTACCTATAATCACTACCCCACCGGATGGGCCGTGGCGTTTTCGGCGCCTTATAAAATGTTCAAGCGCTATTCCGAGTATAACGGCGGAACCGCCGATCCGTTAGTGGTTCATTGGCCCAAAGGGATCAAAGCTAAAGGTGAGGTGCGTAACCAGTACCACCACTCCACTGACATCGTCCCGACGATTTTGGAGGTCACGGGGCTCTCCATGCCCGATGTGTACCATGGTGTAAAGCAGTACCCGCTGTCAGGCGTTTCAATGCGTTACAGCTTTGACGCCCCAGCCGACGGACCAACACAAAAGCACCGGCAGTACTACGCCATGCTTGGTACGCGCGGTATTTGGGAGGACGGCTGGAGCGCCGCTGCCGTTCATGCCGCGCTCTCAAATAAGGGTCATTTCGACCTGGACGAATGGGAACTCTACCACGTTGCAGAGGACCGTTCCGAATCTAAAAACTTGGCCAAAGAGAATCCGGAGAAACTGCAGTCTTTGATCAAGGCATGGTCGGAAGAGGCGGAAAAGAATTTCGTATTGCCGCTGGATGATCGTTCCGCAAGGGAGATTCTCAACGACCCTAGACCCTCGGCAGAACCTCCCCGCGAACGCTATGTCTACTACCCGAATACCGCCCCAGTGCCCGAAGGCGTCGCGGTCAACGTGCGCGGGCGCTCATACAAGATACTCGCCAACGTCGAGATTGAGAAGAATGCAGATGGGGTGATTTTCGCGCACGGATCTCGGTTTGGTGGTCATTCGCTCTTCATCAAGAAAGGAAAGCTGTACTACGTCTACAATTTCCTGGGCATCAAGCCGGAACAGACGTTTGTTAGCAAGGCACAGCTCAAACCGGGCAAGTACACGCTAGGGATGGAATTCATTCGGGAATCCGCAGGCGAGAATGGCGAGTCGATTGGCACGACCAAGCTCTACGTGAACGACAAAGTTGTGGCTGAGGGTCCAATGAGAACCCAGGCCGGCAAGTTTACTCTATCGGGTGATGGGCTATGCGTAGGCTATGACAGCGGTGATGCTGTCAGCGAGCAATACAAGACTCCCGGAACCTTTAAAGCCGGAACTATCTTCGGAGTTGGAGTGACTGTCGAGAAAGAGCAGTATCTTGATCTGGAGCAGGAAGCCAAAAGGGCACTTCTTGTAGATTAAGAAATAAAAGACCGTAGCAAAACCCGCAGGAGCGTTCCGATATCGTCATGAGCAACTATATCGAGCGCGCCTGGGGACTTGTCGTGGGAACCGCAAACATTTTTCAGCAAAGCTAAATTGGAACAGCCGGCCCCTAACACGCTGACGTCCAGAGTAACCCAGAACTGAGATAACACGAAATCAGGGCGGTTGGTTTTATGGGCATGATCATGACGCACGGCGCAGCCGGGAGCCGACAACGAATGACGTAAAGCCAGCGTATCGTCGATGACCAAATTCAGCGTTTGCAAAGGCAATACCGACTGCATCAAATGCAATAGTGCTTGTGCCAGAGGCACAATACGGAGGCGACCACGTTCGATCAATTTATAATAGGTCGTCCAGTCACAGCGGCGATAAATAGCGCCAATGGCGCGTGTCACCCAACCTTCAGGCGATAGCAAGCAGGCACAGAGTAACTCAATGAAGGTGGCACGTGAATGGACCGGAACAGTTTGTAATAGAGCATTGATCCACTGCGACAGACAAACGCGGCTATGCGTGAAAGCGACATGTAGGTACCTGGAGCAAATAAATGCTCCCTGGGCGGCAGCGCAGCGCCGTCGCCCTGTCAAGTATTCTTTGTGTTCTTTGCAAAATTGGCCGGCATGAAAAAGCCGTCGGCCCTTCGGGCCCGACGGCTGATTGTCTAAACTTCAGTATTGACAATAGAAAGGCCGGTTAATTTTGTAGAGCGGTCATGCAGAATAGCGAGTGTAAGTTTCGCTGAGTCGGTATACAAGCTTAATGCTGAGTGCATAGGTTATCTTGGCTAAGTGCCCGCAAATTATTCACCAACCCCTTTAAATAAATGCGACAAATATTCATCTAATTTATTGATCTATCAATTGCTGATAATCTGTGTGTTTAAAGACTTCTTTAGCAATATTTATTGATCGTGAGCGAACAAACATGAAGCACATACTTATTCTTGGCGCCACCGGGCAAGTAGGACAAGAGTTGCTGAAGTTAGCGTTGCAACATTCTGAAGTCTCGCGCGTTACGGCACCCACACGCAAACCTTTGGCTCCCGACGGCAAACTAGATAACCCGCTAATTGATTTTGAAGCATTGCCAATGGATGCACCCTGGTGGAAAGCCGATTTGGCAATTTGTGCATTGGGGACTACACTGCGCCAGGCCAAATCCAAGGCTGGATTTTACCGCGTCGATCACGACTACGTTCTCGCGGCAGCCGAATTAGCCCGGCACATGGGAACGCCGATTTTTGGGTTTGTTTCTTCCTTGGGTGCAAACCCATCATCTAGCTTGTTTTATTTACGTGTCAAAGGCGAGACCGAACAGGCTCTTACCGATTTGGGATTTAGTTCATTGGTGTTGATCAGACCCTCATTGCTGATTGGCGGCCCGCGATCCCAGGGTAGACTGTTGGAGTCCGTTGGGTTATTGCTAGGCAAATACCTCGCTGCATTATTGCCCAAGCACTATCGCGCGGTTACTACAGCACAGGTAGCACATAAGTTGTTCGAAACCTGTTTCCATGCTTTAGAGTGTCGGCAGGTGATCGAGTCGGAAAACATCTAAGCATTCAGTCTTTCATTAGCCGGGGAAAATCCATGAAAATCAGAAAAGCCTTTCTAATTTTCGCTTTTGCGATGGTGTCGATTATTGCCTTGCTGTACGGAGTCTCGCCGCAATGGTTTACTCGGACGTTTCTAGATATGCCGCAATTGGATCCGAACATCGCCCACATCCTCAGAGCCGTCATGGGGCTTTATCTAGCTCTAGGAATATTCTGGCTGTATGCTGCATTTAACGATCAATACAGAAATATCGCAGTGTTGACAACGGCGATTTTCGCCGGTGGATTGGTGCTTGGCAGAATCTTGAGTTTTTTTATCGAGGGGCAACCCGCGCCATTATTGATTTTTTATATCGGTGCAGAGTTTCTGCTGACACCAATTGCGCTTTGGATTTTCTGTTTGGATGATTAGCTTGACGGAATTCCATTCGGCGTTGATCATGCTGCTTAAGAAGGAAAGCCTACAACTGCCAAACATGATTTAGAGCATTACACGCACCTATCGTAGGAACCTATGAAAAGGTTAACCCCATTTCCGGATTTGCCATGGATAATTTAATTTTGTTTAGCGCACTATTAATCTAACGCTTATATTACTGAAAACACCAACGCAAAAGAGAATTCCAGCTTTAGAGAATTGCTACATATGTTAACCATCGAGGAGAGTTTCTATGTCATTTAAACGTTTGATATATTTGAGTTTAGCGAGCACTTTCATTTCGCCTATTGTTCATGCGCAAGTGACAGAGCAAGACTTTGTAGCTAAAACTACGCAAAATTTGATCAATCTTTGTACGGCGTCACCGCAGGATCCAAATTACCAAAAAGCGATTCATTTTTGCCAGGGATATTTGATTGGTGCCGTTCATTTTCATCTGTCAGAAACTGCTGATAAGCCTCAGTTTAAATTATTCTGCTTGCCCGAACCTAGGCCGTCACGCAATGAGTCTATTGATCAGTTTATAGTTTGGACAAAACAACATCCCGAGTACATGAATGAACTGCCGGTAGATACAGAATTCCGGTTTTTAACCGAAAATTGGCCGTGTGCAAAGTAACGCGATTTAGAGAGGAATTACAATGAAAAAGCAAGTCATTTTAATTGCCACAGTTTTAATGCTTTTAACGGGTTGTGCTGGGATGTCAGATACCCAACAACGTACTGTCACCGGTGGTCTGGGAGGCGCGGCGGCAGGAGCTGCAATCGGCGCCATGGCGGGCAATGCAGGCATGGGAGCGGCAATTGGCGCTGGAGTGGGAACCCTAGGCGGATTTTTGTGGGGCAAACATAAAGAATCCGAGCAGCGGGCCTACCAGCAAGGCCGTCGTGACGCTCAATCGGGACATTGATTAAGCGGCTTTAATTTCTTAAAAGGAAAAATATCACTACTGGCAATCTTTAAGGAGAATCGATGCAAAACCCTTTCAGTATAATTATTTACGCCCTGGCGTTCGTATGGATCGTTGGATGTACAGCCGACCCCGTTCAACCACCCAACCCTGCTCCGGAGCCGATTGCGTCTGAACCGACTGCACCTCAGTCAGAAAGTCAACGCGAACCGGAACCAACCTATGTCATTGAGCCTGAGGCAATAAAAGCATTGGATGACATGGGAGGTTATCTAAGATCGTTGAAAGCCTTTCGAGTACATTCAGAAAATTCTCGCGACGAAATACTCGATTATGGCCAAAAGATAATGGTCGATAATCAGTCCGTTATGACTGTGCAAGGTGATGATCACTTGCATATTGCCAACAAGAATGCATTTAAGGATATTGATCAGCAATTTTTCTTCAATGGGCAAACTTTTACTATTTACGGCAACAAAAATAAGTTTTACGCCTCATTCGAAGCCCCTGGTAGTATTCGGCAACTTTTGGACGAGGCATGGAATCAGTTTGGCATTGAAATTCCTTTAGCTGATTTGTTTCGCTGGGGTAAAGATAAGGACGTTGAAGCCGATATTTTGGCAGCGACCTATTTGGGACCGGACGAAGTTAATGGTAAGTCCTGTAATCATTATGCTTATCGTAATAAAGATGTGGATTGGCAGCTTTGGATAGAAAATGACGCTACTCCGCTTCCATTGAAATTAGTAATTACCAATACGCTGGATCCCACCCTGCCTCAATTTATTTCGATGATGAAGTGGGAACTGAACCCTAGGATCAAATCTAATATATTTACCTATGTACCCACTAAAGATGCACAGAAAATTGAGTTTGCCGTGATTGAAACAACTGCGGAAAGTGATGGAGAAGCAAAATATGAAGCTAAATAAGGGTTCCGATTGGTTTTTATCAGCCGCGCTGTGTGGCATATTGTTCTGTTCAGCCTTGGTGTCACCGAGCGATGCCTATGCTAGGGGAGGCGGTAGGAATATATCCAGATCGCATGTAAATAATTTCAACCGAGGCGGTGCGAATAATTTCAATCGCAATGTCGGCGTCAACCGTAATCAAAATTTAAACGTTAACAGAAACGTTAACGCTAATGTCAACGTCAATCGTAATGTGAATGTGCATGGCGGTTACTATGGAGGTGGTGGTTATTATGGCAGACCGTATTATGGAGGCGTCAGTACCGGCGCTGCTGTCGCTATCGGCCTTACCGGGTTGGCGGTGGGAGCGATGATTGGCGCATCGCAAGTGCCGTCGTCTGGTTGTACGACAGTGATGGTTAGAGGCATTGGCTATCGACAATGCGGCAGCACCTGGTTACAACCACAGTATGCGGGTTCGCAAGTTAATTATGTGGTGGTCAATTCGCCTTATTAATTAGACTTCAGCTTACAAAACATTTCCCAGGGAAGGGGAAGGATTTAAAGCGTAAATCTTATACTTAACTAGAAGTGTTTAGGACTTGGCAAAAAAAACTGATTCTCTTACTCTATTGGAGGCTGCCGATATTTTAAGCTTTGAAGCGGCCAGCTCGCCTATAGACCTCTACGAAACATTCTTGGCGGTTATGATAATAATTAGAGATCCAGCTAATGTAAGTAATAAGTGTGTTCTATCACTGTTACCAAAGCTAAAAAATAGAGGATCATTGTTTAAATAATCTATGGTCGCTATCTTCTGATGATCTACCAAACTCTATTGGGAGTGTTGCTTATCTCAATACATTTCTTGGTGGACAATACCAGAATACAGTTAGTTTAGTTGAAAAGCAGCTTGCCCAACAACCTGCGGAACCCTTAGCCATCTTGACAGCCGACAAACTCTCGACAATGGGGTATCTGCAAGAGATAAACGTTTTATAGAGCAAATTCTTTCCCTTTTATGCCGTTTTTTAGCACACGACAAAGGGAGCGATACGGATTCAAGTATCAGCATATGCAATTTTGTTCTATTGAAAGACCTTCCCATATACACTCAAATCGGAGTTGACTTATATATGAATAAACAAAACAAGCATATCGCTGGGCTAGGCGTGTTACTTAGTGCGATCCTTCTTGCTGTAGGGTGTTCGACAGTTAGAACGGAATCCAATGACCTAAAAGCGAATGTAGTGGAGCCAGCTCCGGATGCGGGTTTCATTGAGCATCCGGAACGGCAAATTAAACCTACAGATTTGCCTTTTCAAAAAGTATGGGTCAAACCAGGGCTTGATTTATCAGCATATAAGAAGCTAGTCGTATCACCGGTCAATACGCAACACATGATGGAAATGGACTGGTTACACCAGCTCAGTTCTGCGAATTTGTTGAATAACGTCAAAGAAGATATTGAAGAGTTGGCTGTGTATTTTAGAAACCAGGTAATCAACGAATTCAAAAATGACCCCAATCATCGTTTTGAGTTGCTCGAACTTGGTAATCAACATAGATTGCCTGCGTTGCGCCTAGAACTGGCATTGATCGAAATCGATCCGTCCCAGCCCGTATTGCATGCGGCCGGTTGGCTGACCCTAGGCGGAGGCACCGCCGCCGGTGCGATCAATCAGCGTAGAGCTGCTTTTGAAGGTCGTTTGCGTGACTTGCAAACCGGCGAAGAAGTCGCCACTTTCGCGGATCGGGATATGCAAGATGTGGGGCCGCTCGATTTGACTAGACTGACTTGGTATGGTCCGGCTAAAGGCATTATGGATAGATGGGCTAAGCAATTTGTGGAAATCGCCAATCGTAAACCAGGCGAGACGGTGACCGATCCAACCCCGTATACGTTGATGCCTTTTTAATGGATGCAAATATTCATCCGATACTCATTTGACTTTAGAATTGAGCTAAAAAGTAGTCTGCGCGACTGGTTTGCAACTTTGCAAGGCGAAAGCGCGCCAGCCCGCTTCGATTAGCGAAGCGTAATCGGAGAAATGATATTCGAAACATTCGTGCTATTCCGCTTTGCTAACAATATCTACGGCCCTGGTGGAGGGTGTAAAGGTTGTCTTTCCCTGATAATACTGCTACATAAAATAGCAGGATTTTAAGGATTAATACGGTGACACCAGAGCAATAACCTTACCCACCAAACCGCTCGTGGTCGACTACAAGGATGCAGGAGTTAGAGCAACGCATGTACAGTTACCGAGGGCTTAGGATTAGGAAATAAAAAATTCCCGATATTCGTTGTCGGGGCGATTTTAATCGCCTTGGTGAATAGCTTTGCCCCTACATAATATTCTGGAAACCCGCGGAAACTTATTTGTCACCATATCCTTAACGATTATTGATTATAGAAGATAGAGCGAACCCACTACTTCGCTCATCTCCTGAAAAGTCAAGCCTCTTTATTTTGGAAAAAGCAACTGCACTTGGAAACGCAATGACCAGTCAGCACCCTGGTCCGGACGATCTGCATGATAAAAAGCCTGTAATTGAGTGTTCACCGGCAATTTGCCAATTTTGAACAACTTTCCGGCACCTCCACCGACAGGCACCGTCCATTGGTTACGTCCAGAAGCCTCCCAGTTTGCTGTTATGATCGGCGAAGAAACCAAATACCAGCCATCTGCAAGGTTATAATTCACGAAAGGTTGCATTAAAAACTGGTTGACGTCTGCCCGGTTCGAAGGCCCGGCGAAAGACCAGATATTATTGACCAACGCCCCTGCTACCCAAGGCCCATCCATAAACAAGCCTACGGCTGCTGGGCCGATGCCCCATTTCTCCGCGCCGAGTTCGTCCTGAGTGGCGGTCCGCAACAAAAAAGTCGGCCCCACGCCCCAGATAAACTTACCCCCTCCTCGCGGCGAGAGGAAAAACGTCGGATTAAGGTCGCCGATGCCGAAATTACTACTGTCCGCATCGTAACGGGGTTGATCGATAATCGGTAATATGGTCCGGGTGATCAAATTCCAATCATCGTTAAGTTTAAAAGGCAAAACCGGCTGAAGGTTACCCACATACTGGGTATTGTCGTAGGGTCCCGTGTTGAAATTAAAATTGTTCTGCAAAGGCACGCTGATAAGATCAGCAACCGGGTTTTGAGTTTGTTTAGCCAAGGAGCTCGCATCGTTTTCTTCCGCAAACACGTTGGCGGCAAATCCTATTGCAATGATTGTTACTCGAGCGATAAATAGAAAATTCGGAGACATAATCCGGCCCTATCTGATAAAAAATACAATTGCCAGGAGCGCCGGCTTTTTTTCCGAAAACTTTTGGAAGATTCGAGCAACCGAAAGTGGCAAAAAATACGGCAACGACTGTTGCTTTCGTCAGCCCTTGTCGTCTGTGGTGGCATAAATTGTTTTTTAACCCTCCGACTGCAGCGGTGGCTCGACATGGCCATTCGCTGCAGCCGGTAATTAGTTGCCGTAGCGCTTTGCAACGCTACAGCAAGCTATTGGATTAACCGCCCGAGGTGTCAGCAGGTTTATCCATTTCGAATGGATTCTTCTTGGCTGGTGTCGCCGGCACTTTTGGTTTGGTGCCAGGAAGCAGTTCAAAGTCGGGCCTGAATCGCACTATAGCGCTACGCAGGACATCGAACGGTCTACGGTTACCGTCGAACCTTGCCTTGCCTTCAGTAATCAATTGATCGAAGGTTGCCGTACCACCCATCACGCGTTCCAGATCGCTACGGTTAACGGTAATGGTCAGGTCTGCTTGCTTCGACTGTTGGCCTTGAAGGTTGGTGAGCACCGAATTGCTCAGTTCGATAATGAACTTCTCGTCGTTGTCCGGGGTGACCAAATTGATGACGTAGTTTTGACCGGCGACTTTGCTGCTATCCATACTGATGCCTAGGAAGTCCAGCCACAGTTCGGTCGACATGCCCCGGATGGTGTCAGGACCGGTCGTCGAAGGCGGTGTGCCGGCGGGCATGCGGTTTCGTAGCTCATAGGCCGCACCAAGAAAGCTGTTGCGTACGCTGGGGCTCTCCTTCTGATAGCCAATCTGCTCGAATACGTCGGCTAGCAGGTCCTTAGCTTTTGTATTCTCAGGTTCTGCGTAGACTAGCTTGTTCAGAATTTCCACCGCTGCGAAGTATTGGCCTTGGTCGTAAAGCGCCTTGCCCTTGGTCAGGATCTTATCGGCGCCACCCATCATTTCCACATACAGCGGTGCGGAATCTCTTGGGGACAGCGGCATCAACGTGGCAGGGTTGGCATCCCAGTAACCCAGATAGCGATTCAGCACAGCACGGCTGTTGTGCTCTTCCGAGCCATGATAGCTGTGCGCCGCCCATTGTTGCCTGAGGCTGTCGGGGAGCTTATAGACATTGTGTATTTCGTTGATGGTTACTCCGAGGTTGGCCTGATGCAGTACCTCATTATTCAGATGGGCATAGACGTCACGCTGGGTACGCATGACCTCCTGAATGCGCCCAGTACCCCAGCGTGGCCAGGTGTGCGCCGAAAACATTACCTCTGCCGTTTGTCCGTAGCGGTACAGAGCGACGTTAATGTGTTTCGACCAGACCGATGCATCCCGCACCAAGGCTCCGCGCAGGGTGTAAATGTTGTGTATGGTACCGGTGATGTTCTCCGCAGCCCAAAATGTCTTCAAATCGGGGAACCAGGTGTTCATCTCCGATGGAGCTTCGGTGCCTGGTGTATTCTGGAACTCCATGCGGACACCGTCGATCGTCAGCTCTTCAAAGTCCTTCTCGATGTACCGGGTAGGCTCGATCAGGCCAGTCGTTCCGGACGCGACGTTCTTGCCGATGGACTGGTCCACGTGGCCGAAGGGACTGCGTGGCAGCAATACGCCATACTGAAAGTACATTCTGCGATTCATGGCATTGCCGGCGTAGACGTTCTCGGCAATAGCATGTTCCATGAAGCCCACGGGGGCGATAACCGGCACTTTGCCGCTTTTCACATCAGCCTCGTCAACCACGCCTCGCACCCCGCCATAGTGGTCGCCGTGAGAGTGTGAATAGATCACGGCCACCACCGGACGCTTTTCAACTTTCTCATTGATAAAGTCCAGGGCCGCTTTTGCGGTTTCTTTGCAGGTTAGAGGATCGATCACGATCCAGCCGGTGTCACCCTTGATGAAGCTGACGTTGGCCAGATCATAACCGCGGACCTGGTAAATCTTGCCGGGTACCACTTCGTACAGGCCGTAAGCCATGTTCAGGACAGCCTGGCGCTGTAGCGACGGGTGGATACTGTCGTGTTGCTTGTCGTCCAGCAGCCATCCGTAGCTGGCCATATCCCAGGCGACATGCCCATCCTCGGCCTTGATCTGCTTATAAGGTGGCGCAGCGATGAAACCCCTTTTGGCCTCCTCGAAATCGCGCTTATCGTCGAACGGTAAGCTTTTGCGCAGACCGTTCTGCAGCTCAACAGTAAACTTAGACGGCGCTTTTCCCTTCCGATCGAAATGACCCGATGGGGCTGCTGAAGTCGTACTACCTCCGTCGTTTGTGGTTGCGCAGCCAACAATCGTTAAAGCCGTTGACAAAAACAATCCGACCTTTCCTGGTATCTTTTTGTATTCCATGTATTCTCCTTTCTGGGATATGTAATAGTGTTATGGATAAGTACCTAGCGGAAAGCTAACCCGCTTTTACTAACGCGTCAAGTTGGTTGAATAGTTCACATGGTCAATTAACTATGTAATTAATTGTTTATATACTGACAAATTCTCAGCTATACAACAAGGTCTTACTCAGCATCTGTTTTTTCATTTCCATATATCACCGTACATAAGCAATAGTGGCCGGAAAGGATCAGATTGCCATTCAATCAGTTAGCGCCATAGACAGCTTGGGGTCGCTATGGATAGCTTAACATAGCGACCCCAAGCGGCCTGTCAGATAGATTTTTCGCAATTGCAGCAAGTTGGCGAAGAGCAGACGTTTGAAAAACGCTTAAGCACTTGTTGCTGCAGTCTAGGCGTTGAATTTATCGAAACCCGATTATCATGTCAAAACCGTATAATTTCCCGTTTAAAACTATTGAGGTTTCAGGCGTGGATTGACTTAAATCATCACTCTAGTTTATAAGGTATGCAGACATAGATACTAGCTTGCCATCTAGAAACGTAAGGAGAAGCATGATGATACACAAATCATTCTTACTCCTCGCAGTACGCGGCCTGCTCATGTTGCCCATATGCACCTGGCTCGTAACCGCCTGTGTACCGGTGTCGGATACGGCGACCTTGGCGAGGGATGACCAACAGAATCCCAACGCGGCGGGTCGAGACGAAGTTGATCTCATGCGCGGCTTCAAGGGCAAGATTGAACTGGATACCCGAAATTCCAAACCGGATTGGACGCCCTTCCTTCCCCCAAAAGCTCCTGAAGGCGCACCGAACATCCTCTTTATCCTGTACGACGACACGGGCCAGGCGGCCTGGTCTCCCTACGGCGGTCGCATCAGCATGCCGACACTCGACAAACTCGCCGCCGACGGGTTGACCTTCACCAACTGGCATACCACCGCCCTGTGCTCGCCGACACGCTCCACGCTGCAGACCGGCCGCACCCACTGGATGAACGGGTATGCCAATGTCGCCGAAGGTGCGGAGGGATTCCCGGGCTACAGCACCCGCTTTCCCAAAGAGGTAACGACCATTGCCGAAGTGTTGCAGGCCAATGGCTACGCCACCTTGTGGCTCGGCAAGAACCACAATGTGCCGGAAGTTGACGTGGCCCCGGGCGCGTATCGCGGCGAGTGGCCGTTGCAGAAAGGGTGGGACCGCTTCTACGGCTTCCTCGGCGGCGAGACCAACCAGTGGTATCCGTTCCTGACCAAGGACAACGATTTCATCGAACAGCCGTACATGCCTGAGGATGGCTACCACCTGTCCAAGGACCTCGCTGACCAGGCAATCGAGATGCTCCGCAACAAGAACGCCTCCAACCCGTCCAAGCCGTTCTTCATGTGGTTCAATCCTGGTGCCAACCATGCGCCGCACCAGGTGCCCAAGGAATGGATCGCGAAATACAAGGGCAAATTCGACGACGGATACGACGCCTATCGCGCATGGGCCACCAAGCGCATGAAAGAGAAGGGCATCATCCCCGAAAATACCGTCAACACCGCCGTCAATCCTCTTCCGAAAGACGTGGCCAACGCACTGGATTATGTACGTCCCTGGGATTCCCTGAACGACAAGGAAAAGGAGCTCTTCAACCGTATGGCAGAGGTCTTTGCCGCCTATTCCTCCTACACGGACCATCAGATCGGTCGTGTCATCGACTACTTGAAGGAAACAGGCCAGTACGAAAACACCATCATCCTCTACGCTGCCGACAACGGTACCTCCGGAGAGGGCTCGCCCAATGGTTCTGTGAACGAGAACAAGTTTTTCAACAGCTTTCCGGACAGTCTCGAAGATAACATGAAGTACATCGACAAGCTGGGCGGCCCCGACACCTACGAACACTTCCCAACCGGCTGGGCCGCGGCCTTCTCGGCACCGTACAAATTCTTCAAGCGCTACTCAGAGTACGAGGGGGGTACAGCGGATCCGCTGGTTATCAGCTGGCCCAAGGGCATCAAGGCACGCGGCGAGCTGCGCCACCAATACCACCATTCGACGGATATCGTGCCAACCCTGCTCGAGATCACCGGCCTCGAGATGCCGAAGGTCAATCACGGCGTGAAGCAGTACCCGCTCTACGGTGTTTCCATGGCCTACACGTTTGATGCCAAGCCGGACGACCCGACGAAAAAACGTGTTCAGGTCTACGAGATGTTCGGCACACGGGGCATCTGGAAGGACGGCTGGCAAGCGTCCTCCGTGCACGTACCGCTGGGCGGTAAGGGCCACTTCGACAAGGACGAATGGGAGCTCTACAACATGGAGGAGGACCGCTCGCAGTCCAACAACCTCGCCGACAAGTACCCGGACAAGCTGAAGGAGCTCAAAGACCTCTGGATGGAACAGGCGAAAGAGAACAATATTCTGCCGCTGGACGATCGCCTTGCTGTAGAAATTATTACAACCCCGCGCCCCACCGGGGAACCTCCCCGCGACACCTACAAATATTACCCGGATACGGAACCTGTACCGGAAGGCGTAGCGGTCAACGTGCGCGGTCGTTCGTATAAGATCCTTGCCAACGTCGAGATCACCGACAAAACCGAAGGCGTGATCTTCGCGATGGGCTCACGCTTCGGCGGCCATTCGCTGTTCATCAAGGACAAGAAGCTCTACTACGTGTACAACTTCCTCGGTATCAAGCCCGAGCAGGTGTTCGAATCCGACGTGACGCTGAAGCCGGGTAAATACACGGTGGGCATGGAGTTCGAGAAGACAGGCAAGGGCGAACATGGCGAGACCCTGGGCGAGACCAAGCTCTATGTCGACGACAAGGTGGTGGCTTCCGGAAAGATGCGCACCCAGCCGGGCAAGTTCGCCTTCTCCGGTGAAGGCCTCTGCGTAGGATACGACAGCGAAGACGCGGTGAGTTCACTGTACAAGGCTCCTGCCAAGTTCACCGGCGGTACCATCCAGGGCGTAGGCGTATCGGTAAAGGGAGAGCCCTACATGAACCTCGAAGGCGAGGCCAAGCGCATGATGATGCAGTGGTGATCTAACCGCAACCAAAGCAGAAAAGCCACCCGTTTGGGGTGGCTTTTCATGGGATTGGTACATTGCAAGGTACTTTCCCGTTATTGCGCAATCGATAGAGTCAGCCAGTAGGATGCGGTAAACAACTTGCACCGCATCGTGTTCGTGACCGGTGCGGTTCGTAAAACTCACCACACCCTACAGCCATAGTTGAACGACAGCTTTCTGTTTTGCACCGGCCATACATTGAAAAACTTGAATGTCGCAAAGTGGCCGTATAGCGGTGTTGCAGCAAACGAGGTGCGGCCTAGCTTCGAGGCATCTATCTCGCTCAGGAGCTTTGCATAATTTCCATGATTTGAAACAAGCCTTCAAATACACCAAAAGGGAACATTATCAGCGTTTATTCCAGCCGATATCATCAGGCCTATCGAATTATCACTGTTTATCGACATGACGGATAAATTCCGCACGATTGTTTCACCGTCGGGAACTATTTTAAGCAAGAAAAGCCATCTGTTGTGCTGAGGTTTATTTTCTGAATTGAAGAGCAGAAAATCCGCCTCTGAACTTTGCAAAAATTATGATCAGCATTTTATCCGGCTGTCTTGCTCAACCCGCTTGATTCCTGATGTCGACTAGTCGAATACAAGACACTGTGCATAAAAAGAAACTTCACATAATGGCCGGTTGGGTGAGTTCCCAGTGGCAGCTTTGTAGCCCACCAGTTCGAAAAGCCTGGATTTTTTTGATAGGCCGCTATGAAGAAAGGCGACCGTCAAAAATGGGTCGATAGCGTTAGTTCGTTCGCAGTAATCATTAGCACACCGCCACAACATGGAGGGGTGATCATCAACTCCTTCCTATCAATATGCCGCCAATGCCAATGAGGATAATGTTGGCTATAGGCGGCTAGCGCCCCGGTCATAACCGCTACCAAAATAAAGACGGTCAATCCATACGTTACTTTTATCGTTATAGTTGCTGACTTCGTAGAACATGAATTGGCCGTTAAAAATAGCGCAATCAACGTAGCGAATATCATAGCCATGCCAATTGACCCCAACCCTGCCAAATCTGAGTTACACAATGGACACTTATGGTGCATTTCAGAATGAAAATAGTTACATTCGAAATAGAAATTTAGCCATGGCCAGTCGCAGTGGCATTGAAAAAGTAGGCCACATAACGGCGTAATGATAACGAGGCCAATCAGTAAAGTTACAAATGCTGCAATTGCTCCAACTTTGTAGCGTTCGATACTGTTTTGCTTTTCCATAAACCAAAGGCTTTGATTGCGTCGTAACTTACTCAATTTTGAAATCAAAATATTGATTCGGAAACGCTTCATTCTTAAGCGTAAAATGCCACCACTCTTCTTTTAGATTTTTAAAGCCGTTTCGCTCCATTACTGTTTTTAAAGCCATTCTGTGGTCATGCTGAATCTTGCTGATGTTACTACTAGCAGTGTGTGAAAGTGGATCAAAATAGTCGAAGCGTGTCCCCATGTCCAACTCACGATTCGTATTCAAATCAACGATCGTCAAATCGACCGTGCTGCCACGGCTATGACCCGATTGTTCGGCAATGTAACCATCTTTGAATAGATTCTTCTTATCAATTGACGGGTAATATTCGGCTTTCATTTTCTGATCGTTCAAATCATTCGCCCACCTAACGAAATGATCGACAGCTTGCTGAGGACGATAGCAATCGAAAATCTTTAGCGACAGCCGATTGCTTACAAGTTCTTCTTGTACATGTTTAAGAGTAAGGGCCGCGTTCCTCGTGAGCAAGCATTTAGGCGCATCGTAGCCGTCGATTCTCGATCCAATAAAATTGTTATGCGTGTAATAGCGGATATCTAACCGAACCGAAGGAATGACTTCCTTGATGTCTACAAATTGATCGCTATTGGCAAACCAATCTATTTCCTTTCTGCTTGTGCAAGCAGTGATGAAGATAACTAAAACCAACAGTATCGAACTGGAAGTGCCGTTCAGTCGAAGTTTAGGCAACATGGTCGAAGACGAAAGTGAAATGCCAGAAAAGTGCCAGTGTGATAACAGCCAACAGAACGAATACTACGGCGACGGCTTGCAATAGACGACCGCGATGACGCGCTCGTTGACCCACTTGCACAATGGTATCGCGAATAACCGGTATACCCGGTGGCGGAAAACGCTCTGCAACTAAAACACGTTCCGCCATCTTCCATGTGAATAAGGCAACGCCAAGCAAGGGACTTTCCATAAATGCGCAGGCGAGCCAAAGCATAGTCTTAACTCGTGTTGCTTTTTGTGTTGGATCAGCCAATACCCAATTGAAAAGTGCCGTCTTGTTTTGTTCAAATGCGAAAATGACCAAGAAGCCGCCGAGAGCTAATACGATCAGCACGGTTATGAGTCTGCGGCGCGTGGGTAAGTCGGCTTTTTGAATTTCAGCCACGGTTGCTACCCAACGTAACCCCATGAAGTTAACGCAATAGCGGCTTTCCGCACGAACGCAGCAATATTAATGGTGGCGAATGACATGCCAGACACGTCTCCATAGTCGACGAATGATGGAAGTACTCAGGGCGACGATACCGTAAATCAGTAAAGCATTCAGCGCGATACAGACCCAGGAGACGGGGTACGCAAACAACCCCCAGGCGGACGAATAGTGCCAAGAGGATGGGATATACATCATCCACGGCAATGTGAGCATGAAAAAAGGAATCCCGCTTTCCCCTGAGTCTGCTGGATTGGTTTCAACGGAATAGAGGTGCGCGACAAAAACTACCAGAGCAAGCACGACATAAAGGGACGAAGCAGCTATTCCGATCTTAGACTCAGACTTCCTGATCTCAGGGAAACAATTATGATCCTAGTTTCAACACGAGACGAAGATTGGTGCCGGGAAAACAGATCTCGGTTTCATTCAGTTCATCGCACAGTTTTTGGATTGCGCTGTCGGAACAATGGTTAGCCATATGATGAAGCCGCACCGTCAATGTTCGCAGTTCGTAGTCGGGTAAAAGATCGGCTTCCGTATTGTAGATCGCTCGTAACAAGCTGCGCGCTTCGTCCGGCCGAGACAGGTGTTCTTTCAGGATGTTGGCCATTGCGGTTTCCGCCCGATACGCGACCATCTTGATCGTATCGATCAGGTGTTTGCTTCGGGTACTGAGTTGACTGAACTTCTCGTTTTCAGGCAACGCGTCCATGGCGATGTGCGATGGTACCTCTTTGCGCTGGTTTTTGAGTCCTCCCAAGTCGGTTTGTAACGCTTCGATTTCGTCTTGCAGCGTGGCTTTCTTTTTGATGAAGGCTTCGACGCAATCCGGTTCGATGGTGCCTTCCAAGTTCATGGCACCAAATTCAGCCAGTCTTCGGCTGATCTTGGCAGCGACGCTTCGGATGCTGCCCGTGAGTTGGCGATAGCACGGATTGACGACGTGGACGGTATCAGCAATCGGTTCCACACGATAATCGACCAGCTTATCCAGGCCGTAGTGTTCACGCATGTATTTGAAAAAGTTTTCCTGAGACCATCGTGAGAACATCTCTACGGCAATCACCGAGAGATCCGAGCGATAATCGGTCGCTAATAGGGCTGTTTGATGACCTCTCTCGGTCAGCTTGCGGATTTCCCGAACCCATAGTTGATTGCTTAAGCGCGTGCCCCGCTCAGCCAGCTTGATTTCAACCTTGGCCCCGGAAGGCATCTCAACCAGGGTGGTTTTAAATTCCTGTTCCGGCCAGTCTTCGCCGGGAAATTTATGGTAGGTCACGCAGGCAATGCGCCGTTTTTTCATCCGCAGAAAGAAATCAGGACTGTAGCCTTCGCGGTCGAATACCAATGACAAGCGGTGCAACAACGGGTCATCCTCTCTTTCACTTGTCGACACTGGCTTGGGGATCACGTTTTCCAGCTGAGGCAGGATCGCTTGTTCGATGACGTTGATCAGGCCGGGATCGACGGCTTGATGGATCACGCAGAAGGGCTGCCCCTCCATGCCGTTGATCCAATAGTCGGTTGTTGCCCGCAAACACAGTTTTTGACGCGCGACATAATGTCTAGGCAGTTGCGTTTGATGGCCGTTGTAAACCCGGACGTGGCCATCGATATACAGCGTGGCGGCCTGTTCAGGCAAGGTTTCCATCCACTCTTTACACAGCTGTGCGCTCCATTGCTCGGGTTGTTGGTCCTGAGAAAGGTGCTGTATCTTCTTACGCAGCGTGCGCACTTCCGGAATCCGATCCAGCCCCAACAGCTTCCCCCATTCACCCGGTGCACAATAACGCACACCCTCGAGCGTTTTGATTCGGGCCAGCGCTAAAAAGGCCAATAAAACAAACAAGCTGGCCAGGCTGTAGTAGCCTTTCGGCCATTGGAAATAGCGCTCGGTGTATTTGAGCAATCCCGTCGCCAGTAGCGCCGGCAAGGCAAATAGGACGCCGCCGTTAGGCACATCTAATGTTGGCTGAAATTCCGGACTGACGGCCTCCAGTTCGCCAACGCTGGCGGCGAGCCGTGCCATGGTGTTGTTGGCGCCCATGCCCATGGCAGCGCTGCTGTCCTCGGCACTACGCGCGCTTTTGCTTGAGGCAATGACCTCTTGGTTGGGGGCGCGTTGATGCACGCGCCCGGCGCGGACGGCTTTTGATAACGTATTCGATTTAACGCCAATTCGGTCAGCGACCTCAGACACATCCAGACCTTTATCGAATAACTGTTGGGCTTGACCGAGTACGGCTTCGGTTAGCACTGCAGGCCCCCTGGGTTTGCGTTTTTTGTAAAAACCCTCCGGACCTTCTTCCCGATAGAGCTTCACCGCCCGTTTAACTGTAATCTCAGGCACGCCAAACGCACGCGATATCTCAACCAGCTTGGTATTGCCCGTCACGCAAAACTGGGCCGTGATCATTTTGAATGTGCGATGATCGCTGCTGGCATGCGCGAACACCGGCATAGTTCCGTTGAAGTAGGTGATGCGATCGTTCTCTTTAATGAACGTCAGATCCGCATTGATAGAGGTAACCCCTTCCGGGAATAACGGCAGTTGAACTTGCGGCATAACGGATGGTTCTGTAATAGCGTCTTTTTCAAGAAATCAGTATCATTACAGAATCCGCAAGAAAGGGGAATAAGTCACCCAATCTTTGGCTAAAGGTAACGCTTATACTTTGTTTTTATTGAAGATAATTACGCCAGGCATTACAAATTATTAATTCCTGAGATCAGGTTGTCTGAGACTAGTGGCGCTCCTTGCCAGTTCTCGTCAGTTTGATTTCGGTTAGCATTCGATCCCAGCAATCGTCGCACCATGCCCCGGTACATGGCCCTCTCGGTGAATGACGCGTATGCCCTGGTTCGCTGCATACTTCGCACCAACCGCAGTAGCCGTATGGGAGCTTTTCTTTCTCCAATATTTCTGGGCTTTCATGCCAAAGAAAGCAATAACAGTTTCGGCGGCGTGAGTCGACGGGTTGTGGCGAATATTCTGTCATAACGGCCAAAGTTGATCGAAGAGCTCATCGAAGTGTGATGCTGTCCTGTCGGTCATATTAAGGCGATTCATACAATGCTAATCCGCAGTTCGAGCAAACTCGTTGAGCACCGATTGCCGGTTCCTGGTGTGCCAGCCAAGCCTTCCCGCACCGCGGACAAGGCCATCGTACGACACGAAACGCAGACCAACCCCACAAAACAGCCCATACCACCATGAGACCAACAAAAACGGTCTCGGCATATTGTGGAATCCATAACTTGATCAGAATTCCAACAGCTACCGCCACTGGCGCACCCAACACAAACCCCACTGTGGCAACTGTGTTCCGGAATCGATATTCCCGCCATGCAGATGGAATAGGCTGACGCATGTCAAATTCTAAGTCGATTTAGAGAGACGAGAAAAGTAGTATCACTTTGACCTCTATGTTCCTCTATCATGGCAGGCTACTTGGAAAGATAGCGTGCGTTGCCACGCACCCAAGCCAAATGAAGCGAAATACCAGAAAGCATACCGATTGAAGTTATACCGTTTTCTTTGGCTATACCACCCATGAGCGAGACAAACGCCGCGTAGTCTTGAAACCACTCATCGGACTGGCTGAATGAGTGAACTAGCATGATCGCGTGGGCCGCATTGAAGCGTTGGGCTTCTATGATAGCCGATGCTGTTCGGTGTAGGAGCTGATAACGCAAGCTGTCTGAAACAGAGGACAATCCCAACAAGCTGAGCAAATATTCGAGACGCTCTAATTTGCCGGAGCTTGGTTCGGCACGCCACTCTTCGACAGTCGGGCCAAAAGGCTCTGAAACTTTGCCTTCAACCGCAATTGAAATGATATTTCCTGCTGAACGCGCAAGAGCCCATATGTCGTTTTGCGATGGACGCGAACCACCTGGTAATTTCACTTGATGCTCTGGTAAGGCGAGAAGAAGTTCAATGCCAGGGAATTCGGTCGCTAAAACCACACGAACCTCATCGGGAAAATCGTCTGCTTCTTGCCATGAATAAGCAAGGGTTCGTGCGGAATAGCCTTGTCGCCAATGTTTGACTGGGTCGGCGAGTAACTGCGCCCACTGATCGGCATTTGATGTTGGAATATAGATTTTGCTCATCGGTATGTTTAAGCTTAATTTGCGGCCAATATCCATTCTTAATGGACGGAGTAATCTTGCCAGAGTCCTGCGTCTCGGAAGGGTCGCATAAGCTAAGCCACAATGGGTGCTTCTATCTCTGAAAGAAGTTGATGTCCGATCTTTCGAGACTCGATGTACGTTAGTACTTTCTTGTTCAGTTTGTAACGGCTCCGGTCAGGGTCTATGAACATTAACGAGCTTCAATTTAAACTTTACCGTAATAGGCATTTAGTTTTTGCGCGACATTTTGAATTGCTGCAAGAACGACATCCAAGTCAGAACTATCGAAGAAGCCAAAGCAACGAATAGTTTTTTGTTCAGTCCAGAATTTCTTATATTTCCCATCATTCACTTTATCACGAAGGGTAGAAGCATCACTATCTGGAATATCATGGACATAAAACTGCACGCGAAATAATCCTGTTGGCGTAACCAAGAATGTTATATTTGATTTGCCACCCCATTTCTTATGATGCAGCCGAATCGCAATACCATCCTCTCCCCAATTGTTTCGATTTGCGAAAACATCAGACTCATCAATATCCGCAGGTGTTCGTATTACGTCGAGGCTTTTCCTCTGTAGTTCATTGATGTAGTCATCCGCTATTTTTTGTAAATCGCGTATAGCTTGATAATTTTGTTTTGCGAATTCAAATCGATCATTATTCATAATGCCAGTTTCATACTCTTGCTCAATGTTCATAAGGAATTCACGAAATAAAATTAACCATTTTGAATACGGGACAGTAACAACACATTCACCAAGGTTCGCTTTAATACGGGATAATAAATCTTTGTAGGTTAATGAATACCAACCAGCCGGAGGTACTTCATTGCGGATCGATAAAAGAATTTTATATTTACTCTTGGTTTTATAGTATTTGTCTAGATAATCGTCGTAGCTATCGAACGGATTCTCTGCCCAATGACGTATCTTGTTTTCTATGACAGTCACGTAGCTTTCCCCTTCCGCTAGAATATCAATCCTCTTTTCATCGTCTGTACAGACCTCTCTTTGTGGAGGAGTAATCAGATCGGTATCATTGGTAGGCAATCCTATGGCTTCGTAAATTGATCTCAACACTAGATCACCCAATCCGTGAATTTCGTGCAAGTCCATGAAAAATGCGAGGAGATCACTAATTGGGTTTTCATAATGACCACGCCCGCCAATGGAAAATATATTTTTCTCAACTGCGGGGATGGCAAGGCTTTTAGATTCTTTTAATATCTGCTCAAGCTGTTCAATCGTCATCTCAACCATTAATTTTGCCGTTCTTGAAATTACAAGGCAACTACCAACATCTACTTTTTCGGCTGGTAACGTCAGTCCTATTTTGTTAGGAAAGTATGATTCTAACATCTACCCTTTAGCTCAAATTCAGGACAAAGCAAATATTCCTGTTTTCGTGCGAATCCCGGTATTTCCGGCGCAATACAAGAATCATATTTCGCGCTAACAGCGTTCTATCGATCATTGCGTTTACGCAGTTGCTCAAAGGCGTTATATATGACTATATGGAATAACACTTGCATATTATATGCTTTTATGAGATACTATAATTGCGGCAATTTATAGCTCATCTGTCGCAGTCTCGCTCTCTAGCACATCATCTTCAACACATCTTTCTGATCGATTCATCAAGCTTCGTGCTCTGATGCACTGTCGTGTGCGTGTCGTTTTTGATGAGCTTAGAGCTTCTTAATTATTCTCGGAGATCACTTATGACGACGAATCCATCAGCCATCGCAGCGCTATCGCCTGCGATCAATAGTCTCGCTATGTGCTTAGAGCGTACCAGCATTGATTATGCAAAGTTGCTGAGCAATAGCGATACCTATTCAGAAACCTTGGAAGCCGGACGCAGTTTGCGCTTTCTGGCTAACTGTTATGCCAAAGTTTTGTGTGCAGCATTGGAATATCCGTTCGATGACACCAATGATGATGAAGATTGGGATAACGACGCCGATCAAGACGATGACGACTCGCTTGATTGAGTTCGAAAGGAGAGCATCAGTATGAATACAGCAACTAATTCCGGTACCAAAACAGCGCGGTTTTCATTAGGGCAATTGTTTTATACGCCAGGAGCGCAAGAGGTATTACAGGAATATCAACTTAATCCTTTCGATTTGCTTAATCGTCATGTTCGCGGCGACTGGGGCGATGTTTGCGCAGACGATGCGCAAGCGAACGAAGAAGCCTTAACAATTGGCGCACGCTTGTTGTCAGCGTATGTGTTACCACCGCCTGAAGACAGTGACTTATCAGCTAGCGCGAAGATTTGGATTATCACTGAAGCCGACCGTAGCGTGACCACGTTGTTACTGCCCGAAGAATACTGACGCTTCACATTTTGCTTCTGCTTTGAAACAAAGCAATTATCAACGGCATTAAGCCACTCACTCTATTTGTTAATTATTTTGGAGAATTGATCATGACTCAAAAAACCGACACCCAAGCCCTGGAATCAACTACCGAAGCGAAACCAGGCAGTAAAGCCAAAACCACTGAACAAAACACATCGACACAGAAACCTAATGCTTCTACCGCAACCGAGTCGAATGATAAAGCAGAGCGTACTTCGAACGAGTTGTCGCCGGCATTGATCGAACTGGTTTCGGAATTGCGCGAAACGGTGAAACAACTGAATCCACGCCGGCACACACCCAAGACTTTACGCCGGTCTTTGAACAATGTGCGTGACATATTGAACGACATCGACGCACTTAATAGCGCCGAGTAAATTTCGCTATTCATTTGCAGTTCAAGTATTTCAATCTATTCGGTCAGTCATCATCGTTTGATTCGCTGACTAATCTTTAACCTTTCGGACGTGATTTGTTGATGAGCGACTTTGTTTGCTCAGGCTTTGTCACGTCCGTTATTCGGAGCTTTCGTTATGAACACCCCATTTCAAATCAATGAAGAACCGAACCAGTTTTCGGTCACACGTCCCGTCACTGCCGAGGAAATTTTGGCGATGGCAAAACAACTCATTCAAAAACAATTCGAACGCGGCCAAGCATTAACACAACCGGACCATGCTCGGGAATTTCTGATGCTGGAATTAGCCATGCTCGAACACGAGGCGTTCTATTGCATCTTTCTCGACAACCAGCACCGCATCTTGGAAACGAAAACCTGTTTCGAAGGCAGTATTGCCAGCGCCAATGTTTATCCGCGCGAACTTGTCAAACACGCTTTAAGAATCAACGCTTGTGCAATGATCTTGGCGCACAACCATCCATCGGGGATCGCTGAACCCAGCGAGTGCGATCGCGCCATTACCAAACGATTGATCGACGCATTGAATCTGATTGAAGTAAGAATACTCGATCACTTCATCATTGCCGGCACCGAGCAATATTCGTTCGCTGAGCACGGCTTGCTGTGATCAGCATGCGAAGTGTTAACACATGTTTGAGCGCATGCTGACGCGTCTTTTTTTCTCTGATCTTGAACGCTTGAAATTCATTACTTGCGTTAATCAGTCTTAACACAAGTTATGCCACCTCATTTAGCAAGTTAGTACATCAAAGACACACAAACAGCGTCATTTCAGCACGTAGAAGCGACGTAGTGCGCGATTAGTACTAGCGAATACATCAAGCAAGCAATACAGCAGATCGAGCATCTGAGTGAGCTATTTCAGCTTACTCGAAGACAGCTTTTGTCTCGACACAAGTCGAGCTCGTTATCAAGCAACAACATCGATTCGTCATCGATGACCACTGCCATAACCAACCACCGACAAACCGACATTTAATTTTCAATAGGAGCATAACCATGACCGAATTACACGATACCAATAAGCCGAGTGCTTTCAGTTCCGACGAAAGCCATTGGAACAATGAAACCCAAGAACTGACCATAGACCTGACACGATTGCTCAATCTGCCGAATAGACTCGTGCTTACTGGCTGGCATAGCGCTTCATGCGTTACTTGGCGCAATGAATTCGATTCCACATCCGATGGCGGTGACCATATCATCGAATATCACACCGATCCGTTTGATTCGTCGTTATTTCCCATCGAGATGTTTGACAATTCGTTGCTACAACCGTGGACTGAGCAGATACCGCCCGACCTCGTCAATCTGCTCAAACTCTACAAAGGCAATGCATTCGGTATGTTGATGCTGTGCAATCGTTATCAGCACATCGTCGAACTGTTTCAACGTAACTCGACGTTGTTCTGGCTGTTCTTTACGTATGCGCAGGATCATCGTTGGGACGAAGAACGGTTTGTTAACACTTGCCTGCTACCGCGAACCGAGATACTACGAGCATGTGATTTGCCGGCTAGAAAAGCGGTCGTGAAATTGCTCAGTAAGCTGCGTTGCAAGCGATTTGCCCGTTCCGAATACGAATTGATCATTCAGCTATTGCATCTCGACTTCGAGAAACTAAACCATCGGCAATTCATCACGGGCGACATGGCGCGCTTTCTCGTCTTTTATTCCGCACTCATCGACTCGAAATTGATACTGCATATTAACGATGCCGATTGCATGCCGATTACCATGCTTGTTAACGATATTGTGCGCATGTGTGGATTCGGGCATACCGAAATCGATACAACACTCGAACAAGTCAAACGCTGTTCAAATATCAAACAAGTACACGCTATTCATGACCATTTGGTCAACGAACTCAATCAGCAAATTCGAACATCTTCTTTCGCTGCTCAGCGAGAACACAAGCCGTTTCCAGTTCCGCCGTTACCCGGCAATAACAATATTGTACCGATCACGGATTTGATGACGTTACATGAAGAAAGCCTGCAACAACGGCACTGTGTCGCAAGTTATGACTATGAAATCGAAGACGGACACTACTACGTTTATCGAGTTCTCGCACCCGGTCGAGCAACCTTGGGCATCAAAATCACGCACACTCATTCAGGTGCATCACAGCTCAGAATCGACCAATTGAAAGGCGAGCGCAACAGCCCCGTCAACGATGCGACCTACCAAGCGGTATTGCTCTGGTTCAATGCCATGCAAAGCCACCAGTTCTTTTCAGAGTCGAGCCAAACACATCAGGTAATGGCTTCACTGAATACGGCACATAACGGCAAGTAGGAGGACAGCGCGATGAGTGAAGAACAATTCGAACAAAAACTGAAAAACTATTATCAGCTAATCAAAACCCAGCAAACCGATCCAGTCACCCTATACCTGCAAAGCCTTGCACCAACAGGTCGACGCTCGGCCAGAAGCTTGCTCAGAACGGCTGCCACTATCTTGCAATTCGAAGACGAGCTTGAGCAGATGCCTTGGAATATTCTGGAATACCAACACTTGGCCAAAGTGCGCAATACGCTTCAAGAACAAAAGAAATCGGCCAACACCGTCAATCTAGCGTTATCAGCACTGAGGGGCGTCATGAAGGCCTGTTTCAATCTAGGCTTGATCAGTGCCGACCAATTGCTGTTGATCAATGAAATCAAAAGGGTCAGAGGGAAACGTTTACCGAGCGGCAGAAGCTTAAGCGCTGCGGAAATCAGGAAACTGTACCGAGCTTGTAGCCAGGATAAGTCGATAAGCGGCAAACGCGATTACGCGCTTATTGCAACGCTATTAGCAACAGGGCTTAGACGCTCAGAAATCATCAATATTCGACTCAGCGATTACAATACACGAAATGGCATGCTAACCATTCAAGCCGGTAAAGGTAATAAACAGCGCACGGCCTACCTGAATACCGACACGCGCCGAATCGTCAAACAATGGATCAATGACAGGAACCTGCAACTTGATTCGGAGGATTATTTGTTCAGCCCGATTACGAAGGCCGGTACCATTCAAGATAGAAAACTTTCCAGTCAAGCGGTTTACGCCATCATCCAGCAACGAGCAGACCAGGCCCAAATAGAACGCATTAGACCACACGACTTCAGACGAACCTTTGTTACCCATCTGCTCGAAGCCGGTATTGACATGAATACTACGAGACAACTGGCTGGACATAACGATATTCAGACAACGGCACGGTATGATTTGCGAGATCAAAAAGCACAGCGACGTGCCTTGCAATCTTTGACTTCTTGACGACGCGTTACCTCAGGCGTTGTAACAGTAAACAGGGAAACCAGAGACTTATCGCAAGACTCTGAACAAAAAAACTGACGGTGGATTTAGCAAGACGTATGCGGAAGTTCGGCCAATTACTGTCGCACAGCACTTCCATAAAGCCGCCATCTGAACGACCGCTAAACTTCGAGACTTGTCGGACGACTCATAAGTGGGTAGCTTATGAGACGGGTAAAATCGTAAATCACTGATCTATTGTGATCCGCTGGTAATTTCGCTCGGCGAGTTGTCGCATTGGTACCGAGCTCTCCATCAAGCGACAACAAGGTCGCAATTGCCAATGATCAAAAACAATGCCATTTTTAGATTTCTCTCTCAAGCGTCCGGCGATCATATTCGATGGATTTTAATTGCCACGGACTTTTAGCCATTGACTCGTTAATTCGGGAATTTAGAAGCAATTAAATGATGCAAATGTGCCAATTCCAGGTTTTCGTGCTCGGCCTGGGTGTAGATTTTGATTAGGGTTAAACAATGAGGTATGAATTCGTTATACGCTTCATCATCTTTAGGAAGAAGTGCTTGGTATTCTGCCAAACGCTTTTTGTGTTCTTCTGACATCGCTTTCATTTCACGGGCCATCTGTTCATAATGGGCCGCAAGTGCCTCGTGCTCAGCCTTTGTCTTAGCTTTTTCGATGGCCACGGTCATATCCATGCGGTGAGGATATTGTTGGGCGCAACTTACCAGCAAGCTTAGGATAGCGGCGCTTACTATCATTTTCAGGATGCTCATAGCGTATCTCCTTCTCATTGACTACATAAATTCCGTGGCATTGAGCTTTGTGCGGCATATCGTGCTTGCATCACAGTTTCATCCGATTCAATCGGAGTGCATTACTGATTACCGATACAGAACTAAAACTCATCGCGGCGGCGGCAATCATCGGCGAAAGCAAGATGCCGAAGAACGGGTACAGCGTACCTGCGGCAATCGGCACACCCAATGCGTTATAAATGAAAGCGAAGAATAGATTTTGTCTAATATTACGCATGGTGGCTCGACTTAATTGCCGTGCGCGGACGATACCGCGCAAATCGCCTTTGACGAGTGTCACTCCCGCACTTTCCATCGCCACATCGGTACCCGTACCCATGGCAATGCCTACATGTGCTTGGGCTAAGGCCGGAGCGTCGTTGATGCCGTCACCCGCCATCGCTACAATAAAGCCCTCAGTCTGTAATTGCTTAACGATTTCAGCTTTCTGTTCCGGCAATATTTCGGCCTCAACCCGATCTATGCCGAGGTTTTTGGCGACTGCATGGGCGGTGGTTTTATTGTCGCCGGTCAGCATGACCACTTTGATACCGGCTTCGTGAAGAGCCTTCAGTGCTTCCGGCGTTGTCGATTTGACGGGATCGGCAACGCTGATAAGTCCGGCAAGTTTACCGTCCACACCCACGAACATGGCCGTCTGCCCCGCTTGACGTAACTCCTCTGCTTGTTGTTTCAAAGGGTTGATATCGATGTTCCGTTCATCCATTAATTGAATATTACCCAGTGAAACTAGGTGACCATCTATGTTGCCGCAAACGCCTTTGCCAGTGAGCGATGTAAAGCGCTCGCTGGTTGACAGTTCGATGTCTTTTTGTTCAGAACCTTTGACGATAGCCTTAGCTAAAGGGTGTTCACTGGCCTTTTCCAGACTAGCGCCGAAATACAAAACCTGCTGCTCCGAAAACACGGGAGTGGCCATTACCGCCATTAAACTTGGCTCGCCCTCTGTCAGGGTGCCAGTTTTATCGACCACCAGCGTGTCGACTTTTTCCATGATTTCCAGGGCTTCGGCATTTTTAATCAATACACCCAGCTGTGCGCCTTTGCCAGTGCCAACCATTATTGAAACGGGTGTGGCGAGACCCAGCGCACAGGGGCAAGCAATAATGAGTACCGCAACCGCATTAACAACGGCATGTGCCAAACGAGGCTCCGGCCCCCATTGCCACCAACAAGCCAATGTCACAATAGCCACTATCACAACAGCCGGTACAAAATAAGCCGCTACTGTATCGGCTAGCTTCTGAATGGGAGCCCGACTACGTTGCGCTTCACTGACCATTTTGACAATCTGGGCCAGCAAAGTATCGCTACCGACTTTCTCCGCCCGTAACATTAGGCTGCCTGTCGTGTTCATGGTCGCCCCTATCAACGTATCTCCCACATTTTTTGCCACCGGCATCGGTTCGCCTGTCACCATGGATTCATCGACATGGCTCGCGCCTTGGTACACCACTCCGTCTACAGGAATCTTTTCTCCGGGACGAACGCGCAGTATGTCGCCCTGTTGGACCTGTTCCAGTGCAATATCTTCCTCTCTGCCATCCTCATACACCCGCCGCGCTATTTTTGGTGCCAGTTCGAGTAACAGCTTGATGGCCATATTGGTGCGGCTCCGTGCTCGCAACTCCAATACCTGTCCAAGCAAAACCAAGGTCGTAATCACTGCGGCGGCCTCGAAATAGACCGCCACCTGGCCTAGGCTGTTACGCATAATGGCCGGGAATATTTCCGGCGCTAACAGTGCCACCATGCTATAAATCCAGGCAACCCCGATACCCAGTGCAATCAGGGTAAACATATTTAAGCTGCGATTTACCACGGAACGCCAACCTCTCTGGAAAAAAGGCCATCCGCCCCATAAAACCACTGGCGTCGCTAAAGCACATTCAAACCATTGCAGCCATTGATTGACGAAAGCATTGTTAATCAACGTCGGCAAAAGATCATGCGTCATCGCTAAAGTGAACACAGGTAAGGTCAATACTGTACACAACCAAAATCTTCGACTCATCGCCGCCAACTCGGTGCTATCCTCCGTTTCCCCCAGAAGGTTTCGAGCTTCCAGTGTCATGCCGCACTTGGGACAAGCACCGGGTTGTCTTTGCACCACTTCCGGATGCATGGGACACACGTATTCGGTAAGCGGTTGCGTTTCCTCGGTCTCTATCAACGCTAAAGTCATACCGCATTTTGGACAACTCCCTGGCTGTATTTGTCGAATTTCCGGGTGCATGGGGCAGGTATAGACTTGCGCTTGCGAGAGTGTTTTCATGACCATCTCCTATATTGTTCTGCCGAAAGATCATTCTTTCAGAGTACAAATCGCATCATCGGTAAAATGCCAATGCTAATTGAGGCCGCACGTTGATGACGCTAAACCGGTTCGAATTAATTTCATAGTGAAGTTCTTTATGTACATGATTTTTTGGAACATCTTTCAAAGTCTGTTTTTAAAAAATACGGGGCAATAAGCTGATGTAGCATGACTTCAATTTGTTGCTCTTCCAGCCTACCGATTTCATCATACAGCCGGCGTGCAATCGGCGTAAACGCACTGACTAAGCGTGGATCAAAGTGCTTGCCGCTACCCTGTTCAAGCGCATCGATGGCATCGGTTACAGACCATGGTTTCTTATATGGGCGTTTCGAGGTTAAGGCATCGAATACGTCCACGACGGCAAATATCCTCGCATTCAAAGGGATTGCCTCGCCACTTAAGCCTTCCAAATAGCCGCTACCATCGAATTGCTCATGATGATAGAGGACCACGTCCTGTGCCCCTTGCAGCCAACTCGATTTGTTCAGGATGTTGACCCCTAACGCTACATGCGACTTCATGTCCTCGAATTCTTCCGGCGATAATTTCCCGGGTTTCAGCAAGATCAGGTCGCGGATACCGATTTTGCCGACATCGTGTAAAAAAGCGCCTGCAATTAGATCGCGGATGTCGGTTTGAGCGAGACCGATAGCTTCACCTAGACGTAAGGCATAAAAGGTTACTCGATAGTTATGGCGATTGGTGTCGGAATCGCGTTCGGCAATCGCTCCGCCGAGCACATTCATCAGTTGGAGATTGCCTTTTAGCAAGTCTGCGGACAGTCTGATCAATTCTCTGTTCAGCATTAAGATGATCGGATATATCAATAGCGCCGCGAACGTAATGCCTAGCGTCGCAAACATTAATTTGCGAAACAGTCCGTACTTAATCGCGACGAGAGTCTCTTTGTCGACTTGATAAACCCCTTCGAAATAACCGATAGGGCTATTTTGAGCATCCAATAAAGGGACTAGAATCACCAAAAGCAATTTGCCTTGTATCAGGTGAAACTGATGTGAAAATTCACCTTGTTGCGGAAACCGATGGCGGAAGCGATTAAGGTCATGTTCGACAACCTCAAGTCCTTGCCGAATGGTTTCAAGTTGGAGTTGTTTGTTGAGGTCATATAACTCAACCACCAAAAAATGTTGATTAACTAATTGTTCCGCCAAATTTCGAAGATGAAGCCTGGCACCGGTATCCAAACTGTCCATATTATGAGCGGATTCACCGCTAAAACTTGCTGACTCTTTGAGCGCAAGTTCATGCACAAAATGTCGAACGCGATTGACCTCCAGCCAAAGGACGATGCCGCCAATCGCTAGGCTGAGACATAACCATCCGAAAAACAACCTGGTCAAAATCAATCGGTGTACCGTTCGACTGACCGAGTGAGTCGGAATCGATTTAAACTTAGCTTTTGTCTTTGACATTCTCAGACGAAGAAACGCTAATCGGGAAATCTGCATCAGGCATCACGGCGAAGGAGCAAATCCGCTCCTTCGCCAGCTGATAAGCTTCACATTTCGCGATGTGCTTTTGCCATACTTAAATTTGCTTCAACGGCGTTTTCATAGATTGAAATCAACGTTCTGCAATGGCCTTTTAAGCTTTCCGCTTGCTTCCCATACAAATAGGCGTGTGACTCATATTGACGCAGCAATTTTTTATGTTCATCGACTTTAAGCTGCATCTCTTTCGCAGTTTCTTCATAGTGTTGAGCCAACGCTTCGTGATCGGCTTTGGTCTTTGCGTCTTGAACGGCTTGACTCATGTCCATGGGATGCGGGTTTGTCTCGGCGCAGCCAGACAGTAAGCCAAGGGTAAAAAACAGGGGTATCAGTACTTTGGTTTTCATGGTGTCTCTCCATTAAAAGATGATCGTTGAATATCCAGCAATTATTAGATTAATACCGACTTATCATGGGCTTGGCTCCTTGTGACTGTTGTATGGATGAAATGATTCCGCTGATCTGTCATGGCACATTTCCTTGAATGAGAGATTCAGCTCGACAAGTTGTGCTTTTCCTGAAATTGCAGCACCAGACTGTAAATCACTGGAAATACCAACAGACTCAACATCAAAACCGTCAGCATGCCGCCGAGTACCGGCGCAGCGATGCGCTGCGTGACGTCGGCGCCGGTGCCGGTGGCCCACATGATTGGGACCAATCCCAGCATGGTCGTGAAGGCCGTGATCGCAACCGGCCTGACCCGCAAGGCTGTGGCCGTTTCGACGGCTTCCCGGATTTCAAGCCCCGTTAACGGCGACTGTTTCTCCGCACGGAGTTTGGCGATTTCAATGTCGATGAAATTCAGTACCATCGCGCCGGTCTCGGCGGCGGTTCCGGCCAGGGCGATAAAGCCGACGTAGACGGCCACCGATAAATTAAATCCGTACCAGTAAATGGTCCAAATGCCGCCGATCAGGCCGAATGGAATCGTCAACATGACGATGATGGGTTCGACGAAATTCCGGAACGAGAAATACAGTAGCAAGAAGATCAACAGCAAGGTTATCGGTACGACGACGCGCAGCCGCTGTGCGGCCCGTTCCATATATTCGAACTGGCCAGACCAACTCACCGTGTAGCCCTTTGGTATCGCGACCTGTTGTTCTAGTGTTTTTTTGGCCTGCGCGACAAACCCGCCGATATCGGACGTTTTGATATCGACGTAAATCCAGGCATTTAGGCGTGCATTCTCGCTTTTGATTGAAGGCGGGCCGCGTCTGAGTTCCAATTTGGCAATCAAGGCCAACGGTATTTGCGCACCGGTCGGCGTGGGAATCAGAACCCGTTTAAGACTTTCCAGATTATCGCGCAGTTCGCGCGGGTAACGCAGATTGACCGGATAACGCTCCAAGCCTTCTACCGTTTCGGTTACGTTCATGCCGCCGATTGCGCTTTGGATAATGTCTTGGACGTCGCCGACCGTCAAACCATAGCGCGCGGCCTGATCTCGGTCGATATCGAAATCCAGGTAATACCCGCCAACCGAGCGGTCGCCGAAAGCCGACAGTGTTTCCGGCAAGGTTTTCATCGTCTGCTCGATCTCCTTGGATAATCGTTGCAATTCATCCAAGTCCGGTCCGGATACTTTAATGCCGACTGGCGTCTTAATACCGGTAGACAGCATGTCGATTCGGGTTTTAATCGGCATGGTCCAAGCGTTGGCGATGCCGGGAAAATGAATGGCTTGATCCATTTCCTTCATCAGTTGCTGTGTGGTTTTGTTCGGGTCCGGCCACTCACTCTTGGGTTTGAGTCGAATCGTGGTTTCTATCATCGACAAGGGCGCAGGGTCGGTCGCGCTTTCCGCTCGACCGATTTTGCCGAACACGTGATGGACTTCAGGAAAGGTTTTTAAGATTTTGTCGGTTTGTTGCAACAGCTCTTTTGCCTTCGTGATCGATATGCCCGGAAACGTCGACGGCATATACAGGATGTCGCCTTCATCCAGAGGCGGCATAAATTCGCTGCCGGTCTTGGACAAAGGATACGCGGTCGACCCAAGCGCAATGGCCGCAATCACAAGCGTGACAACACGCCAACGCATGGCGACTCTTAACACGGGCGAATGAATGAGATGCAGAAAACGGTTAGCCGGGTTTTTATGTTCCGGAATAATGTGGCCGCGAATAAAATAACCCATCAATACCGGCACAACGGTGACCGTCAATATTGCCGCCGCCGCCATCGCATAGGATTTGGTAAAGGCTAGCGGACTGAACAGCCGGCCTTCCTGCGCCTGCATGGCGAAAATAGGGATAAACGAAACGGTAATCACCAACAACGAAAAAAACAGCGTAGGGCCCACTTCTTTCGACGCGGCGGCAATGGCCTGCCAGCGCTCTTGTTGTGTGAGCTCGGCTTTTTTCTTTTCGGTCGCTTCGACTAAATGCTTGTGCGCGTTTTCGACCATGACGATACCGCCGTCAACCATATCGCCGATGGCAATGGCGATGCCGCCCAAGGACATGATGTTGGCGTTGAGTCCTTGCAGTTTCATGACGATAAACGCGATCACCACACCCAGCGGTAAGGTGATGACGATGACCAGCGATGAACGCAAGTGCAGCAGAAACAAACTGACCATCACGCAGACGATGATCAGCTCTTGGGTCAACGCGTCGTACAAGGTGGCAACCGCGCGTTCAATCAGGTCGCCTCGGTCATAAACGGGAATGATTTCGACACCTTCCGGCAGGCCTTTGCTCAGTTCCTCAAGCTTGGCTCTGACCCCGATGATAGTATCCTTGGCGTTTTCGCCGAAGCGCATGATGACTACGCCACCGGCTACTTCGCCTTCGCCATTCAGTTCCACCACACCTCGGCGCAGTTCAGGTCCTATATGAACATGGGCGATATCCTGTATCCGAATGGGAGTACCGTTGGCGTCAACACCGACCGGTATGCTGTTGATATCGTCGATATTTCGAATGTAGCCCAGGCCGCGCACCATGTATTCGGTTTCGGACATTTCGATCAAACGGCCGCCGACATCGTTATTGGATCGCTGTATCGCCTGTTTGACTTTGCTCAGAGATATACCGTAGGCAGGCAGCGCGTTAGGATCGACTTCAATTTGGTATTGTTTGACGTAACCGCCGACAGAAGCCACTTCGGAAACGCCAGGCACGGTTTGCAACGGATAACGCATATACCAGTCTTGGATCGAACGCAGTTGGGATAAGTCGTGTTTGCCTGTTTTGTCGATCAAAGCATACTCATAGACCCAGCCGACACCTGTGGCGTCCGGTCCTAACGAAGGACTGACGCCTTTAGGCAAGCGACCGCTGACATAGTTGAGGTATTCGAGCACTCGCGAACGAGCCCAATACATATCCGTGCCGTCTTCGAAAATGATATACACGAACGAAAACCCGAAGAAGGAATAACCGCGAACCACCTTGGTTTTCGGGACAGCTAACATGGCCGTCGTCAAGGGATATGTAACTTGGTCTTCGACGACTTGTGGCGCTTGTCCGGGGTATTCGGTGAAGACGATCACTTGCACATCGGATAAATCCGGTATGGCGTCCAAGGGTATGTTTTTGAACGACCACAATCCCGCTAATCCCAGGATAACAGCGGCCAACAGCACGATGAAGCGATCTTTGAGCGAGCCGTTGATTAAGGCATTAATCATGTTGATGACCTCCCTGTTGCACGGCATGTGCTTCGCTATCCATGTTTTCTGACAAGCCAGGCGAGTGCCGATGTTCGGGTATGGTGTCCTCGGCCATCGGTTCGGTCGATTGGCCGGGCGCAATCATCTTGGCCGTAGCCTCGCGCAATTTCGACTCCGAATCGATTAGAAATTGTGCCGAGGTCACTACTTCTTCACCGACTTTGATACCGTTCAATACCGCGACTCGGCCGTTTGAGGCCAGTCCCAGCGTCACTGGGCGTGGTTCGAATTGGCCAGGAGCCCGCTTCACGAATACCTGATTGCGGGTACCGGAACGAACGATGGCTTCGCTCGGAATCGTCACCGCTTCGATTTGTTTACCGGCCAGAATGTCAACTTGAGCATACATATCCGGTTTCAAAAGCAGCTCCGCGTTATCGAACGCGAGCCGTACTTTGATGGATCGGGTTTTTGCCTCCGCATAGGGATAGATATAAGCCAAGCGGCCTTTGAAGATGTGGCCCGGGACGCCGGCCAACTGCATTTCCACGGAGTCGCCTACTCTGACCCAGGGTAATTCGTATTCATAGATATCGGCGTAGACCCAGACGGTGGACAGATCGGCGATCATGTAAAGTTCGGTGGCCGGCGTGACATATTGACCCTCGCGGACGCCAATATTCATGACGATGCCCGCCGCCGGAGAATGAATATGTAGACTTTTTTTGATTTGCTGCGTACGAGTCAGGTCGTGCAGTTGATGGGTTGGCACATCCAGTAGTTTCAGGCGTTCACGCGAACTTCTGAGCAATTCCTCGGCTCCACGGCGAATATCCTCGATAGGACTATTTTCCAAGGCTTTGAGGTTGTTCAGCGCTAGAATGTATTCCTGTTGGCTCGCCACCAATTGCGGTGAATAAATACTGAGCAAGTCGTCGTCCTTTTTGACCCATTCCCCGGTTTTATCTATCCGCAAGGTTTCTATCCAGCCTTCGGTTTTTGGATGTAGTCGAACCAAGCGCTCTTCGTCGTAGGCAACTCGGCCGACCGCCCTAACAATGTGCGATAGCGTTTCTTGGCGAGCGATGGCCGTACGGACACCGATATTTTGTTCGGTCACCGGATCGATTTTGACGGTGCCTGGCGGCGTGCTGGCGTCGCTTGCGCCATCGGCGTAGACCGGAACATAATCCATGCCCATGGGGTCTTTCATCGGCACCGGCGAAGTCACCGACGGGTTCATCGGACTGCGGTAAAACAAGGGGCGTCTGGTTACGCCGTTGGTTTTTGTATGGTCTAGGCCATCATTAGACTCGGGGCGAGTCGATGTATTTTGACGGTATCCGGTCAACCAACTTCCTATGCCGATTCCTATCGTTAAGGTTAAAACGGCAACCAGCCATATTGTCTTATTCATAAATTTCTTCCTCGCCGACCATAGCACTCAGTTGAGCAAGCGCCTGATTGGCTTCGCTTAAAGCCTTCCAGTATTGGGTTTCATAGTTGTATAAGGTGATTTGGCTGCGCACCAGATTCAAAAAATCGACCTTGCCCACCTGATAGCCGGCCAGCATAGAGGCAACGGTCTGCCGGGCCTGGGGAATGATGCCGCTTTTAAATAGAACCACCTGATTTTTGGTTTGATGAAAGTCGCTATAGGCGGTTGAAATATCCGCTCGCACCCGATTCCACTCGTCTTGTAATTCATACCGTTGCTGCATCAATTCGCTGGTACGTTGATCGACGGCCTTGGCCTGTTTGCTGGCCAAGAATATCGGCACCGTCACGCTTAATCTCATGCTGAGGAAATCCGCGCGATCGGCATTCGTGGGCGTGTTGTCACGAAGGCCATAAGAAGCGCCGACATTGAAATCCGGAAAATAGTCTTTTTTGGCTAGTTCCAGACGCGTTTGCGCCGCATTGACCGACTCGCGTCTGGATGCAAGCAATGCCCTGGAATTTTCCGCTTGCTCGAATAAGGCGGACTCCGACGTTAAGTTGGGCAATGTTTCCGGCACCGATAGCGGTAAATTGATTTGCCGGTCGGCCGGCCTATCGAGCAAGGCATTCAATTGTGCTCTGGCTTTTTCTCGTGTGCTGAGGAGAATCAGTTCGTTATCAAGCAGGCGGGATAATTCCAGCTGTGCTAACAACACATCCTGTTGTAGGCCTTCGCCCACTTGATATTTAGTTTGTGCGATCTCAACGAATTGCCGGAGTAAGTCCTGATTGGCTTTAATGATTTCCAGTGCACGGTCCAGATAAAACAGCGACCACCAGATCTTTTTGACGTCGCGCAATAATCGCCACCTCGCTTCGGTGACATCGTGCGCGGCGGCTTCAGCCGCATAGCCGGCGGCTTGTTCGCTTAAGTCCAATTTGCCGGGAAAGGGTATGCTCTGCGATACACCGAATAGCATTTGCGTCATCGGTTCCTGCCGGGTATCGAAGGTATCGGTCGGCAGGTTTAGGGCTCCGAAACTGATAACCGGATCGGGCAATGTGCCGACTTGCGACGGGATGGCGGACATGGCGAGTGCCCTTGCGTTTATTTGTGCCAAACCTGGATTATCCTGCACGGCAAGTTCTGTGGCGGCCTGTAAAGACAAAACAGGCTGCTCCGTACCGTAGGCGACACTACAGGCGAGCCACAATACCGCTATCAAACGACAGCGGGTAACGGGTAAATCTGACGACATAATGATCCTCAAAACGTCATATTGGGAACGACAATCGATGCAATCCGGCTGATCAACGATAGCGCGCTGAGAAACCTGAACCGCGATTGCCTTGAATGGCCTTATTAACTGACAAAGTCGAAAAAGGCCGTTCTAAAACGCTTAAAGGGTTGCTGTCGGTGGCTTAGTGTGAGGTGGGAGATGGACGGAGAGGAATTCCGGCTTTGTAGACGTGAAGTAGTTCGTTCCTCTCCGGAGTAAAGCTAATATGAACGACGAAGCAAGCGCACAATCGACGCAAACATGGAAATTGCAAGTAGAAGAATGATATTTACCGGGATGGCAGTGATGGTCGTGGCCAACGTTCGACATGCTGCTGTCGGTCGCCAAATCGTCAGCGGAAATGGCATGCACTATAGAAAATAGTTCGGAGCCGGAGTAATGCGCATACGTCACCCCGACAGGCATGACTGCCATGATGAGCATCAACAATACGACTAGCCTTCGTCTGAACATTTTAGATATCTTAGATTCTATCGTCGCTCAAATGAGCCTTTTTAAACCTATACCTAATTCGTTAGGAAAGCAAATACTTTTGAGATTTAAATCCCTTATGGTCTGTTGATTTACTGCGTATTACCGAATTTAGTAGCTTTCAGTGTTTCGGGATGAGCCCATCGCATCCTGTTGCGAAAACAACTCTGCGGCGAAACCAATTCTGGAGAGGCAGCGCGGCACATTAATCAAGGCTTTGGTGATCAACGCCGCCATATTCGCGGTCATTGTGCTGGCTGCTCGGTATGGGAAATCCGCACCTTTGCTATCCGATTCTCTGGATAATTTGGACGAAGCGATGACTTAGGGCCTGAGGCGGTTTGTTCTCGCCCGCAGCTCCCAAACCAAAGCTCGCATTGCACTGTTGAAAGGCGGATTGGTTTTTACTGCATCGGCGGGCGTGGTAGCACAAATTGTCAATCGCTTGACAAACCCTGAGTTACCGTCTTAATACGTCATAGGTATTTTCAGCTTGGCCGCTTTAGTTACCAATGGAGTTTTTATCTGCTTTGGCAGCATCGACATGAGTTCCAGTGTCCACGCAATGACATTGTCTCCAATTTGGTGGTCATTTCAAAATTACCAAATATGTCGATCGGACTTTGCTTTATGGGTTCCAACGCGATGTTTCGATATCGGTCACAAATATTAAGCATGAAACTTTAGTTTTCCGGCTAGGTCTCAGTTTGAGTTGGGAGATCGGGTCAACGCTAAGTCCGCTTGATCCTTGAACCTTTATCCAGCACTTTTGAGATCAGTACTCGCTTTTATTCAATGATTTGTTCACACCGGTTGTTTTTTAATCGACTTTAGTTGTTACTGCAAGTGTGCGTGGTAGCTAATTTCTATTGTCAAACTGATTCAAGGAGTCAATGATGGCCGCGAATAAAAAAAATATTATTGCCGAAACCACCAGTGAAGACTGTACTAACGAAGGTTGTTGCCCGTCCGATTTAACCACTAACATTGCTGAATGCGCCTATTACAAGGCCGAAAAAAGAGGGTTCGCGCCTGGCCATGAAATGGAGGACTGGTATGAAGCGGAACAAGAAATGCTTGCGAGTAAATCCGGCGTTTCATAAATATTCCGGTTAGGTTTTGAAATCTGACCTCCGCCGATAACTGCAAGTTACGGTAGATGGAACTGGTTGGCAAGAAAACGCTGTTCGGCGATGGTTTGACTCCAATTAATGTCAGAATGAACTGTACCCTAACCTGATGTCAGGCTGTGCCGTCAGGATAGAGTACTTTGAGCGTCTGTTTGGTAACGAATACCTGCCGTAAAAACACAGGTATATTGACTGTCGGGTTGGGGTCGTTGTTTGTCTCCCAACCCCCATTAGCCAACGTCAGCTAAGTGTTTGAAGATCAATATGCGTCTTCTGAAAACGTCTCTGCATATAGTTTAGGCAAAATTTCACCAGCCTTACCACACAAATTAGAGCGGGCAATGGAATTGAAACTCGTGGTTGTCGGATTGATTTGTACGATAGGAATGTTAGTTTTATCAGCCATATAGGGCAAATTGGCTGCTGGCCACACTAAACCTGAAGTACCGACGATAAACATCAAGTCGCAATCCTCGGTGGCATTTACTGATTGTTCCCATTCATGCATCGGCAAGCTTTCACCAAACCACACTACACCTGGCCGGATAAGTCCGTCACACTGCGCACAAGTAGGCGGGTCGATACGACTGTCATGATCGGCTATTGTTGTATCTGTTTCCGGCAATTGATAAGGTGTTCCACAACGTATGCAGCGTGGTTTATGTAGACTACCATGTAAATGCAAAACATCGTGACTGCCGGCGCGTTCGTGCAGATCGTCAACATTCTGAGTAACCAGTGTAAGCTTCGGTATTCGTTCTACCAGCTTAGCAATCGTCAAATGCGCTGGATTAGGTTTCGTCTTTAGCACGCGGTTTCGTCGCCATTCGTACCATCCCCAGACTAAAGCAGGATCAGCCAGGAAGCCGTCTTCACATGCAAGCTGTTCGGCATCGAAGTTTTCCCATAATCCGGTTAATGCATCGCGAAAGGTCGGAATGCCCGATTCCGCTGAGACACCCGCACCGGTCAGAACCACTAGATGTTGGGTCCGTTGTAGTCGCTCAATCAGTTCGCTCGGTATCATGATTAAAATGGAACAGTTAGGACAAAGCTTGAATCTACCGGTTTAGTCGACACTTCGCTGTCAGCTTTGCAAGACGAATCATTGCAATTCAATCAACCATTCTCTAAATATTGCTTTATCCAATATCGCCCAAATAATCCTTCTTGCCGATTTCTAACCCGTTATGCCTCAGAATGGCATAGGCGGTTGTTACATGAAAATACACATTCGGCAACACGAAGTCAGTCACGTAGGCTAATCCACTAAATGTCGATGTTCTATCATGTCGTGGTAACTGAATGGTGTTGGACTCAGTGCTATCGATTTGCTCGGCAGTAAACGAATGAATATGCTCCAGCGTTTTATCAATGCGTTCGATCAACTCGGGAAAAGAGGCTTCAATGTCATCGAACTTCGGCGGCTCTTGACCGGCTAACCGTGATACAGCGCCTTTGGCGACATCACTTGCAATCTGCACTTGGCGCTTCAATGGGTACATATCTGGATAAAGCCTGGCGTTGACTAACACAGAAGGATCAATCTTTTTTTCTTCTGCATAATTCATGGCTTTTTCCAGAATCAAACGTAGCTGATTCAGGCTGCGAACTATAGGAAGGACAGTGATGGCATACATGGATAACGACATTTGAAGGCTCCTAGGAAAATAGCTGATAGGTTAAATTCTACTGTTTTGCTTAAAATCCAGCACCGGGTGTTTTTAAATAGTCGTTTTCTTCAGGGGTTGATGGTCTGCCCAAGATCGCATTGCGATGGGGATAACGCCCAAATTGGCGAATAACCGCTTGATGCTTGACCTCAAAATCCCAAAAGGACTGAATCTGATTGTTTTCATACAACGTTGTTGCCACCTCATGAATAACCATCGACTCGCTGTGCATAAATGGCATATACAGGAAGCCGCGTTGTATTGCGGTAAGTTCTTGATCGGCACCTACGGCTATTGCTTCCTGAGCAAGAGCTAACGCCAAGGCATCATAGGCAAATGCTATCGCTGAGTCACGGTACATGTTTCGGGAGAACTGATCCAAAACAATGATTTCTGCTAACCTTCCTGTCGCCGTTGTTCGCCAGTTGAAGAGCTCACAGCGTATAGCCCTTGCGTGAATATCGGTAAAGCGTTTGGTTATGAGCTGATCGAATTCAACATTCTTAGCCCACCACAAGGATTTATCAATGTCTTCAAACCAAAAGTCGATGATCTGTTGTGGCATTTGGTTCTCCATTCAGTTATCAGCAATGACGTTGGCGTAAGATATTAACCGTTGGGGGGTAAGTAGGACCTTATGATATTTGCAGAACTGGAATACCCTGAGCATTATTCGGATTTCCACGACGAGTTGGTCGAATTTATACAATCAATCTTCCCAGATATTCAATACGGGCATCAAGGCGATTCGTGGATATGGATTACCGATGGCAAAGACAAAGTGGAAATAGATACATTTACGTCAATGAAACATCAGATCAAGTCTGCTCATAACGGCCTACTTGTCCAGAAGGTAATGGGCGTATTGTCTGCGAAATATAAAGTTAGGGTGTTTGAAATCCCAGAGCCTGAGGCTCATGAAGATTAAGCTCGTATTTAACTACCGCGGTGTAAAGTAAAAATGCTGGTATTGCGTTGTACCAAAAAGCTGCAAACGGCTATCAAATTGAAAAAGACCGACTTGGTTGATCCCAATGTCGAAACATCTAATTTTTGCTCGTGGTTCCTCAATTTAATCGAGATTGATGGTCGCCCCTGTCTACTGGCGGCTAACGATCAAACTCTTTTTAACTTTTTAATTACCGACATTCCTAAACTTGATACAGCCCAACTGATCGAACTGTTTAAATCATACCTGCATTGCGTATTAGCGGAAGAAGGATTCGACCAGACCTTTATTCACAAGCTGATGGATGATTTCGCAGATGTTCGGTTTGCTAACACCAATAGCCGACGGGTATTGGGCTCATTAAACGAGTTGGCCTTTTTCTACTTGTGCCGTAACTACTCGCCCCTCATTCGCAAGCCTTTCCGGCCAAAGCTAATTGAATGGCGGTGAGCGGGTTGTAGCCTTTATTGGCCATGGTCTGTAAATAACTCGAAATCCGGCAATAGGCCTGGGCATATTCTTCAGACCGAAAACAGCCGGAGACCTTTTGCTTGACCTTAGCCATTCTCAAATCTTGTTCAGCCCGGTTATTGGTAAACGCAACCGCAGGATGCCGGGCGAATAGCAACACGGAGATTTCATGGGCTTTCAATCGCTCCCACAAATTGTGGGCATCGGATTTAGCGATTTTACCGCGCTTGCCGCTGGGCTTGGGCGGAATCGGGGGCAATTCCTTTTCGCCCCGGGTGAGAATCGCGCGGTAGCGTTTTTGCAAGTTAGCCAGTTCCTGGTCGGACAGACATTTCTCCTTCTTTTTGGAGACTTGAATGCAAGTCTCCTGTAACAGCCGTTTCATGTTTTTCGCCCAGCGATACTGATGAGCATCCACGATAAAAGTCAGCTCGCGTAACAAGTGCGAGCCGCATAAGCCATGCTCGCAATCCTCGTACGCAAAATAAGAAGCCCAGCAATCATGAATGATCACTCCACCATAACGCGGAATGATATGAATGGCTTCAATCGCGGCTTTGCCTCGCTTTCGATGCAGCCGCTTGAGGGTAACATCACCGGAAGCATAAACATGAATCCACTGATTTTTCCGGTCGACCCGCAGCGAGGTTTCATCGACATGCATCACGGGGGTCGCCAATAGCTGTTGAATAGCTTGTTGCTCCCAAGTCTCCAGCGCTTGATGTAAACGCAAAACCCAGTTCAGCAAGCTGGCTTCGGCAATCACTTTGTCCATCATGACCCCGATCAGCTGTTGAACCCGGTTCAAGGCGACCATTTGACCGACCAACAGGTTGATCACGAACGCCTTCAGGCCATCGCCGTATTGCAGCGGCCCGACCAAGCCATCGGGAAACCGTCCTTTCACCGTAGCGTGGCAGCGGGGACAGACCTTGACCTCGGCGTCGACGTGCTCGACCACTTTCTCGAATACGATATCGATTTTGGTGCGGCGCTCATGATGAAGGCAAGGCACTTCCGTTAATGGTTCACCGCACACCTCGCAGATCGTCACCGTTGACACACTGACCGTTTCCACGGTACGCGAATTGATCGCGCTCCGTTTATCCAGCTGTTTGCCTTTACCTTGGCTGCCTGATATGAGGGCCGATTCATCCAGACCGGTTTGCGACGAAGGCAGGCTGGAGTTCCGATTATCCTTCCGGGTCGTCCTTTCCAGGAAAATCGCCAAGATTAGCTCAACGATCATAAACAGACTGTTCATTACCGCCAGGCTTTCCGGCGTGACTTTACCGGCTGCCCGGAGCGCTTCAAAATCGGCTTTTACCCGATCGAGTTCCTGTCGAACTGAGGATTTATCGAGGGCTGCCATTCACCATAACTACGTCTGTTTTCATGACGCTATTATCGCATGGCCTTTTTTCGACCTTCAGAGTGCTCACTGAACGACCGGAAATCAGAATTTTGAAACACGCCTTGCGTAACCCTCACGAAATCGCTTGGGCGTGATAGAACTGGTGAATTGATGGGGTATTAGCCGCTATCCCGGAAAACGGCTTTTCTGTATCGAAAAACCTGTCAAGTCTTTTTTGGCTTTTTTTCTTGGGGAAAGGGGGTGAGTAGTTACCTTGTGCCATTTGGAAGATGAAGGCGTTCACAGCCCACGTCTACCAGAGATCATTAAGAAAATGAATCGGGTGGTTATGGGTATGATTGATACTTATGCCATTCATGAAGTACACGATTTATTTGGATTAGAGCGACAAAAAATTGAATGGTGAGCGGAGGTTAAACATATACTCCAACCACACACTGATACCTAAACAAGGCAACTGCCGATTGATTCATCGCCCGAACCAGGCGCCATTGAACCTATTCTGCGGCAACTTGCCGCGTGACAACATGTCACATCCAAAATATTAGAGAACATTGATATTCTATCTTCATTGCAGAGATGTTTAGTTTATTGCAATAACTTCCTCCTCATAAATCCGGCCAATGTGCCGGATTTTTTTTGTGGCAATATGGCACCTACCTTCTCTTTTTGTTGCCTAATTTCCATAACTGGTAAGATATAAGGCAAATCAGCCGTGCCAAGATAGCTGTTTAACTTGCAGCAATTCGCATGGATAAATGTTTTAGCACCGCTTTACTTTATAAAGCGATAATGGATGCTTTATGACTCTCATCACATTAAAGGACTTAGAAGCCCATCTTTGGCATGCCGCGCATATCCTTACCGGCCCAATTGACGCCTCAGACTATAAAACATACATCTTCCCGGTATTATTCTTCAAGCGTATATGCGATGTGTACGACGAGGAATTTGCAGAAGCGTTAGAACAAATCGGTGACGCAGAGCTTGCCAAAGGCGATATGTTTCACCGCATTCAAATTCCAGAACAATGTCATTGGCGGCACGTATTCAATAAAACCAAAGATGTCGGTCAAGCGCTTAAAGAAGCGTTTCGCGGTATAGAACTGGCAAACGAACGCTTACACGGTATTTTTGGTGACGCAGGTTGGACCAATAAAGAACGGCTTTCAGATGAATTGCTGGGCACGTTATTGAATCATTTCAACAAAGTCAATTTGGGTGTATCCAGTGTTCGCGATGATGACATGGGTCGCGCTTACGAATACCTGATTAAACGCTTTGCCGATAAAGCCAATAAAAAAGCAGGCGAGTTCTATACCCCTCGTACCATTGTTCGCTTGATGGTCAACATTCTTGACCCTCAAGCTGGCGAAAGTGTTTACGATCCTGCTTGCGGTACAGGTGGCATGTTGCTGGAAACCATCCATCACGTTAAAGAACATGGTGGTGATCCTCGCTTATTAAAAATCAAAGGCCAAGAAAAGAATCTCACCACCGAAGCCATTGCCCGCATGAACTTATTTCTACACGGCATGGAAGACTTTGACATTGTGCGGGGGGATACCTTACGTCATCCCAAGTTCATCAAAAGCGATAAGCTAGAAACCTTTGACAACGTTATTGCCAATCCACCATTCAGCTTGAAAGAATGGGGTTACGAGCTATGGCAAAACGATCCTTATGGACGTAAACAATTTGGTTTAGCACCGCAAACCAATGGCGACTTTGCTTGGGTACAGCACATGTTTGCATCGTTAAACGATAACGGGCGCATGGCCGTAGTACTTCCGCATGGTGTGCTTTTTCGTGGTGGAGCGGAAGGCAAAATCCGCAAAAAACTTCTGGAAGAAAATCGGATTGAAGCCATTATTGGCGTTGCAACGAATTTGTTTTACGGCACCGGTATTCCCGCTTGCATTCTGGTTCTCAGAAAACAACGTCCGGATGAACATCAAAGTCATGTACTGATCATTAACGCTGAAGAAATCTTTACCAAAGGTCGTGCGCAAAACACATTGTCAGTTGCTCAAGCTGACGAGATTTATCAAATCTACCAAAGCCAAGAACAAGCCGGACCGCAGAATGCCAAGGAAATTGAAGGTGTCGCACGATGGGTCAATATGTCTGAAATTGAAGAAAACGACTTCAATTTAAATATTGCCCGTTACGTGCAAAAGCCGTTAGAAGAAGAAACCATCACCGTTGAACAAGCCTTGTTAGATTTTAAAAATAAACTAGCTGCCTTAGAACATGCGGAGCAAGAGCTTGAAGACCTGTTAATCAAAGAGGGCTTTGAAATATGACAAAGAGCTCCAGCAGGTTCTCTTCGCTTGTAGATGCCATTACCGAAGATATAAAAACGCATGGCTATTTATACAGCGGCATTTATTCTGACAAGCTCGTTGAAATCGGCGCAGACATTGCTGTTGGCTCCGGCCGATTAACACGAAACGTAGAGCAAATTGTCTCAGGCATGATTCACTCTTTGACATTTGATATACAAGTTTTTATCTGGAATGAATGTTTTGCGACGCGATCTGAAAAAGACTACCTAATAAATGAATTATCCAATCACATTACACATGGCGCCGGATACAATCTTTTTAAAGATGAAAATATCACGGCAACTCTTTGCACCGCATTTACAGAGGCCGTTTTAGAAAAGGCCAATATTGCCTATAGCAATTATCAACATGACTTTTGGTCAGATGGTTGCCATGATGAAAAATAAAAACGCATGAGCACCTTAAACAAAAAGAAACTAGAAGACCTGCTTTGGGGCGCGGCGGAATATTTACGCGGCCAAATAGATGCTTCGGATTACAAACAGTACATTTTTCCATTGCTGTTTTATAAACGGCTGTCGGATGTCTATTTGGAAGAATACAACGAAGCACTGCAAATTCACGAAGGTGATGCTGAATATGCTGCGATGCCGATGTTTCACCGCTTTAACATTCCAACCGAAGCGCGTTGGGAGGGGGTGCGTAATACCACTAAAAATATCGGTGAAGCGATTCAAACGGCTTTGCGCTTAATTGAATCCAGCAACGAACGCTTGCACGGTGTGTTTGGTGATGCGCAATGGACTAACAAAGAGCGCCTACCGGATCATCTGTTAGCTGATCTGATTCAACATTTCAGCAAAATTCCATTAGGTATCAACACTGTCAATCAAGATGATCTTGGCGAAGCTTACGAGTTCTTGATTAAAAAATTTGCGGACGATTCCGGTCATACCGCAGCAGAGTTTTACACCAATCGTACCGTTGTCCATTTGATGACACGCATCATGGAATTACAACCCGGTGAAACCGCTTACGATCCGACTTGTGGCACAGGCGGGATGTTGTTGAACGGCGTAATGGAACTGCGTAATCAAAACAAGGAATGGCGTAGCGTTAAGCTGTATGGGCAAGAGGTGAATTTGCTGACTTCAGCGATTGCTCGCATGAACATGTTCTTGCACGACATTGAAGAATTTGAAGTGCTGCGCGGTGATACGCTCAGCGAACCAAAATTTATTGAAAACGATCAGCTAAAACAGTTTGATGTCATTTTTGCCAATCCGCCGTACTCCATCAAAAAATGGAACCGCGATAAGTTTGCCGCTGATCCTTATGGTCGCAATCTGTATGGTGTGCCACCGCAAGGCTGTGCGGATTATGCGTTTTATACCCACATCATCAAAAGTTTAAATCCCAAAACCGGACGTGCTGCGATGTTGTGGCCGCATGGTGTGTTGTTTAGAGATTCTGAGCAAGCGATTCGTAAGCAAATTATTGAAGCGGATTTGATTGAAGCCGTCATCGGTTTAGGGCCCAACTTGTTTTATAACTCGCCCATGGAATCGTGCGTGGTGGTGCTGCGTCGCAACAAACCCTTAGAACGCAAAAATAAAATTCTGTTTATTAATGGCGTGGAACAAGTCACCCGCGAACGAGCGCATAGTCGTTTATCCGATGAAAATCTAAGTGTACTGACTGAAGCGTACTTTGAGCCTGATAAGCAGCCCACTATCGCGGCATTGGTGGTGATAGAAGATATTCGCGCTAATCAGCACAACCTGTCTATACCGCTCTATGTGCAAAACGATAGCGGTCACGAAGCGCAAGATATTGAACATGCCATTGAAGCTTGGAAAATCAGCCGCGTGAAGCTTAAAAAGCAGACTATTGAATTGTTTAAGATACTTCGTCGGTTTGATTCAAACTTAAATGAAAGCTCTAATATGTTAGAAAATAGCAATACTGATGTAAAGGAATTTATTAGTGTTGAACAATAAAATAATATTACCCGAGGGATGGAAAATCGTAACATTTGGCGAAATTGCCAAACATGTTTCAGAGCGTGTAAATCCAAAGCCAGGAGATGAAGTTCAGTATATAGGGTTAGAACATTTAGATTCTGGTTCGCTTTCAGTGAAAAGATGGGGCTCCGAAGTTCCTTTAAAAGGCCAAAAAATTAGGATGCTGAAAGGCGATATATTATTTGCAAAACGAAACGCATATCTAAAGAGAGTCGCTATTTCGCCTTTTGATGGTATTTTTTCTGCTCATGGCATGATTATCAGGCCAAAAGGAAATTTGATAATCCATGATTTTTTGCCTGTTTTTATGCAAACAGATCAGTTTATGAGCCGGGCTATAGCCATATCTGAAGGCTCTCTTTCCCCGACGATAAAATGGAAAACATTAGAAAGACAGAAGTTTTTTATTCCTCCAATAGATCAGCAACAAGCCACCTTAGAGTTAGTGAATATTTTAACCAAAGTGGAAGAAGCAAAGTTTCATGCTTTACTAGCTAGCAAAAGATTATTAAATATTCTTCTTAAAAACATAACAAATGGCAGCATTGAGTTTAAAAATTACAAGACTGGTATAGTTGGTGATTTTTTAACTCTTCAAAGAGGTTTTGATATAACAAAAAAGAATGCTAGTGATGGAAACATACCAGTCTGGTCTTCATCAGGTTTTTCTTATTATCACGATGAAGCAATGTTATATGGCAAATCTGTAATAACTGGAAGAAAAGGAAAATTAGGTGATGTATATTTTGTGGAAGAGCCTTGCTGGCCACATGATACGACTTTATTTGTAAAGAATTTTAAAGGAAATGATCCGAAATACATATATTGGTTTTTAAAATCCCTCAACCTAGAGAGACTTGATGCTGCTACTGCTGTACCTACCTTAAATAGAAATTCGGTTCATAGTTTAAAGTGCAAGTTTCCAGATAGTGAATCACAGATTGAATTCGCACAAGTGTTAGATGTCGTTGATGCAACAACTCAACATATTGAAGACTCCTATGTTTTATTCAAAGCTACAAAGATGGCGATAATTAACGAAAGACTTAGTATTATAGATGCGCTTGAATAGGAAATATAAATGTTCACAGAACAAACCGTCACCGAAAATGGAATTATTGACCGTTTAAAACAAATAAGCGGTATAAACTGGAATTACTGTCACGGTGATACTCTGCCTAAACAGGTCAGTGACATCTTTGTGGATGAATGGCTAAAAGCGGCTTTGTGTTCGTTAAATCCTGATATTGCCGCCAATCCCGATTATGCCGATGAAGTGATTTATAAGCTTCGCGGCGTTATTTATGAAGCTAGACATACCGGCCTTGTTAAAGCGAATGAAAACTTTAACGAATGGCTGATGGCGGAAAAGACTTTGCCGTTTGGTCAAGATGGCGATCATGTCACCATCAACCTGATTGACTTTAATACGATTGAAAACAACCATTTTGTGGTGTCGCAGCAGGTGCATTACCTTGCGGCCTCTGAAGTGTATTTTGATATTGTGCTGTATGTGAATGGCATTCCGTTAGTCGTCGGTGAAGTCAAATCGGCTACGCGTCCTTCTATCAGTTGGCAGGACGGTGCTGCGGATTTCATGGGTGGTCAAAAACACTACTGGAAAAATGTTGAACCGTTCTTTGTACCTAATCTATTGTGCTTTGCCAGTGAAGGCAAAACCTTTGCTTATGGTGCCATCAACGCCAGTGTTAAAGACTGGGGGCCTTGGCATAAAACCAGTCAACGCGATGAAATCCCATTAACGTTATCGTCTGTATTGGATAGCGCGGAAGGCTTGTTAAATCCGCAGACGTTGTTGCAGTTATTACATTCCTTCGCCCTGTTTTCTACGATTAAAACCGGTAAACACACACCACCCAAGCGAGCAAAAATATTACCTCGCTACCCGCAATTTGAAGCAGCCAAACAAATAGTGGACAGAGTTAAAGCCGGTTATCCGCGCAAAGGTTTGATCTGGCATTTTCAAGGCTCTGGTAAGTCGCTGCTGATGCTTTACGCTGCTCGCATGCTACGCGCGGACAATGAGTTAAAAAACCCGACCGTGTTGGTCGTAGTGGATCGTCGCGATTTGGATACCCAAATCAACGAAACCTTTGGCGGTGCGGATGTAAAGAATCTGATCAAGGTGCGCAGTTGTAAAAAGCTAGGACAACTGATTGAACAAGATAGTCGTGGCATTTTGATTACCACCATCTTTAAATTTAAAGACGTTGAAATTGACGTCAACGATCACAACGGTTTGAACGCACGCGATAACATCATCGTGTTGGTGGATGAGGCACATCGCACTCAAGAAGGCTCGTTAGGTGACAAAATGCGCTGGGCTTTACCGAATGCGCACTTTTACGGTTTAACGGGTACGCCTATTTCAAGCTTGGAGCGCAATACCTTCAAGCTCTTCGGCGCTGACGAAGACGAAGGGCGCTATATGAATCGTTACAGCTACAAACAATCTATTCGTGACGGCGCGACTAATCCAGTCAAGTTTGAACCGCGCTTGGCTGAACTTCGCGTTGATCAAGCAGCGATTGACGAAGAATTTCAGCGACTCATTGAAGAGAACAATCTGGATGACGACGAGAAAGCAGCGCTTTCCAAACGAGCCGGCAAACTGGCAATTTTGCTGAAAGCACCTAAACGGATGGAGGCCATCAGCGCGGACATTGCCGAGCACTTTGCAAGCCACGTTAAACCCAAAAAGATGAAAGGCATGGTGGTGGTCTACGACCGCGAAGCGTGTGTTCAGATGTATTACCTGCTGGGCAATTTAATGGGGTTTGATGCGGTAGAAGTGGTCATGAACATTGACCAAGCTCCCATCAAAGCCACTGAAGGCGATAAGAAAGGTAAGCAGAATAAAGATTGGCTGCGTTGGAAAGAAGAATTAGAACTGCCGGTTCAGGAAGCGGATTTTGAACGCTGGCAACAATACGACGGCGATGATCAAAAACAAAAAGACTTGATTGAAGATTACAAAGACTCAACTCATCCGTTACAACTAATTATTGTCACCGCAAAATTATTAACGGGCTTTGATCCACCTATATGTTATTGCATGTATCTGGACAAGCCACTCCGCGACCATACTTTGCTACAAGCAATGTGTCGCACCAATCGCTTATTTGAAACTGATGGCATCCGCAAAGAGCTGGGATTGATCATTGACTATCTCGGTGTATTTGAGAATTTACGTTCTGCTTTAGCTTATAACCCGGAAGAAATTGAAGGTGTTATCGAAGGTATAGAGGCGTTTAAAGAACTATTTCCACCGCAATTAGAAAAGTGTTTGGCATTTTTTCCCAATGTTGATCGCACGGTAGACGGGTTTGACGGCATTATGGCCGCGCAAGAATGTTTACCGACCAATGAAAAGCGTGATGCTTTTGCTGCCGCGTTTGGGGTGTTAAATAAGCTGTGGACTGCCATTAGTCCAGATCCATTTCTAGCACCGTATCGTAAAGACTTTAAGTGGTTGGCACAGATTTATGAATCAATCCGCCCAGTAGGACAAACCGGTGCTTTAGTTTGGGCGGCGCTTGGTTCAGAAGTGATAAAGATGATTCACGAGAATACCGACATAACACGCATTCGTGATGATATTGACGACTTGGTAATGGATGAGCACGCAGTATTTGTCCTGACTGAAAAGGAGCAGGAAAAGCGCGCAAGACAACTAGAAATCAATTTAATGGGTCGTTTACGCGGTCACGAAAATCCCAAGTTTGTGGCACTAGGCGAACGCCTGGAAAAACTACGTCAAGATTATGAAGCAGGTGTTATTAAAGCTATCGATTGGCTAAAAGGATTGTTGGATGCTGCAAAGCAAGCGGTACATCTGGAACGTGAGCTAGATGAAAAAGTCGTCACTGAAGAAGATAACATCCAAGCATTAACTAAACTCTTTCTGGAAACAAGGCCCGATAGCACGCCAAAAGTCATTCACGACATTGTGGAACAAATAGACAAGATCGTTAAAGCAACACGTTTTGACGGCTGGCAAAATTCAAATAGTGGCCCGCGTGAAATTCAGAAAGCGTTGCTATTGACCTTGGCACAATTTGGTTTGGGCAAGGACAAGGAGCTTTTTAATAAGGCTTATGGGTATATCGAAGAGCATTATTGATATGAATTTTCACTTAATTCCACGCGGGGACACAATACCAAAAACGGGTGTAAATACTGTGTACTTACAGGTAGACAGGTGGAATGATTATTCTTTCGTAACAATGTTTTATATGTCGATTCATGATGCAGAGGGTAATTACCATGAAATTGGCAATGTAAAAATTGGTTTTAAAGGCCAAACAACAGAAATTAGTACGCATACCACTCTCCAGGATAGCTTTGAGGCACTTGAAGAAAATTATTTTTCACTAGGCCAAGATATTGATTACTACCGGAGAATAGCAAACTTACCTGTCCAAATTCGAGTAACTGTACTGACTGGTCTTCGAGATATTGTGTATAACCCTGATCTCATTAGTATTGCGCGTGAGGAAGGTGTATTTAGTGTTTCATTGTTAAGGGAAGTTAGTCTGTCTGTTATCAAAGGTCAGTTTGCAAGAGTTTTGGTAGGTCAACCACCGCTTACAAATTTTGAATTTAAATTCGTTAAGCCAAAAGAGCATAACATAGCAGAAGTTGCTCTTAATTTCAAAGTAAAAGTTAATTCAACGCCCAGTACAAATATTCACGCAATTATCGGTAGAAATGGCGTTGGTAAAACTACGCTATTGAATAGCATGATTGAAGCCATTACAAGCAAAGGTAATGCTTCGGCAAAGTTTTTCAATATTGAAGGGTGGCAAGCACAAGCGATTAGCAGCGATTACTTTAGTAGTTTAGTTTCAGTATCGTTTAGCGCATTTGATCCATTCAGCCCCCCTCAGGAACAACCTGATCCAGCCAAAGGTACTTGTTATTTTTATGTTGGCCTGAAAGATCGTGAAGTGAACGGAAAGCATCGAACAATACCTGAACTCCGAGAAGACTGCGTTAGAGCATTAGTCAATTGTTTTTCTAGATCAGATAAAACTTCTCGCTGGTTACGAGTGATAGAGAAGTTAGGTTCCGATGATAATTTTTCATCAATGGAGTTAAGTCGATTAGAGGATCGTTACAGACAGTTGCGAAATACTTCAAATTCAGAACAAATTGATTCAAACGAATTCAGGAAACGATATTACGAAGATGTCGAAACTTTCTTATCCAGAATGAGTTCGGGTCATGCAATTGTTCTCCTCACTATTTCGCGTTTAGTAGCAACCGTTGAGGAAAAAACATTAGTCTTGATTGATGAGCCTGAGAGCCATCTTCATCCACCTTTATTATCAGCTTTTGTCAGAGCTCTTGCTGACCTGTTGCATGATCGAAATGGTGTAGCAATAATTGCGACTCATTCACCTGTTGTGCTTCAAGAAATTCCAAAATCATGTGTTTGGAAAATTAATCGTATCGGTTTATCGGTTGACTGTAGACGGCCAGAAAAAGAGACGTTTGGTGAAAACGTTGGAGTGTTAACTAGGGAGGTTTTCGGCTTGGAGGTTGTGAAATCTGGTTTTCATGACTTGCTGATAGCATCAGTTGATGATGGCGGTTCCTATGACGAGATTATTGATCTTTACAAAGATCAGCTTGGATTTGAGGCCAGAGCGATTTTAAAAGCACTAGTTACGCATCGTGATAGGAGTTTAAACAATGATGCAACTGAGTGAACCGAAGGATGACTTCACTAAGGTATTAGATGCTTGTTGGGAAGGTATAACAGGAAACAATTCGTTAAAAAATCGTTTAAGTGACAGTAGGGCCGCATTAGAAAATGAAGCTACGAATTATGTTGCACTAGGGGCGGTGGGTGAGCTTTATTCAATACATGCTACTGTCCATGCGAAAGACGTTGATCCAATAGTGGTTGCTGATCTGAGAAAGTCAGAATTAGTTAACTTATATGAGACATACTTCCGCGGTATAGAAAAACCAGGGCGCATTATTTATGATGCTTTGCTTGCATCAGCAAATGAGAAGTGCCCTTTTTGCGGTGGTATTGGTAGACCCCGAAATTTGGATCACTATTTGCCTAAAGCTTATTTCCCACAATTTTCAGTATTGCCTAAAAACCTGATTCCTTCATGCCGAGACTGCAACATGGATGGTAAAGGACCAGGTTTTGCAACAACCGCTGGCGATCAGATCATTCAACCTTATTTAGACAGTGCCCACTTCTTTGAGGAACAATGGGTTTTTGCAAACTATAAGCCAGGGAATAATGAACCCGGGGTTATCGAATATTTTGTAAATCCTCCTGAGCATTGGGACGAGTTTGACAAATGCAGGGTTAAAAAGCATTTCAATGATTTTGACATAAGCATTCGATTTTCTAAAGAAGCTGGTGCAAGGCTAATTACCCTGATGCCACAAATTGACTCCCTTTTGTCGATTGGATTAACTATTGAAGAGATTAAGACGACCCTACTCCAAACAAGCATTGACTCATCGCCTTTTGTGAATCACTGGGAAAGGGTCATGTGTTTGGCGTTAATGAATGCTTTGTAGTTAATGACTAGATAAACAAATATGAATTAAACGATGAACTTTGCATAAGCCGATGGATGGATTCACTATTACATTGATCTTAATGTAATTCAGAGTCGCAGTCAGATGACGCTGAGTGTTGGAACCCAATCTTTACTAGCGTTAATATAGATTAATACCAATAATCTAACCCCGGCTAATAAGCCAGGGTTGATTCGTATTTATTTGACGGCTAAATCTTTTTGAAGGCCTTGAGAAAGTTGTTGGGATGGGCGTGAAATCGAATGTGTCCAGCTGAATTCAACCGTTTAGAGTTTTCCTCAAATGCGGGCGCAATATAGCCCCATTCCGCGGTTCGAGAAAAATAGATGACATAGTCAATTTTGGCGCCTTTCCATTTATTCTCAACTTTGATTGATTCGTCGCTCGACTCAACTGTTTTAATCTGAATTCGATAGTAGTTGGTGTCGTCGGCAACAACTAAATCTGTTTTTTTGCCATGATCAATAGCTGGAATTAAGACTTCCCAACCATCACCCAACAACCAGGCGGCGACTAGATTTTCGTAGGAAAGCTGTTTGTGAACAGCAAGCGTTTGTTCTTTGATACTGGAATTTTTTACAGGCATAAGCATTACCGTGATTAAAGGTTATGCCGTATGACAGCCGTTGGTGGCCTCCTGTATACGGACCGAGGTAGCTCTTGCTAGACCTCCCGGTTACATCACCATACTGCTGTAACAGTATCGAATAGCTCAGGCTGCCAACCTTACGGTTTCGGTCGTATCCTATTTCCGTATTAAAGCTACTCTCAGACTCGCATGAGCCGTGATGGGGTATAGATAAAGGATAAATTACAAATTATCTGACTGTCAACTTTCGTCTAATAACATCGAAGAAGACATTAGTTGATCATTAACCGGCTAAAGGTCTTTAATTGTCGGATATTTTTCCTTCGAAGAATTCACACGCTCGCGTAAATCCAGTCCTGGTTTAAAATGTGTCGTATAGCGGTTAGGCAGGCTGACTTGCTCACCGGTTTTGGGATTACGACCCATTCTGGCGACACGTTCGGTAATCGAAAATCCGCCAAAGCCACGAATCTCGATGCGTCCACCATTTGCCAAGTTGGTGATCATATGATGAATCAGGCTATTGACCGCAAGATCGACATCACGTTGTTGTAAATGCGGTAGTTTTAAGACAAGGCTTTCAATCAATTCGGATTTTGTCATCAGTATGGCTTGCAATGGAGTTGTCACTAAGATTAGCCAAAAGATTTAGGTTTGCTTGATTCATACTCGTCGCCGATATTGCTTTCGGATTTTTATCAGTCGAGTACTCGAAAACCTATTTAGACTAGGTCCAATAATCCGGTCACCATAATCCCAGTTATTGACACGAATTCACCATTGACACTCTATTGGATTTACGTCCCACTGATAGATCGAGACAGCTCCATTGGTGTATTTATTGCTTAGATATACCTGGCAAAATCGCTAAAATTGATTTCGGTATTTTTTACTTGCCTAGTAAACGAACTGAATAGCAATAAAAACCCAATTAGGATTGATGTTATGCCATCACCGAAACCCGTTGAGCAACCTCTATTTCCCCTGAATACGCCCTTGTTCCCAAAATGCACTTTACAACTGCAAATATTCGAACAGCGCTATCTCAAGATGATATCTACGTGCCTGCGAAATGGATCGGGTTTTACCGTATGTTTACTGCGCGAGGGGTTTGAAAAACAGGAAGTGCTTACTAATGCCGATTCACCCACTCAGAACGAGCCGATTTTTTATTCAATGGGTACCATGGCTAAAATCATAGACTTTGGCCAAATGCCCAATGGTTTGTTATCTATTTCTTTACAGGGTGAGCAACGCCAACGTCTGGATCAAATTCACCAACAAGCCGACGGACTGTGGCTTGCCCAAACGAGCAAATTGGAGGAAGTAAACACCTGCAAAGGAGAAATTCTACCCGTTTGGACAGCGGTTTTAAAAAGCTTAACCGAAAGCGGAATTGTCACTGATTCTGAAGCGGAGCTGCACAACAACCCGGAACTAGCGATGAATTATTTTGCCATGTACGCTCCATTGCCATCCTATTTGAAACAATCGTTACTGGAAATAGACGATCTACAAATCCGTTGGCAGCGTTTGCAATATTTTACCGATCAAAGTTTAATGCAAGTCTAAACATTGATCATCGTTGCTCAAAATGGCTCGTAGGATATGTTGAACGAGAGTGAAGCATATCGACATTACCAAGCCAAGGCCTCCACCCAATCCGTTGCGGTCTATCGTTTAATTTGATTGTTATCGGTTATATCTACCCGTCTCCGATGATATGCAGGAACGAAAATCACATAATGACCATTAATCTAACAATTCGAGGTTACGATGTTTATCGCTATGAACAGATTCAAAATCAAACCCGGCCACGAACAAGAATTTGTTGAAGTCTGGAAAGGCCGTGATTCATATCTTCATACCGTTCCTGGCTTTTTAGAATTTCATCTTTTACAAGGGCCGAGCAACGACGAGTTCACGCTGTTCTCTTCTCACGCCAAATGGGAGTCACGTGACGATTTCGAAGCATGGACAAAATCCGAAGCCTTTAGGAAAGCACATGCAAGTGCTGGGAGCAAAAAAGATATTTATATAGGCCCGCCGCAACTCGAATGCTTCGAGGTTGTTTTATAGGGATATAGTTGCTGCTAATGAATGGAGCGCTTAACGAACCGGTCAAACTGATACATTAGGTGTGGAGCTAACTGTACCGAGACAAAAGTGACGCTCGATCAATTCATCTTCCTGAGTGTTAGCGATCGAAGTATATTTTGACAATCGACACTATTGAAACGGGATTTTGCGATGGACTATACCGCAATTCTGCAAGCGCTCAATCAGGCCTCGCTGTTTGATTTGCACCGCCTCCAATCAGCTATTTATCAAGAACTCATCAACCCCGAGCGAGTAGAGCATGTCAAGGCGCAGTTAAAAGTGGGGCAAGCCATCAGCTATTTCGATCCTCAGGCCAATGGTTTAATCGATGCCGTGATTTTGAAGATTCAGAAAACCCGTTGCCTGGTCAGAAACGTCAAAGACCAAAAGAACTGGAACATTCCGTTTTACTATATCAATGTCGATGATGTAGATACCGCTATACAGCCAGCACCCAACGCACGCGGCATTCCCAAGTCGGCATTACAAATTGGCGCTAGGGTTGGCTTTAAAGACCGGCACAACCAAGAGTTTTTTGGGGAAGTCATTCGGTTAAATCCTAAGACAGCGACCGTCAAAGTCAGCGAGCAACATACCTGGCTAGTCCAATATCAGTATCTGTTCTACGTGATTGATGGAGAATCATGCGATTCATACCCCACTCAGGAATCGCTATTCATTGATCACGATAGTTAGCGTGCAATGAATTCTCAGCCAACCGCAACCCATTCCGCCGATAATCCCGTTGAAAAGCTACATGGTTCGATTGAACGCGTGACTTTCCATAGTGAAGCCTCTGGTTTCTGTGTGTTGCGTGTCAAGGTCAAAGGTTATCGCGAACTGATCACGGTGGTTGGCTCGGCTGCAAGCGTCACTGCCGGCGAGTACATTGAGTGTTTGGGCTGTTGGGTCAACGACCGGCAACATGGTCAGCAATTCAAAACCATTTCGCTCAGAACCGTTCCACCAACGACCTTGGATGGCATTGAAAAATATCTCGGCTCCGGCATGGTCAAGGGTATCGGTCCGCACTTTGCCAAGAAGCTGGTCAAAGCGTTTGGCGAACAGGTATTTGATGTGATCGAACAAACGCCCGAACGTTTACTGGAACTGCCAGGGATTGGCAAGAAACGTCAGGAGCGGGTAACCAGTGCTTGGGCCGAACAGAAAGTGATTCGCGAGATCATGATGTTCTTACAATCGCACGGTGTTGGTACTTCCCGTTCGGTCAGAATCTACAAAACCTACGGCGAACAAGCCATCGAAAAGGTACGTGAAAATCCTTACCGACTCGCGCTCGATATCCATGGCATCGGTTTTAAGACGGCTGATACATTAGCTCAGAAATTGGGTATCGCGGCCAATTCTCTGATACGAGCACAAGCTGGTGTACGTCATGTGCTACAGGAGTGGTCTGGCGAAGGTCATTGTGCCGCAGTACGAAAAACGCTATGTGACATGACGACCAAGCTACTAGAGATTCCAGAGCCTATTGTTCAAGACGCCATTACAGCGGAATTAACAGAGGGCAACCTGTTTGGTGAAATCAGTGGAGCTGACGAATTTATCTTTTTGACGCCACTTTACCGGGCTGAAGTCGGTTGTGCGGCAAACCTGCAACGACTCAATCAAGGCGAGCCACCTTGGGGCAGCATCGATGCCGATAAAGCCATTCCTTGGGTGGAAGCTCAAACCGGCATGACGTTGTCGGAATCCCAAACTGTGGCAGTGCGTTTAGTGCTGCAACATAAAGTTTCCGTTATTACTGGTGGACCGGGTGTCGGCAAAACAACGCTGGTCAACAGTCTATTGAGAATCTTAACCGCCAAACGCATCAAGATTGGACTCTGTGCGCCGACTGGACGTGCAGCAAAGCGTTTAGCCGAATCGACGGGCATGGAAGCCAAAACCGTGCACCGCTTACTCGAGTTCGACCCGACTCAGTTCGCCTTCAAACATAACGATGAAAACCCTCTGGACCTGGATTGCTTAGTCATCGACGAATCCTCGATGATGGATGTCGTTCTGATGAATCAGTTGCTCAAAGCCATTCCAACGGACGCAGCGTTACTGATCGTCGGCGATGTCGATCAATTACCCTCGGTTGGGGCTGGGGCGGTTCTGGCCGACATTATCGATTCCGGTCAGATAGCAACGGTTAGGCTGACTGAAATCTTCCGCCAAGCCAGTACCTCGAAAATCATTACCAACGCCCACCGCATCAATCAAGGCCAGATGCCAGTTGCCGAGAAAACGGAAGGCTTGAGCGATTTTTATTGCCTGTATGCCGACACGCCTGAAGAAATCTTCGCCAAGCTGATGCAAGTCGTACTCGAACGCATACCACAGCGCTTCAAATTCCATCCTGTTAACGACGTACAAATCCTGACACCGATGAACCGTGGCGGCCTCGGTGCTCGGTCGTTGAATATCGAGTTACAAGCTCGATTAAACGGCCATAGCGAACCCAAGATCACGCGTTACGGCAATACGTATGCGCCGGGTGATAAAGTCATTCATCGCATCAACAACTATGACAAGGAGGTGTTCAATGGCGATATCGGCGTAGTCAAGTCGGTGGATTTAGAAGACAGCTTGGTCAAGATTCAGTTCGACGACCGGGAGATCGATTACGAATTTAGCGATCTCGATGAAATCTCATTAGCCTATGCAACCAGTATCCACAAGTCGCAAGGCTCCGAATATCCCGTCGTCGTGATCCCTTTAGCCATGCAGCATTACATGCTTTTAGAGCGTAATCTTCTTTACACTGGTGTCACACGGGGCAAGCAATTAGTCGTCGTCATCGCTCAACCCAAAGCGCTGGCTATGGCGGTCAAGAATCAACAGTCGCAACGCCGAATCACACATCTCACAGCTAGACTTAATCAAGCGTGAGCACTCAACATACTGACAGACTCATGCTAGACGTTGAGGTTACTTACGTTAATGCTAATTAACGCAAGTAATAACATCGAATACTGAATTACCGTTGTTACCCAAAAGATTTATTTACCCTATTTACGAACAAGGGTCTTCAAAGCAAAATTAATTCAACTTCACTTCTTATCCTTTTTTATCATTATAAAAACTATTAAATCATTTGCATATTGTATTGTAGCCACCTCCTCATAAAATAGATTTTTTTAACTTTTATGAGGTTCATAAGATGTCTAAATCACACAAAACAAATGAATATTATGACGAAGAGCATTTTTCGCAAATTCTTCCGGTCATTGGGTATGACTTGCCCCCTAGCAACAAAGCAGAAGCTAAATACTGGGTCGATCATGCTATAAATTTAGGGAAGGCAATTAAAGAAAACCATCATGAAATTAGAAGAGTTATATTTTTCTTAGTTTACTTTGAGGTTTATAAAAAATTGGGACTAGACGAACTTGAACTCTTTGAAAAAATCCGTCGCAAAAGCGGCCTTAATAAATCTACTATTTATGATTATATGAATGCAGCAATAGTAGAAGTTGAATTAGATATTACACAAGGAGTTATGTCCGTTGATGCATTAACTTATTTATACCATCATACAGAAGAAGATGAACGTAAGGATATTTTTGAATTAGGCATGGAAACTAAAAAGGTTGCTGAAGAGATAAACAAGAGTAGCAACAAAAAGAAAAAGAAGCGATCTCGCAATACAAAATCAAATGAATATTTGACCAAAAAACAAGTAGTAGAAGCCATCGAACAATATAATAAACATGATGGTGAACTACGTATATCCATTGATGATTCTGATCAAAAAAAACATCGACCGAAAGGTAATACAGCTAAATTAAATAAAGAAGAAGCGTATGACACTTCGATATATGAAACTCCTTTAGTTATTACATCGACCAAGGATAAATCCACTAAGGATTTAGGTACTAAACGTGAGCGTCCTTCTCAGCTAATAGAAGCTAAAAAAGACAAACTTTTTCATTTAAGTATTGTGAGAATGAAAGCCGCGTTAAAAATATTAGAACATCCTAAAACTGAAGGGAAAATAGCCTATTTTCTACTGCGTAAATTAGACAAAGAGGAAATTTCGAAAATAATTACTGCACTGAAAAAAGAGGTTCGAAGTCAATCATAAAATTAATTAACTATCCGACAAGTCCCCCTCTCTATCGGGGGGCTTCCAAGCCGCATCTTATCTTCACAGGACAAGGAAGTCTTGCATCAAGACCTCACTATCTCACACAGAAGCAAAATCGTGCCAACTTCAATCTAGCATGCCTGCACACCTATATCGGAGGTGTGTTAGGAGCTTAGCAATTTGCAACACAAATCATTACTCCCAACTAAATTGTCGTGAGTCACGACAGACCATCATCTTTGTGAAGTTGTTAAGCCAATTTAACGTGTCGTGAGTCACGACTCTCACCATCTTAACGTGGAGTGATTGCCCAAGTGCTGGGCGTTATAGGAGCGCAAAAAGTATTACCTACAATTCCCTCTGAATGGTTTAGCGGTTACACCGCTCACGGCCACTAGCCTACGCCCCTGTAGCAGTTAAGTGCTATCTACAACAGCTGGCTACCTAGCTTTCGAAGGATACGCGCAATCCAAGTAAGGAAAGACTGTCTTAAACCATATGGACAATTAGCGATATCCCTATGAATCTGTTTAACACTAAATCCGATAGCAAAATGCTTGATTATCGCGACCACCTAATCAATTTCGCGTCAACATGTAAAAACAACAGTTTAGAGACACGTCTATATATATAAATAATATAAGAAAGTGTCTCTAAACTAAAATGTGCACTAGACTGACGTGATTAACGGAATAACTTAATTTTGCAACTATTCTCGTGAATGCGCTGCAATGCTCGAACAACAACTTTATCGGGTGTTTCAGCCCTATGAAGACAATAGGATGGCCTACCTCCCCTAGGATTGAAACTGTATTTACTTACCACATAATCTCGCCCTGATATTCGAGCATGGTTGTCTTCATCTTGAAATAGATCCTTCCACCGCTGAACAGTTTTTTTAGTATCATCTTCCGATGCAAACATGTCGTCGTAATCACGATATAAATATTTAGAGTGCAAACTGATAACGTTATTTTCAGCCTTCTTTACGATCCGATTAATTTTGATTTCTGCCCTAGACCCAAATACCAGCTGATACACATCGATATCAAGTGGAACATTGCTTATGTTGATAATTGGACGCCTAGAATCGAAATGTATCAAACGCAATCGGTCGATGCCCTGCAGGGTTTCACATTCGCGCACCTGCCGAGTGATTACTTGTAAACGATGATCAGCAGGAAATAGAACAGGAACGCCTATTTGCTTCTTACCGACAAGCCGGTAGCCAACTGGTATTTTTACGACATTACCCAGTGTAAGCGGCTGATCGTGGTCATACCATAATCCTATCCCATACCGATCAATGGCATCTATTGGAGGATAAAATCGGCCAATCACGACACAGGCATCATAATTCTTGTATCTATCGACTCCCCGATAACTTCCAAAGTATATGGCTGTGCAATTATCAGGTAGCTCAAGCTTTTGTTCATCTAATAATCCTTTATACGTAATCACTAGAACGTTTTTATCTTTTTCGGAGTCATAAAAATAGTCTGCAACGAAGTTAATGCGATCTTGCGCTATTGCCAGTAACTCTGAATTATCCCTTTTTAAGGCTGTATAGGAAAAAGTTGCCGATACATACTGCCAAAGGCGGCACTGACGCTTGGCATAATATTCTTTGAATTCGTGGGCAGGGAAAAAGACATCCGCAATTTCGGAATCTAAATCGGCATCAATATAAATTGTTGGAATTAGCTTTTGGGAACGGTCTGGAAGAGTCCAATATATACGTTCCAATTTCTTCCTTTTCTGTACGCAATGCCAAGCAACAGTATCTCCATCACTCTGGTCAATACGCTTTTTGCTTACCTGCCGGTATAGAAAAATCGGCGCCAATCCTTGGTTAATTCGCTCATAATCGGCTTTTAACGTTTCGAGTAACACAATGCTCTTTTGGTAATTGTTCGCTTTCTTACTTGACTGAACAGCTGCCTTGAGCATGGTTTTAGGAGTAATTGACTTAATGCATTTACTTCGTTTACTTTTCAGTTCCGCTAATTGCGTTATGACTAAGTCAAATGGGCTATCATCATGCTTATTAAGTTCATGATAGAGATCGTCCGTTAGTAATGCTTGCTTGATGCAATTAGGTACTTTTAATGATGCAATCTGGGACGGCTTAATTTCGGTACTCTCTAATGCAGCTCGCCAAAATGATTCATCAATAATGAGTAAATCCGGTTTTCTTTTCCGTTCGTCGCTATTCCGCTTCAAAAAAAGATGTTGATGGGTGTAAATCGCTACAGCTGCGGATTTAGTATATTGCTTCCTATAGCCACATTCATCATAGAACGTGCAAAATTCAGTGCTGTCATTATTTCTGCAAAGCAAATCGGGTAGCGGGACGTTATTTTTCGACAATGACGTTGCAACTTTCCGCTTTGGACAATGACCTTCAGGGGCATCTTTCGAATCGCGGCCATATAGAATTTTGACGCTCCCTGTAAATTCCTGTGCTTGTTGAATGCGCTTTTTGAATTCTTTGGCAAGCTTAATGGACGGTAGATAGACCTCAACGAATCCATCATCGTTCGTAATTTCGACAATCTTGTCGATGACTTCACGAGTTTTACCAACTCCTGCCGAAGCTTTGATTGAAAGAACGTGTGAACAATTGTCTTTTTGGCTCCGATAATATGCGCGAATAGCCTTACGAATTTCACGACAGGCTTGTTCGGGCTCCAGGTACTGAGGCATTTGGTAATAAGGAGGCATATCCCTAATTAACCCATAATCGTTGACTGAAGCCTTTGTAACAATCCTCTGTATATCCTTCCAAACCTGATCCGAAGAGCTATAACGTGCACTCAAGTCGAACTTAGAGTCCAGAATAATACTGAATATGTTTTCATCCGATACTCCATACCGGTTTAGCTGGACTACCACATCGTTGACATATTCCGATCGCGATTGGTATTTTTGACTATCATATCCACCCCTAATTAGCTTTTTTAAGCTTTTTGGTATCTCCAGTTTATTTAAGTTGACTATCTGCTTTCTAGGGCACTTAGAGACAGTTTTGGGGTTAGACTGCTTATTTGGTATCGCTTGTTTTGGCTTCGATGATTGATTTTGAACAATAGAAGTATCAAATAGAGCACCATCGTTGACTTCAACGTGATAGTGATCAATTTGATCTTTTGGGCAAGATGGATAAAAAGACAGTCGACAAGGATCTTTTGTCTGAGAATCGACCGCATTTCCAAGCTTCGTAGAAAAATATTCGAATACATTAGCGTAGTCATCCTTGTTAATTGGTTTAACAAAAAAGATTATCACTCGTAGTCTTGGATGCTTATCAGAAGAAGTGTGCGTTGTATAAATAATGTTGAAAATATCTGGAAAAGCAGCACGAACTTGTTCAATCGTCAGTACGTTACCTTCTTCCTTGTTATCAATATCTAAACTAATTCCATATAACTTCCTGACATTTGCAGTATTTCTATAGGTCTTGCCTTCGCCTTTATCGCTTCCATAACTTGCTAGCGAATAACACGGACCATTTTTAAGAACAGTTTGTTCGCGTTTAGTTTTATCCTGATAATGCTTTAACGTATGCTCTTTAACCTCTACTTTTAAAAATCGCTTAATAAAGCTGGCAATAGTGACCTGTTCTGTTGTCATTCCTCCGCTTTGGACATTATCAAAATTAGTCACCCGGATTTTTTTCTTGCGCACATCTGGACGAACGTGCTTGGCATAGATACCTTGAACTTTGTGAATCTTAAGGATGTTGCTTTTCATTAAAATAACTCAGGCTATGTGTGTCCACCACACCACAGGATGTAATGCAAAAGGGCAGCTAAAAAATTAGTAACAGTTTTTTGCCAGAGGTTGGTGAAACACATTGCATAAAAAGGACTGAGCAAATACTCCGATTAAATATCAAAGTCGTTTCGTTCCGATGATTTAATGCCTCTGATTACTTTTAGGGACTATCGCAATTTGAGCGGATTCGGTTACTACCTGAATTATTGGCTTTAGTAACAAGCCTATTAATGTCGAATTTACCATCTAGCCTTTATATTTCCTGTTACCGTTAGTTGGGTTGGATCATCCCCGACTTAGTCGGGGAGCATCATCAATAATTTGACCGAGGCGCCAAACATTTATGAAATTTTCTCATATGCAGTCAATGTCACTGGTATTGCTGCAATGCTAATTCCGTCATTTAGCGCCACAACTTTTGGAAGCTATGAGTCTTCATCCGAATCATCCTTCAAGGATTTTAATTGTGCCGTGCTAGTTACCGGGCAAGCTCCCATAAATTCAAGCACTTCTGCTTTTTTGTACCTAACCCTGCCAATCGGCTTGTAGAACGGAAGATCTATTGCGCCGCTACTTCTCCAATTTGCAAGAGTTTTATCTGAGACTCCAATAATTTTTGCCGCATGTGCTGCGCTAATATAAATGTCATCGATAGCTTGGTTACTCATGGCTTTCACCTTTAGCGATTAGTAAATAATAATTTCTTTCATTCTGAACTTTGGCTACCATTAATCCGTATTTGAATTTGAAGCAAATTCATCCTCAAAGAACGGATTGTAGGCACCAAAGAACAAGGAATTCGTAAGGATTAATTTAATTGTTTTACAATGTATTCATTTCACCCTCCCATACGACTGATGAGCATTACGACGCCTATCGGCGCTAACATACTTGCCAAGTGTTTTAGCGAGAACAAAGAAAAATTACGCCACACATAGTTTTTGCTAAGCATTAATAGATCGCACGACTTATCACTTTTTGCCATCGGTTGAATAAGCTTTAAACTCTGTAAATTTAAGTTTTATGCGATCTAAAGAGATGCTTACCTTTTTTCCCTTTGACTCAGGAACCAATTAAGAAAATTTGTTTTATCTATATATAAGCGCCTCCCCACTTTTAGTATCGCGTCGAACTGTTGAAGACCGTTCTTGTTGCGTGTTTTGATTAACCAATTGATCTGCCGCTCGGTAAACAAGTCCGGATATAACGCGACAAAGTCTTTTACAGTTGTAATGTTGATTACTGCATCTTTATTGGTTTCGTATTTCTCTGCCATTGGCTTGTTCCTTCAGTACATCAATTACTGAGGCATTATCCAGGTTGCTGAAGGGGCGGCACCCCTCGATAATCGCCTTATTTACGAAGTAGTGGGGTTGACTAATGCTTGGATTTGCGCTATCTATAAAAGATAAGCTTCAAAACAGAGGATGCTGATGAGGCAATTGATAGCAATCAGAAAGTTGCCGAGTTTTGATCGTGGCTTTATCTCTCTCGCCACTAATAATTGGACTAAATCGTCACTATGGTCATGGCCTGCCTAGTCGGTGCCATGGTGTTCGCGACACATCATATTTTAAGTGAATCATGTAGACGACTCAATTGGCCAGGCTAAATATCTAATGTGGGCTTCCCACCTAAGCCGGGACACTTTGCAGAATCAAAGGGTTATGACTTACGCGTTGGCGGCCTTTTCTGGGCAATGGAAGCACGTCCATCTCGGCAAGCAACCATGAAAACAAATCCGGAAAATCCCTGCAGAACAAGCGCATCGCTGCCGTTGTTCCGTCAACGCGTTTGAGTCCGTAGTTATGAATCACCGTCAATGCCCGCAATCTTTTTTCGCTTAAGCCGCGGCCTGTGTAGACCATCTGTGATAAATAGCCGTTGCGCCCCTCGACGGTGGATGAACTGCGATGAAACTGCCACGCCATCCATTCGGCCCATTCCAGCCAGCGCTGTAATTCGCTTTCCGGCAGGGTTGGCGTGAAAGCACCCGCTTGGAAACGCTGTACGGCTTGCTGCCAAGCTTGGCGGTATTTTCCCGTTGTTTGTTTTGGGTTTTGTGCAGCTGTTGATACCAGTACACCGTTGGCAACAGTACATCAGCCAGTGTTGCGTGGCTTCATCCACCGCAAGACCGGCCAGCATTTCCATGACCAGGAGCCACCACGCTTCGACATTGGCGGCTAGGTCATTCAGTTGATTGCGAAACTTTTTCATCGTTTGTTTCGAGTCTGCGTTGTTGCAAGCGTTTCGAAGGCCTGAGCCCGCTGTTCCAAACTGGACACCATCTGTTTCGCCCGCTGAATGTCCTGGGTTTGTAGCGAAAAAGGATGCACGTCTTCGGCGATACCCGCCTGATTGTCGTGATAATCGGCCTGCACATCGTGTATCGCTTCATAGTCCCGTTCCGCATCAACGACTTTCATCAGCTCGGCAAGGTTGTCGTCGGGTTTCTGTTGCAACAGCGCTTCGGCCGTTTCCAATTGGCTTTTCGCGCGTTCGTGCCGCCTGCCCAATGTCGTACCCAACCATCAGCCGACATTCTGTTGAGCATTAAAAACGTCGGCACCGAACGCGCACTCGAAGCCATAAATCGCCAGCTTGATCAAGGTCTTGGCCCGGTCGCTGACCGCGTGGTTGACGTCAATGCCTAAGGCTTTCAGTCGCGGGATCGCTTTCTCGAACCAGGTATCGAAGCGACGATCATGGCTCAGCTCTTCCAGAATCAAGTAGCCGGACGATAGGTCCAACAGCACCAGGATCATCTCATCGCCCAAAAAGGTTTCATCCATCGCAACCACCGCTGAATGGGTTCGATCTGCGGGTTCTTTTGCGCAGTGCTGCTGAAACAAGGGTAGCTGGGTTTCCATCCGGCTCAATTGCCGGCGTAAGGGCGAGGCCGATACCCCGACATGGGTGTCGATCCGAATCAGCTCGAAAAAGCGCGATAACTTGTCTGCGCCGACATGGCACTCCAGACCAAAACAGTACAGCACCGCAACCATCAATCGTTGTAGCCAAGCCTCTCCGGCTTCGGTTTCCCAGAATGCCGACTCCGGATGTTGATTGCGCCGGGCTTGCGCTTGCCGATGCCGATGCCGATGGACGCTGCTTTTCGACCGATTGAGCCGGGCCGACAGTTGCCGAAGGCTTTTCTTGCTACCGGCTATCTGTTCATTGATAATCAATCGGCCCTTTGCTCGGATTTCTGGCGTTGTGTTGTTTTTTTAGTCATTAACTCATGATGCAGACCTGGGCAACGGGTGCTTGTTTTTGTCCCGGCTTAGGTGGGAAGCCCGAATGTGTAAAAATGATAAACTGGCCGGCGCTCTTGCTCAGTGAATAAATTGATCACCAATGTAAGAATCCGGTGTACGCGAATTATGGTTAGCTTTTGTGTTTGGTAGATATGTTTAACATGTAGGACGAATCGATTAATAGGTGAACGTTAATTTGGCTTGCTTGCCGGCCGCAGGGTTTGTATCCAGAATCATCCGAAATGGTAGAATTTGGGCCATCACTCTTACAATGGGCGGCCAGCGGTGCCATTTCGATAACCGATTGGGTTTCCTACAATTTCTCCTGACCAGCATGCAAATGGATAATTGCAACAATATACCTGCAACCAGTGCATTTGGACCAGGACTCATGAGTTAAACGCTCATTCAAAACTGCGATGGATCTCCTAGATCAAGAATCCGAAGGGCGATCGTTTCTGATTGACGCGCAACTCATCTAAAGCGTAGGCATTAGGATACGGATTCATGGCATGTTCCACGTTATTAACAATAGACATTAACAAACAATAGAGATAATTGACTTTTTATCGTCGCGCGAAGGGACTTCGATTCCATTACTAATTCGATTGCAAATTTCATTATCTATGGCAAATTTATATATTTCTTTCCATACCAGTTCACGGACATCTTTAGTAGCCAAACCACTTTTGGGCTCAGAAGTCGAATCAGGCTTCTGTTCAAAATGCGACAAAAACTCAACTAATCTTTCAATAACCTCAATAACCTTAGAAGCAGGATATTTTTTGGTTGCTACTTTTTTACCAAGAAATCTATTGTCGTAACTCCAGATTTTTACAAGCCTTTCATCGGTGACAGTAAGATCACAACCCTTCACTTTATTCCAGAATTCGTCCACAGTAGATAGTTTTATTTTTTTTAATCCATTGTTATTATTTAGAATAATAGCAATTGGCTTATAAAGCGATTTTTCCTTGCCGGTTGGCTTTAGATGCTCATCCGAAATTAAGTCATCAGTATCAGTATCAGTATCAGTATCAGTATCAGTATCAGTATCAGAATCAACCTTAACGTCAGTACTGGAGTAAAATAATCCTAGTGTTTCCGAAGATATTTGATACGACTTGAAACGCACACCATCATTGAATAGAAAACCTTCTTTCTTTAAGAAGTAGTAAAGGATTCTTAATACAAAATGCCGGTATTTTATGTAATCCGAATCTTTTTTTATTTGATATTCAGGATATTTAGAATTAATTGTTTTTTTGGCTATATCCAAAAACACAACAGCAACTTCTAACCTATTATATATGTAATTATCTAAAAGGCTTAACTCGTTAACAGGGGCTTGCACCTGATTCAGCTTTGTTAAAGCTCCTTCTATGTTATTACTTACTTCTTTAGATGGAATTGACATGGCTTTATTGTGCTCGCTTTCTCCATAAAAGAACTCCTTCAGTAAAGGAAGCAAGAATAAGATAAAGCGCTCACGTTGCCATTCCGTGTCATAAAACCTACGTATATTTTTTCTTAGATTAACTACACAGTCTCGCCTCTTTGATCGTTTAAGCGTCTTAACCTTGTAATTCAAGAAATCCAAGTGAGCTTCGTTATGAACAATTGATGAATTATTTATTTGGCTTTTCTTAATGCCAGATAATTTTAATCTTTTAACCGCATTCTTATCATATTCTCTATCCTTTTTCGGTTTAGGCCAAAAAACACTGATTGCCATTTCAAAGCAAGCATTTTTGAAAAGCCATTGATAAGCCTTCAACTTAAATAATTCATCGTTTACAATTTTTTCCCGGCTTTCAACTATATACTTCAGTCGCCCTGCGGTGTCATTAAGAATGCTAAGAACTGTCTCTGAAGGTGGCGGGGTTAATCCATTGCGCTTTTTAAATAAAGATTTTAATACACGTTCTAATTCGTCGAACTCAGGCTTAGTGGGTACCGAAGAGTGATCCGTCATGACCAATACTCCTTTCATATATTATATGCTGCTACGCGAATAACAGGCTATTCATGCTAAAGGGAACAGATTTTTCTATAGTGCATTACGAAATAGATTAGCTCTATTTGCTTAGTTATATTAGCCTATACTCCCTAGCTATCAACAACCTGTTAATCATTCCAATTTAAGGCTGATTCCGATTATCACTAAACACCTTATTCATAACTCGTTCCGCTAGGGCACTTTTGTGATCCGTGGATAAATGAGCGTATCGTTTGGTGGTCTGGGTACTTTTATGCCCTAGTAGTTCGGCAGTTTCATGCAAAGTGGCGCCATTCATAACGAGATAACTCGCAGCCGTATGTCTTAGATCATGGAAACGGAAGTTTTTAATGCCTGCACGGTTTAATGATTTATTCCACTGAACACGAAAGTTGAAAGGTTGATTTGGGTTAGAAGGCGAAGAGAATATAAGGCCTTTGCTTTGCTCCCGAAATTTCACCAATTCATCCATTGCTAGTGCAGGAATCGGGTTTATGCGTCGCGACCCATTTTTAGTCGTGGCCAACTTGGCAAGGCCTTTCTCAAAGTCAATGTCACACCAACGGAGATTTAGGATTTCCGACTTTCTCATGCCCGTAGTGATTGCCATCATCACCAGCAAATACATTTTATTCCAAGTTGATTTTTGGCATGCTATCAGTAAATTTTCCCGCTCTTTGTCACTTAAGAAGCGTTCAATTTCGTTTGGAGTGGAATCAACAGAAACGCCTTCGACGGGATTTTCGTCGAGATAGCCACGCTTGACCGCATATTTGAAGATGCTGGACAGAACAGCCTTTTGACGTAATACCGTATTACTGGAACGGTGCTTGTTAATTTCTACCGACTTTCCAGGCCCAAATCCTTTGAGTACCTTGCCTTTTGCGTAATGATCGAGGGCTTTTCGAACATCTGGTGATGTAATGGCTTTGATGGGTTTGCTTTTGAAAACCTCTTGCCAGTAGAGTGCGCGAGGTATTTGGTTCTCGTCTTTTTTATTCCACTTGGAAATGTATTCATCAACGAGTTCATGAAAGGTTAAAAAGTCCAGTTCGATACCAAGTTTGGAAAAAACATCTCTGCCACCAAACTTTTCGACCTGATCAGGAGTGAGATTGCTAATTTCGGATGGAGTTAGTGATAGAATCTCATCCAGCTTTGCATCGAAGTCAGAAGCCCATTGCTCAGCAACCTTCTTGGAAGAAAAGGTTTTAGCTTGGATGAAAGTGTAGTTTTTACGAATGTCGGCGCGAAAGCGACCGTTTTGAAGCTTGCGAATTGTTGCCATGTTGTCGGTCCAAAAACGTTAAACTGACAGTGCGCAAATTTTCATATGCACTATTTGTGCATTTTGTTGTGCACTGCTGGAGTTTAAAGCGTCTTCAACCGATGGCTTTTGGTTGATAACCTCTTGATTAACAAGAGAAGTTGATGGTGGGTCGTGAGCGATTCGAACGCTCGACCATCGCATTAAAAGTGCGGTGCTCTACCGGCTGAGCTAACGACCCTTCAATTGAATCGCCATTATACCCGATTTTTTTAGCCTAGCAAATATTTTTACAGTTTCGTTAAAGACAAATAGGGCCGGTTAGATCGTACAGATCTCTGACCGGCTCTCTACTCTAAGTTAACCGAGTTACTTACTAAACGTCAACCCATCTGGAGCCTTGTCTACCTTAACGACATCTCCCGGCATAAATCGCCCGGAAAGAATTTCGTTGGCGAGCGGGTTTTCCAGCTGTCGTTGTATAGCACGTTTTAAAGGCCGCGCGCCATAAACAGGATCGAAACCGGCTTCGCCGAGCAAGGCCAAAGCCGGTTCACTGATTTCCAAATCGATATCGCGCTCTTGCAAGCGGCGGCGCAATAGCCCGATCTGGATCTTACTAATGGCTCGGATTTGGTCCTGACCCAACGGATGGAACACGACGGCCTCGTCGATACGATTGATAAATTCAGGTCGAAAGTGCTGACCGACGATTTCCATCACTGCATCTTTCATCGTCGCATAGTTTTCTTCGCCTGCCAGCTCTTGGATGACATGCGAACCTAAATTTGAAGTCATCACTACCACGCAATTCCTAAAATCGACCGTACGACCCTGGCCATCGGTCAAGCGGCCATCGTCCAATACCTGCAGCAATACGTTGAACACTTCAACATGGGCTTTTTCGATTTCGTCCAACAGAATAACGGAGTACGGCTTGCGGCGAACCGCTTCGGTTAGATACCCCCCCTCTTCGTAACCGACATAGCCCGGAGGAGCGCCGATCAAACGCGCTACCGAATGCTTTTCCATAAACTCGGACATATCGATGCGCACCATCGCTTCCTCGGTATCGAACATGAACTCGGCCAAGGCTTTGCAGAGTTCGGTCTTACCGACCCCGGTCGGGCCGAGGAAGAGGAAGGAACCGTTCGGACGGTTCGGGTCCGCCAAGCCTGCGCGGGACCGCCGAATCGCATTGCTGACGGCTTTCAAGGCTTCGGTTTGGCCAACTACTCTTTTGGCCAATTCTTCTTCCATGCGCAGCAATTTCTCGCGTTCGCCTTCCATCATCTTAGATACCGGGATACCTGTCCATTTGGAGACAACCTCCGCAATCTCTTCCTCCGTCACCTTACTGCGCAGCAACCTGGTTTCCTGCATTTCGGCCTGCGAAGCCAAATCCAGTTCTTTTTCCAATTTCGGAATTTCACCGTATTGGAGCTCGGACATCCGCGTGTAGTCCTGGCTGCGACGCGCGGCCTCCAATTCCAAGCGCGCTTGCTCCAAACCTTCCTTGATTGTCGCCGTACCCTGCAATGCGGCTTTTTCGGCTTTCCAGATTTCGTCCAAATCGGAATATTCTTTTTCCAGCCCGGCGATTTCCTCTTGCAAGGTTTCCAAGCGCTTTTTCGAGGCCGCGTCGTTTTCATTTTTCATGGCCTCCCGCTCGATTTTCAACTGGATTAGCCGTCGATCCAGCCTATCCATCGCTTCCGGTTTGGAATCCATTTCCATCCGAATACGGCTGGCTGCTTCATCGACTAAGTCGATGGCTTTATCCGGCAGTTGACGGTCCGCTATATAGCGATGCGACAAGGTTGCGGCGGCAACGATGGCAGGATCGGTAATATCGACGCTATGATGAATCTCGTAGCGCTCCTTCAGGCCGCGCAGAATCGCTACCGTATCTTCCACGGTGGGCTCGTCCACAAGCACTTTTTGGAAGCGCCGCTCCAAGGCCGCGTCTTTTTCGATGTAATGGCGATATTCGTCTAACGTCGTTGCGCCAACGCAGTGTAATTCGCCGCGGGCCAATGCCGGTTTCAGCATATTGCCGGCATCCATCGCGCCTTCGGCTTTACCGGCGCCAACCATAGTATGCAATTCGTCGATGAACAGAATCACCTGACCTTCTAATTTGGCGATGTCGTTCAATACGGCCTTGAGGCGCTCCTCGAACTCCCCGCGGAACTTAGCGCCGGCAATCAATGCCGCCATATCCAACGCCAGTAATTGCTTACCTTTGATGCCTTCCGGCACTTCGCCGTTAACGATGCGTTGCGCCAAGCCTTCCACGATGGCGGTTTTGCCGACCCCGGGTTCTCCGATCAAAACCGGATTGTTTTTAGTACGCCGTTGTAAAACTTGAATCGTGCGGCGAATTTCATCGTCCCGGCCAATCACCGGATCCAGTTTGCCTTGTTCGGCGCGTTCGGTCAGGTTGATGGCATACCTTTTCAAGGCTTGACGCTGATCCTCTGCATTGGCATCGTTGACGGCCTGTCCTCCGCGCATGTTATCTATGGCCTTTTCAACCGCGGAAGCCGTTACCCCGCAGCGCTTCAAGATATTTTGCAAGGTACCGCTCGTCTCAAGCGCGGCCAGCACGAACAGTTCACTGGAGATAAAAGCATCTTTACGCTTTTGCGCCAGCTTATCAGTCAAGTTGAGCATGCGTGATAGTTCGTTTGAAATTTGCACGTCGCCACCGGAACCGGACACGCTAGCCAACCGATCGATTTCTTTGACTAGTTCATTGCGCAATGTGTTGACTTGAATGCCGGTCTGTTGCAATAAAGGTTTGGTGCTTCCGCCTTCCTGATCGAGTAACGCCAACATGACGTGCAACGGCTCGATAAATTGATGATCCTTGCCCAGCGCCAAACTCTGCGCATCGGCTAAAGCCTCCTGGAACTTGCTGGTGAGTTTATCCATTCTCATGCTGTGTACCTCTAAATAAAATGATCTTGCCGCTGAGATGAGGAACTATTTTGTTTTTTCAAGTCGGTTTATCGCAATCGAGTCAATTTTGTCTAAACTTTGGCGACTAGCACACGGGATCAAGGGGAACGTTTTATGCAAGCAAACTATACGCGCGATGCCGTTTTTCATGCCGAACGTTTACCCGTATTTGTGGGGCATAATCCCGATTGGGCTTTTGAACCGCACGCCGAAAAGCTATCGTTAACGAATGCTTGGTGGCTGTGCAACCTCAGTCAACTGGCATATTACGACGAAGCCGATGCAATTCCGGTTTTGGAACGCATGGGGCTAACATTCGAAGCTTTCATAGACGACAGAAAAGAACAAGACAGCAAAGGCAAATTGATCAAAGATACTCAAGCGCTTATCGTGTCGAATGATGAGGCTGTGATGGTGGTGTTTCGCGGCACGGAACCCGACGTGATTCAAGATATCCTGACAGACGCCAATTTACCGTTGGTTGATTTTCCCGGCAAAGGTAAAGTACACAGCGGTTTTTATGAGGCATTGAGCGGAGATTGTTGGCAGCACCTCGTGGAGGTATTGCAACGCAGACAGAATCGACACAAAGCCCTATGGATCAGCGGCCATAGCTTAGGTGCGGCCTTGGCAATGGTCGCCGCAGCACACCTTCAGCCAGCCGGAATATACGATTTCGGTTCGCCCCGGGTTGGCGACAGCGTATTTTGCGCCAGCTTTCAGAACATGAATTTCCACCGCTTTGCCAATTGCTGCGATCTGGTCACCCAAATCCCTTTGAAGGGTCTATTCGATTACCAACATGGCGGCATCTTGCAGTATTTCGACGGCGGTGGAAATTTACATACCGAACCGCACCAGGATTTTATCGAACGCGACCAATTTAAAGCGCGCTTCTTATATCCGTTCCAAGTCCGCCCCGTTCCCTGGCTGAGTTCGAGATTGCTATTTCGCAAATTGGTCGACCATGCCGTCGTTAACTACGCCTACGGTATTTGGAAAAATCTAAATCAATGAAGGCTACACAGGCCGAAGTCTATCGACACCATTTCAATAAAACCCCGGATCAATGGTCAGCGCTCGGCGAGAAGCAATAAGCATTAAAGCCTTGTATTTCCACGCTGATGCCCCTATCGGGTGCCGCCAATATAAAGTCTGAAATGGTTTCCAATATATCCTGATCAATGAATAGCGCTTTATTGCCGTCTATAATCAATTCGGCATCATTTGGAATAGAACTCAAGTGCCGACGCAACAAGGCTTTATTCAAAAACGACACGTCTTTATGCAGGCGTAGCAAACAATGGGAACCATGCACAGTCAGGGTCATGGCTTCATGGAAATTGGCCCGCAACACAAAGAAAATCCCAATTACCATACCGATCGTGATGCCTATCAGTAAATCGGATATCAAAATCGCGACGACAGTAATGATAAACGGCAAAAACTGATTCCAGCCTCTGTGGAAAAACTCGACAAATAGCTTGGGCTTGGCCAATTTATAGCCGGTTTGCAACAGTATTGCCGCCAAGCAGGCCAAAGGTATCGTGTTTAAGAACTCAGCCAAAAACACCACGCTGCTTAACAGGAGTATCCCGTGAAAAAAACTGGATAAACGGGTTTGACCGCCCGCGTTTATATTAGCCGAACTACGTACGATAACCGCGGTAATCGGTAATCCGCCGATCATACCGCTGATAATATTACCTAATCCTTGCGCTTTAAGTTCGCGGTTGGTCGGCGCTATGCGTTTATGCGGGTCCAATTTATCGACCGCTTCTATGCTCAATAGGGTTTCCAAACTGGCGATAACGGCCAAGGTCACGGCGATGCTAAAGATATTCGGATTGGCAATATAACTAAAATCGGGCATCTGCAACTGGTTGATGAAATTCGTCGCAGAGCCTAATTCCGGCAAAGTCACCAAATGTTTCTGATTAATAGACCATTCCGGCGCATAACGCATGGCCAGGCCGTTATAAACGATTCCCCAAACAACAGCCACCAATGGCCCTGGAATCAATTGCAAGATATTAATCCGTTTGAACAACTTACTTTCCCAGATTATCAGGATGAATAAGGAAACACCGCTTATTACCGTCGCGCCGGGGGTAATGCCTTCTAATGCATCAATCACCTCGAAAAAACTGGACTCGGCGGTCTCCTGCATATAACTCTCATCACCTTCAAAATCAACGTCGTAACCCGTGGCATGCGGAATTTGCTTGATGATCAAAATCAAACCGATTGCGGCCAACATGCCTTTGATAACCGAAACCGGAAAAAATGCACCGATCAAACCGGCTTTCAAATACCCCAATACCAATTGGAGAGCACCGGCAATCACCAAACTCAATAAAAAAGCGGAAAAGCTTCCCAGCGTATCAATAGCGTTAGATACGATAACCGTCAGACCGGCAGCCGGCCCCGAGACACTGAGATGCGACCCGCTGGCCAAAGAGACGACAATACCGCCGATAATGCCGGCTATCACTCCGGAAAACAGCGGAGCGCCTGACGCCAAGGCGATACCTAAGCATAAAGGTAGCGCAACTAGAAACACGACAATACTGGCCGGAATATCATGCCGTAAATCCGCCAGATAATAATGTACTTTGGATGTCATTATGGATTTCCAGTCTATTGTGTAAGTTGATATTAATCGGTGTACCGGTAAATCGGATGTATTTGCGTGTTATGGTCGAGTTTAATCAATTCCTCGATTAAACCATCTTCCAATCCGTAAACCCAGCCATGTATCGTCGGTTTATGGCCATGCGTCCAGGCCGATTGCACAATCGAAGAATGGGCAAGCCGATAAACCTGTTCGATGATATTCAACTCAATTAAACGGTTAATCTTTTTGGCCGGGTCGATCGATTCCAATTCATCCTGATGTAGGCGATATACATCTTTTATATGCAACAACCATTTATTGGTAATGACCAAGTCGGCTCTCTGAGGCTGCATGGCTGCTTTGACACCGCCGCAGCCATAATGGCCGCAAACGATGATATGTTTGACCTTTAACACCGAAATAGCATATTGCAATACGCTCAGGCAATTGAAGTCGGTGATGATGACTTGGTTAGCAATATTACGGTGTACAAAGATTTCACCCGGCTGCGCGTTGACAACCGTTTCGGCCGGCACACGGCTATCGGCGCATCCTATCCATAGAAAATCGGGTTTTTGCTCTTTGGCCAATTGTTTGAAGAAGTTCGGATCTTTCCTGCTAACCTCTTCAGACCAAGCTTTGTTTTCAAGCAATAATTTCGCGGGGGTGTGCATGGTTACCGTCCTTTTTTAAAGTGGGAGTAAATTGGTAGATTAAGTGCGACAGGGATTGTTCAACCACGGCGCCACATAGGTATCGATTTTTCATGGCGATTTACGCTCGCATTCAAGTCTCTGGCTTTAAATGATGTAACCATATTCAGTCTCCGGTTGGGATTGCCGCCAATTCCAGCGAACGCAAGGCCGGCAGATTCAAACGCTGCACCCAGGCCGATATGCTCGCGTGCTGATTATTGAATAAGCACTGTGGATAAACGCCTAAAACCAATACCAAAATCGCGGGCAGGGCCAGTAAAATCATTTCGCGCGGCCTTATATCCTGGACACGGGCAACAGCCTCGTGCGTTATCTGACCAAACCAACACCGTCTGACAAAGCCCAACATATAAGCGGCACCAATCACCGCGGCGAATAACACGATCAAAGCCAATACCGGATACGCTTGCACGGTGCCGACAAAAATCAATAACTCCGCCGGGAAACCATTAGTCGCAGGCAGGCCTATGCTAGACAGCGCAAACAGAAAAAACAGCACGGTCATACGCGGCATGGGCTTGGCCAAACCACCCAGGTGCACGAGCTCGTTGCTTCCTAAGCGCAGCTGTAGCATCCCGGCAATCAACATCAAGCTGCCGGAAACGATGGCGAAATTTAGCAACTGCATGATGGCGCCTTGCAAGCCGGACAAGGTAAACGAAGCGATACCGATTAACACCAGTCCTACGTGACTCACACTGGAATAGGCCAACAAACGGCGTAAATTGGTTTGTTGCAGCGCAATGAAGCCCCCGTAAATCAGGGTGATTGCGCCAAGGATGGCTAATAACCAACGATACTCCATCGCTGCAGACGGCGACAGTGGAATTGCAAATCGGACAATGCCGTACACGCCCAATTTTAAAGCGGTCAACAACGCGCTGAGCTGTGCCGGTGCTTCCATCGCCACCGTCGGTAACCAAGTATGAAATGGAAATAGCGGTGCTTTGACGCCAAAGCCTAATAACATTAATAAAAACACCAGGCCTTGTGTTTCGGAAGCGGCGGGATGTTTCAAAAGTTCCGGCAGACTAAACGCCAAATCTTGCGGAATACCGCCACCGACGAATTGAGCATGATCCAGCGCCAACAAGATAATCGCAAACAACAATGGCACGCCGCCAAACAACATATATAAAGTGTATTTCATCGCCGCGTAACGCCGTTCCGCACCTATCCCCCAGAGCCCGATCAAAAAGAAAATAGGCGGCAAGGTCAGCTCCCAGAATAGGAAAAACAACATCAAATCCAGCGAGGTAAACACACCGATCGTAACGCTTTCTAATGCCAACATCAGCCCCAAATGAAAACGACTCAATTGCTGAATCATATTCCAGCTGGCGAGCAAAGCCATCAGTGTCACAAGCGCCGTCATCGGTAAAAATAAAATGGAAATACCGTCAACCCCCAATTGGTAATGGATATTAAGGCTGGGCACCCAAGGCACGACTTCCAATAATTGAAAATCAGCGATTGCGGAGTCAAAACGCCGGACGGCCGCCAAAGTAAAACATAATTCGAATCCGGCTATCAGCAGGGCAAGCCTTTTGGCCTGCAAAGGATTGATACAAAACAATAACAAGACTGCACCGAACAACGGCCAGATCAAGCACAGCGTCAATAATGGAAAACTATCATTCATGGTCGATTTGATCGGTGGCCTTGATGCTCAGGATAGAATTCGCCGATTTCGCTGACTTCCTGGTCGATAAATTTCAGCCAGGGCGTCGTATAAAAACCGGTGGCGATCAGCAGCCCGCAAATCGTTACGGCGATGATGCGCTCTTTCAACACCGGATGATGCAAGCTGCTATATGGTTGAACCCAGCGTTTCGGGCGGGCGATGAACAAACGTTGAAAGGCCCACAGTAAAAAACCGGCCGCCATGACATTACCGAGTAAAATAGCGATGGCAATCAACCAGCCATGTTCCTCTATCGTACCTTCTATCATCAAATGGGCGGCATCGAAGCCCGGCGTACCCGGCATCACCATGGTGCTGAGTGCGGAAATCAGAAAGAGTAAAGCGATCGTGGAGTTGGTTTCGAACAATCCCCCCAAACGCGGCAAAAACGAGGTACGAGTCCGCTCGTAAATCAAACCGATGCTAAACAACATGCCGGCCGTCGCCAGGCCATAGGCTACCGATAACAAGATGCTGCCTTCCAGGGCAAAATCGTTGAACGAAAACACCCCGATAATCAACATGCCTATGTGGCTAATCACCGCAAATGCCAACAAACGGCGCATGTTGATCTGCATCAGCGCCAGCAAAGCCCCGTAGAAAATCGCGATCAACCCCAGGCTGACTACGAAATGCGCCCATTCCGCGGCGGCGGCAGGCACCACCGGAAGTATAAAGCGGATTACCGCATAAATACCCAACTTCAAACCATGCAGGAAAATCGCCGCGCTAGCCGCGGTGCCGTGTTCCGCCAGCAATGGCAGCCAGGCATGAAACGGAAATAAGGGCATCCGCACCGCAAAGCCGAAGAACAGCAGAATGAAGATTAATGTTTCATTCGGGATCGCTAGATTGTGATGTTTTAAGACCAGCCAATCGAAACTTAAGTCCAAGCCTTGCTGCATCAAACCGAAACTTAGCAATAAGAATCCGGCTAAACTCATGCTCAAACCCGATATCCAGTATTGCAATACCGTTTTGACCACTTGCTTGCGTATCGCGCCGGTCCCCGCCGATGAGGTCAGCAATACCACCGGAACCAATTCGAGTAGACACCAAAACCAAAATTGCATGGCGTTCAAGGCGACGAAGGCGCCGATCATGATGCCTTGATAAGCTAAAAGGCAGGCCAAAAACAGCTTGTCGTCGCGGTGGCGGGTAATCAGCGTGTAAACCAAGACCAACAAACCTAAAGTAGCCGCCAGCGGGATGAACAAAATATTGGTGCCGTCGACGCCGACACGATAAGCGATACCCGGCAGATTCAGGCTTTCCGCCAAATGTATGCCCGGCGCATCGGCATTGAACACTTGCAACAGGTAAATACTCAAACACACATTCAGGAGTGCGCCGCCGAAAGCTAAATACCACCTATATTGAGCGCCGGCCCGCAGCACACCGGCCATGGTCAGGAACGGCACCAATGTCAGCGCACTCAATAATGGGAAAAAGGTCTCTGATGGCCAATAAGCGATATCGGTCATGAAGCGTACCCCAGCGCCACCAATAGCGTAATCAACACAAATAAAGCCAGATAACGCGGGCTCAACAGCAATTGTTCGAAGCGATTGGCCGCCCGGCCCAAGCGCCGACCCAAATGAATCGAATCCCGGCCGATACCGCGCAAAATGAAGTGATATTCGAACAAACTCATCAAGGCTGCCGTCCACTGCGCCAGCTTGCCGGCCAGGCCGCTACCTTTTGCAAAACGGTCTTCCTCGCTGTCCAAATTGGCGCCCATGCGCTGTTCTTCCCATTGCGCCAACGACGAGACGGCTTTGATGGCCGGAGCGGGCGAACCGAGAACCGGGTCGATGACCTGCTCATCGATGCCTCGCATATCCTTGGCCAACTGTTGTACCGGCCTCACCAGCAACCAGTCCAGAGCAGGCTCCAACCAACCCCGTTGCAGCGAAGCCATGAAGGCCCAACGGCAATTCGCCAATACAGGAGAGATTGTTTTGATCGGCCGTGCTTGCGTGGCGTATAACAATGACGGCGCACTCAGCAGCAAATAAAACCGCACCACCGCATGGGCGCATAAATGCCAGGCAGCCAAGGTCCATAACCCCAAGCCGCATTCCAAAAACATCAAACCCAGTTGGGCCGAGGTGGCAAACACTTGCGAACTCTTGATGTCGGTTTGGCTCAGACCGACCCAATAACCGTAAACCGCGGTCAGCCCGCCGACTACGGCCAACACGTCCATGGCCGGCGGCGCTTGTTCGAATAAAGGCCTTAGTTGAATCAGCAAAAACACACCGGCATGTATCATCACGCCGCCATAAAAAATCGCGCTGGACGGCGTAGGGCCTTCCATTGCCCGCCCCAGCCAGGGCGTGAACGGTATTTGGGCCGATTTGGCAATGGCGGCCAACGCGAAGCTCAAAGCCAGCAAGGCGGCATCGCCGCGATCGAGTTCGCCGGCGTTTCCATTGATGACCTGCCAGTCGGCGCTTTCCAACCAGATCAAAGCCAATGCGATGCCCAAAATGAAACCGCCGTCACCAACCCGGTTGGTGACAAAAATCCGGGTGGCATTCTGCGCGGCGACCGGCCGGTCGTAGGCATAAGCGACTAAGCAGTAAGAACAAAAACCGGCCAATTCCCAGCCGACGAAGGTAAACACGGCGTTACCGGACAACACCAACAGCAGCATTGCGGACGCAAACAGATTCAACAAGAAAAAGAAGCGGTGAAAGCCGGATTCCCGGTGCAGATAGTTCACCGAGAAGCGCATGACGATCAGCAGCAACAGGGCAAACAATGCCGCTAGCGTCAGATTAAAGTCCGTTCCATGCAATTTGAAATCGATAGTCAATCCGCCCAGCCTGATCCAATCGCCGGCAAACTCAGGCCTGGCCATCAGTCCAAGCCGGTCGGCAAGCCATAATGCGAAAGCAATCAAAAACGACAGGCTAATCGCGCACACTGCAATGCGGGCGGTGATTTTTTCGCCGCATTCGTCGTCGATTATTCTAAAAAAATGTAGGCCGCCAATGGTAACTGAAGCCAATAACGGCAGCAAAGGGACAAACACAATCCAAATATTCATCGGCTAGCGGCTGCGGCTAAAACGGGTTGTTCAATCAACATCGGCGGCACAGGCAAGGTTTCGTCCCGGTAGCAATCCGGCGAATTCTTGCGTAGCGGTAACGCACGATCTTGGGCTTGCCAAGGCACGAAGCCCACGCCGCGCCGGAATACGAATATTTCACCATTGTCCGGGTCTTTGGCGCTCAAATGCAGCCATCCGCCGCCGACCAATTCCCGTATGCTTGGCTGTCCGGCATAAATTTGTTCCAATACCGCCGTTTTGGCTTCGACAACAAGCTGCAAGCGCATGGCTTCATGGATTTCGATCATTTGCTTCGGCAGGCCGGTGCGTAAATCGCTGCCGGCGCCTTCCATCACCGCACAAAAGCCGGTTAGGTTATGCGGCACCTTGGACCCGCACCCCAATCGCTCGTTGTTGACCGTGGAAAAGTAATATTCCAGGTTGATGCCGGCACCGACGGGACCGACGGCTAGTAATAGGCCTTCCAATGTCTTGCCGTCCGGATCTTGGGTCGGGTCGTAAGAAATCAAAAACAAGCGCCGGTCGAAAAATGCGCCTTGGCTCAACGAACGGCGGCCGACCAAAGCCGCGGCATTGGTGGCGTGACCCAGTTCCGGGCGGGCTTGGGAAAAGTCGCCGGCTCGATTCAGAAAATGCTTTAACGCTTGCCGGGGGCTGGGTTTTCGCGGCGCGGACGCCAGGCGGCGGCAGCGTTCGTGCGCGGACATGCGTTGGGCATGGGCCATCTCGCCGCTAAATTTTGCCAGCGCCGCTTGGCGGGCGGCGGGTACATCGGCTAGGTCGTACCAGGCGATACCTTCGTCGCAGGTATTGTGCTCGGCGCCGACAAACCAGGTGTCGTCCGGCACGGCAATACCCCGTTCGGCCAACAGTTTGCGCACTTGCGGACGATTGGCCATCGCCGCAAACAACCGTGCGTTCGGCCCGCCGTGGCGGCCGCTGCAAGCGCCGCAGTCATAGGCGGCCAGATGCGGATTGTTTTGGCTCATGGAACCGTGCCCCATCAGCACCACCAACTCGGCGAAACCGTAAGTCAGGCCGGTATTGCGCAGGAAGGCCGCGACGCGCTCGGCCTGTTCCCGGTCAGTGAAACCCAGTCGGGGCTGTTCGGGCGTCGCCGGGCCGTCATCGTCGCTTGCGGTAAATTGCAAGCGGGTATCGATTTCCGGCACGACCGCCGCGGCGGCGGCCGCCAACAAATTTTGTTGGCTTTTCGGGAATAGGCTTTTCAGCAGCAAGCCGCCTAAGGCCAGCGGGGCTACGGCATGAATTAACGGCATGCTTAGCAAGGCATCGCGGCGTAGGCCGTGGTGCAGCAGATAGGCCATATCTTGCTTCAGCTTGTTGCCTCGCCGGTGACCTTGCAGCGACGCATGTTGGCTCAGTTCCCGAACCTCGTGCGACGGCACGACCACTACCGGACATAGAGGCGTCGGTTTACTGTCGTCCAGACCCTGGTAATTCATAGGCACGCCGAAAAACCCGGCCGCCCCCAGCGTTTCTATCCGCGGATTCAGTTCCTCCAAGTGGCGGCGTATGCCTTCTTCGCGGTCGTCCATGCAAAAGATGATTTGCGCTTCCGGCCGTTGTTCGCGTTGGGCCCAGCGACCGCGGCCGCGATTGGCGTACAAGGCTTGCAATAAATCCTGTTGATAATGCCGCTCGTATGCCTCCAACCAGACCCGGCTGCGCTCGGCTTCACCGAAACCGTCGATGATGTTTAACCAGCTCATTAACTGCTCTTTGTCGAGCGCTTGTATATCGGCCGCCGTCAAGCCCAATTCCTTGCACAGGCGGAACAGGCGCCAACCATGGTTGAAAGCGCTCGGTTGATCTTTACGGTCGGCCAATGGACTATGACGCCAGGTCCAAATGCGTTCGGCCAATGCTTGCCAGGCCGCGGGACTGGTCGCGAAATTTGCCAACAACGCATGGGCGGATTGTGCCAGATATTCCGGCAAGCCGCCGTTAAATAAAGCTTGGCGGACCGCGAATTCAGCCGCATGTTTGTCAAAATAAGTCAGCAGTTTGTCCAGGCCGGCCTGGCAACGCCATTGTTCGCGGCAGACCGCGTGTAGCTGCAGTCTATCCAGGAACAAGCGGATCGCCAGATAATCAGCCAACTGCGGCTTGGTGGCATCGTCGGCCTGGTAAGACGGGTGGGTTTGCCGCCAGTTGATCAAGCCGGACCACCCCGGCAGTTCCAAAGCCAAGCGCCGCAAATAACCGGGCCAACGTGCGGGAGGAATGCCCAGGGCCTGCAATTGCTGCATGATGGCGTCGACGGCGTCTTCCGGCAAAGCAGCTTTCAGCGTCTGCCAATCCGGTATTTCCTGAAACGCCGGCAGCAGGTCGAAATCGGCGCAACGCAGCCAGGCTTGGTACAGGCCCAATGACTGGCGCTCCGGCAAACGCCACGCGGCTTGCCCTTCGTCCAGCACGCTGGCGCCTAAGCGGATCAGTTGCGGACGCACGCTGTCCAGGATATCGATGCCGGTCAATGCTTGCAGCAAACCGCGTAGCGTCAAACGATCGCCGACTTGAGCAAAGAAGGCCGCTATATCTTGTTTGGTTTGCAGCTGCATCGAATGGCTGTGGCTGTCCGGCCAGCTTTCGAGTTGCTCCTCGCTCAAATCCAATAGCTGTTCGGGATGAAGCTCCGGCGCCCGGATGTCGAGTTTCTCCATCAGACTCTGCCAAAGCCGTTTGGAGGCAGGGTCGCCGAATAGGTCAAGCTCCTGCACGTGCCAGTGCCATTGCGCCGGGCTGATCGGCGCCAAATCGCACAACAGAGCCAAACGGTAAAGTCGCTGTCGATCGCCAGCCGTTTCCGAGAAACCGAATTGCTCGGCCAAGACGGCGTCTATGTCGGCGTCGGCGATGCGGCCTTGCTTGTAAAAGCCGCGAAATTGTTCGGCGGGCAAGTAACAATCGATGCCGGTCAATGCCGAAAACTCCGCCAAGGCCTGTTCGAACGGCAGATGCTGGAAACCGTGTAAGGTGTTGTGATGCACGAAGTCGTGAATCGGCGCCTGACCGGGCAATACGTGATCCAGATGCTGGATCGCGTCGACTATGCTTTGTTTCAAAGCCTGCGGATCTGAAGTCATTACTTGCGTCATGACAGCCTCTCGCCAATGACTCTCAGCATTCTGAGGACTGTTTCATTCGATAAGGCGATCAACGGCGCCGGCATTAAACCGAACCAAACAATCCCGGCCACCAATGTGCCCGATGCCATCAGTTCGACCGGTTTCAGATCCGAAATTCGTTGCATTTGCGGTTTCACCGGGCCGGTGAACAGCATGCCGATGGTACGCATCGCATAGGCGGCGCTGATTAGTATGCTGAGACTGAAAAAGGCCATTAGACCGCCCCACTGCTGGAACCCGCCGATTAAAGCATGCAATTCGGCGATAAAGCCGACCGATCCGGGTAATCCCATCGCCGCCAATAGAGCCAGGGTTGTGAAGGCGGCGAAGCGCGGCATGACTTGCACCAGCGAACTGTAATCCTGAATATTGCGAGTGTGGGTGCGTTCGTATAACAAACCGACCAGCAAAAACAGCGCGCCGGCAATCAAGCCGTGGGCCGTCATCTGCAAGATCGCGCCGGTAAAGCCGGTTTGGTTCAAGGCGGCAATACCAAGCAAAACCACGCCCATGTGGCTCAATGACGAATACGCCACCATGGCTTTCAGGTCGCGCTGGCGCCAGGCCAGTAAGCCGCCGTAAATCATGCCGAACAAGGCCAGAAATACCAGGGCCGGTTGCAGCAGGCTCGCGGCCACCGGCAGCATGACCACCGTACGTAACAGACCGTATGCGCCCATTTTCAGCAGGATGCCGGATAGCAGTATACTGATAGGGCTAGGCGCTTCGACATGGGCCAAGGGCAACCAGCCGTGCAAAGGGAATATAGGCATTTTCACGCCAAAACCCAGTAAAAAGCCCAGTAATACCAGCACTTGTTCGACTACCGGCATGTTTTGCGCCGCTTGTCCCATCGAAACCATCAACGATCCTTGATGTTCCAAGTCGTATTGGCTGATCGCCAGCAGGCTGAGCAGCATGAATACCGAGCCGCCCATGGTGTACAAAACGAAATTCAGACTGGCGGCATGCCGGCGTTTGCCGCCCCAACGGTCGATCAGGAAAAACAAGGGAATTAATGTGACTTCCCAAAAGATGTAAAACAGGGCCCAATCCTGAGCCATAAATACGCCCAGCATGCCGAATTCCAACAACAAAATGCAGATGTGATAGCCTTTGACGCCCTCGTTTATCGAAATCGAGGCCAACAAGGCAATCAAGGACAGCAACGCGGCCAAGACCAACATCGGCATGGATAAACCGTCGACACCCAGCGCATAGGCGCTGCCCAGTTTCGGATTTAAAGGATAAAACTCACTGAACTGCATGGAACTGCTATTGATATCGAATGCCACCAATAGCCAACACACTAATAGCAAGGTAATACAGGCCATTACGTAGCTGATAGACCTAATCAGCCCAACACGATTTCCCGAGATTGGGACAATCATTAACGCGCCCAAGGCCGGTGTCCAAAGCAGCATGCTCAATATTGCCATTACCAATGTGATGTTAAGTCAGATTGGGCCTGCATTCTAAAGCTTTTGGTTGAAATGGGCCAATTTTCTTATCTTTGGTTTATTTCAACCATTAAGTATTGGCCTTACTCAGCGCGGCATCAAGTCTTTTAGCGACAATACCTTGGAGGTCTCGACCTGATCGATTTCGCAAACTTAATCGCTTCGTGTAACCTAGCCAGATTCCTCGTTAGATCACTGGAAAAACACAAACAAATGGAAATCCGTGTCATTTTTAAGTCATGCAAATTCATCTAATCGCCGTCGGCAATAAAATGCCGAACTGGATACAGCAAGGCTATAATGAATACGCCAAACGCCTACCGCGCGAATGTGAGCTAATATTAAAAGAAATCACGCCTGACAAACGCCGTAGCGGTGATATCGCGCGAATCACCAAAGAAGAAGGCCAACGCATGCTGGCGGCACTGCCACCACGCTCCCATATCGTCACGCTCGATATTCCCGGCAAACCCTGGAGCACCGAGGATTTAGCGACATCGCTGCAACGTTGGCTGTCGATCGGGCAACCGGTAGCGTTGATGATTGGCGGTCCGGAAGGTCTATCTCAGAATGTCAGAGACCGTGCTCAGGAATGTTGGAGTTTGTCTCCTTTAACGTTCCCACATCCGCTAGTGCGAGTGATAGTGGCGGAACAAATTTACCGTACGTGGAGTCTTTTAAACAACCATCCTTATCATCGTTAACTACATGGACTCCCAACTTGTTCTTGCCTCTGCCTCCCCTCGCCGTAGCGAATTGTTAAACCAAATCGGCATCAGCCATTCAATTCATGCAGTCGACATTGACGAAAGTCCGTGGACGGGCGAATCGGCATTGGCCTATACCGAGCGTGTCGCCAATGAAAAATCGGCGGCATGCCGCGCTTTACTAACGGGTAATTTACCGGTTTTGGCCGCGGACACTTGCGTAGTCTGCGATGGAGAAATCTTGGGCAAGCCCCGAAACGAAGCGCATGCGCTTGAAATGTTGAGCAAACTTTCCGGCCGCAGCCACGAAGTGTACAGCGCCGTATCACTTAGGGGTCATGGTCATTGGCAAGCAATGAGCGTTAGCGAAGTAACATTTAGAAAGTTAGGCGATAGCGAAATCTTGAGCTATTGGCTAACGGGCGAACCGTACGACAAGGCCGGTGCATATGCCATTCAAGGTTTGGGCAGCATATTCGTAGAATCGATTAGGGGTAGTTTTTCCGGGGTGATGGGCTTGCCGCTGTTCGAAACAGCACAACTATTAGCTAAACAAGGAATCAGAGTCATCACATGAGTGAAGAAATTTTAATTAACGTAACGCCGCCCGAAACCCGGGTGGCGGTAATCGAAAACGGCGTATTGCAGGAACTCATTATCGAGCGGGTTCGTCAAAAAGGTTTGGTCGGCAACATCTATAAGGGCGAGGTATGCCGGGTACTGCCCGGCATGCAGGCGGCTTTTGTCGATATCGGCCTGGAAAAAGCCGCGTTTTTACATTTATCCGATTTCAACAGCCAGGAATTGGAAGGTGGTTCGGAAAATATCGAACATTATTTAAAGGAAGGTCAGAAAATCGTCGTGCAAGTGACCAAAGACCCTCTAGGGAACAAAGGCGCGCGCCTAACCACTGATATTTCGATTCCTTCGCGCTATCAGGTCTATATGCCTTATGCGGCTAATTCCGGCGTTTCGCAGCGTATCGAAAGCGAAGAAGAAAGAGTCCGCCTGCGCGCCTGCATAGAGGGTTATCTACAAAAGCACGCCGTGCCCGGCGGCTTTATTGCGCGAACGGCGGCCGAATGCGTCGAGGAAGCGATTCTGTATTCCGACATGACTTTTTTATACAAACTCTGGGAATCCATTCTGGAAAAGAGTAAAAAAGCCAAGATCAAATCTCTTATTCACGAAGATCTGCCGCTCAGCGTTCGCACCCTGCGCGACTTATATAAAGAAGGCATAGAAAAAGTCCGGGTCGATTCCAAGGAAACCTTCTTGCGACTGATCGAATTCGCCGAAACCTTCGTGCCCGAAGTGGTGCCGGTCATCGAGCATTATTCGGGCGAGCGGCCCGTGTTCGATATTTACAATGTCGAGGATGAAATCAGCAAGGCGCTGGATCGCAAAGTCAAATTAAAGTCGGGCGGGCATTTGGTATTCGATCAAACCGAGTCCATGACCACGGTAGACGTTAATACCGGCGGTTATGTGGGCGGACGCAACCTGGAAGAAACCATCTTCAAAACCAATCTGGAAGCCGCCCAAGCCATTTCGCGGCAGCTGCGCCTGCGTAACTTGGGCGGCATCATCATCATCGATTTCATCGATATGCAGAGCGAAGACCATAAAAAACAAGTTATGACAGCACTGCAACGCAACCTTGACAAGGATCACGCAAAAACAAAGATCACCGAAGTTTCGGCACTCGGCTTGGTAGAGATGACCCGCAAGCGTACACGCGAGAGCTTGGAACATATTCTCTGTGAACCTTGCACTACATGCGGAGGCCGCGGCGTACTAAAAACCGCCGAATCGATTTGTTTGGAAATTTTCCGTGAAATCATTCGCGTGGTAAGACAATATAGTGTGCAACAAATACTGGTGCTGGCATCCGAGCAGGTGGTAGAAATGTTATTGGATGAAGAGGCGGATATGCTTGCCGAGTTGGAAGTCTTTTTAAAAGTGGCTATTAAGATCCGGGCTGAAGCCGAATACAACCAGGAACATTACGACGTCGTATTGCTGTAGGTCTTGCATTTCGTGATTGGTCATATAACCCGGGCAACCCGTCATCTGCTGTTTTGGTCGCTGATTGCCATAGCATTGCTATTGACCGCGGCACGCGTTTTTCTAGCCAGCTTAGATAATTACCAGCTGGAACTGGAACAAAAAATTCGCCACATCACCGAGACACCGATTCGCATCGGCAAGCTGGAAGCCGGCATGCGAGGCTTCAACCCGGAAGTCATCTTGCGTGAAATCAGTGTCGAAGCCGACGATTCCAAAGCAAAGCCCGACATTCAACTTCGAGAAATTCGTCTCGGCATTGATTTTTGGACCTTATTGCGCCGCCAAGATTGGCTGTCTTCCACTCGCGTCACTTTGGTCGGCGCGAAAGTCAGCATCACTCGAAATATCGATGGAAACTTTTCGATCAAAGGCCTGCAGGCAAGCGACGAACCGCCTGTTTGGCTATTAAGCGGCGGCAAATATGAAATCTTGGATAGTCAAATTAGTTGGCAGGATTTAAAACGGCATGGTGATCAAGTACATTTTGACCATATCGATTTCGTCCTGAAAAATCACTATGGCGGCCGCAGTCACGAAGTACATCTTGTCAGTGACTTGCCAAAGCAATACGGCGATAGCCTGCGCATCTCTGCGCTAATCACCGGCAATATAGCTCAAGGCAAGGATATTGGCGGCCAGCTTTATATCGAAGGCACGGATCTGCAAGCTTCAGCCTTGGTCACAGGCGATTTGCCATTTGGCTTAATCCTTCAATCAGGGGCGGGCGACATTAGAGTCTGGAGTCTATGGCGAGATTCCAATCCCTATCAAATTGATGGCTATATCCAGGCCCAACAAATCAGTATCAGCAAAAATCAAGGGCCACCTTTGCAGATGGACACATTCCAGGCCAATTTTTCATGGAGTAATAACGAAGATCGTTGGCGTCTGGCCGGTTATGACGTCAATATCTACACCCAACGACAACGCTGGCCCGAGGGTTCTTTCTACTTACAGCAAGATGTTCAAGGCGACCTATCGGCCATCATAAAGCAATTGGATTTGCCCGCAGCCATGTTTTTGGCGCCACTGTTTGTGCCTGTGGAGCACACTTATGCCGACTGGTTAAAACTTAACCCGAAAGGACGACTACGCGATGTCAGTGTATTCGTCAGTAACGATTTTGATAATTATGCAGTTCGCGGCCGCTTCGATGGTTTAAGTGTCGACTCCTTCGGTGCCATACCTCAAATACTCAACCTAAGCGGGGAAATCAGTGCGAATAATCGCTACGGCCAAATTATTCTTGATACCCACGATGCGCTGGCCAAAGTCGACGAACTGTTTAGAAACGCCATCAATATCAAACGAGTACAAGGCAGCGTTCATTGGTGGCAAACGCACGATGCCTGGCAATTCTATAGCCGAAACCTAGTAGCCGATAGCACCGAGTTTAAGACCGTCACTGATTTTAATCTGTTGATTTCAAAAGCCGGCGCCTCGCCCGTGCTGGATATGCGAACACGTTTCGGCGAATTCACCGATATTAGTCAAGTGCATCGATATTTGCCTGCCAAGATCATGAACGAAGGCGCCGTCGAATGGCTTGACGACGCTTTCGTCGCCGGCCAAATAAATCGAGGTGAAATGGTCATCGAAGGCGCACTCGATCAATTTCCGTTTGCTCGCGGGCAAGGCCGCTTCGAAACGGTGTTTACGATTGAAAACGGCGAGTTTCAGTTTAATCAGGATTGGCCTCATCTGCGCGATTTATACGCCGATGTGCAATTTTTGCGGAACGACTTGCAGGTTGCTATATGGGATGGCCGTAGCGAACAGGTCGAGATTGATCAAGCCGTTGTCACGATGCCGGACTTAGCGGACGGCGAATATGTTTATGTCTGGGGACAATTGAACTCCAAGATTATGAACGCCTTTGGACTTCTGGAAAAATCTCCTTTAAAGGAAAAAATTGATCCGATTGTGAATTTAATCGACGCAAAAGGAAGCACACGCGTCGATTTGGAGTTGAAAATTCCTTATGAATTGGAAGAGCCCGCCCAAGTCAACGTTAATGCCAGCTTAAATGGTGCAGAGCTAACATTAAAACCTATCAATCTGAAGGTGGACGGCATCAAGGGCGTATTGAAATTTACCGAAGACAGAATAGGCAGCGGACCTTTAAATGCTCGTGCATTGGGGTATTCAATACTAGGTGAATTGAATAGCGATGACGATGCCACTTATCTCAAAATAGATGGCGATTCCGATATCGAACACTTGGAAAATCAATTTACGTTTCTACAAAACGATTCGGTAACAGGCGAGTTTTCTTATCATGCAAAGTTGACGCTACCCTATAGCGACGAACGGCCCGGTTTATTGGACATTACCAGCTCGCTGAAAGGCGTCAACATTAACGGTTTAGCCCATCTCGAAAAAACGGCGCCGGATGAAATACCGTTACATTTGAATTTTGAGTTCGATAACGCAGCGTTAATGCCGTTGCAGGTAAGTTATGGCAACCGATTGCAGGCTTTTTTACTAGTCGACAAAAATCGCGATCGCCTATATTCCGGCAATATAGTAATCGGGCAAGGCCGTGCTAATCGTTACAACAATGCCGGCATAACGATTGATATCAAACAACCGACTTTCAACTTGTCCGATGCCATCGGTGGTTTCAGTGCGAGCGATGAAAGCAGCCTCCCTCCACTTAGAGAGATTACCATCGACACGGAAAACCTGCTGTGGGGGGAACAGGAGCTAGGCGCTATGCACTGCCAAGTCCGGCGCGTTAATCAAACATGGGACGGCATCATCGATAGCTCTCTGGCGAAGGGACGATTCCGGATTCCTGACAAGCTTAGCGGAAACGATCATATGCGATTTGATATGGAATATTGGAATCTTACAGGCATGGAGAAGATGAGCTTCGCAGGTGTAAATAACGTCACCGCAAGTTCATTACCACTAATCGACCTGAATAGTGAAAAATTGCTTTGGCACTCAGTGAATTTAGGGAGCTTACAGTTGCAAACCGAACGTTTAAGCAAGGGTATTCACTTTAAAACGATTCGTGTACAAAACGATAAAGGAATAATGGATCTTACCGGCGATTGGTTAGAACAACCTTCCGGTACCAGCACTCAGATCCGAGGTAATCTGAAAATGGATCACTTCGGCCGCCTATTGTCGCAACTAAGGGTTACGGATGATTTCAAGGAAACATCCGCCAATATCGATGTCAACGGCGAATGGACGGGCGGGCCTCATCAGTTTTCGATGGACCGTTTGAATGGACAAATACGTATCGAGCTAAGAGACGGCCGCATCTCTAGCATCGAACCGGGATTCGGCCGGCTGCTTGGCCTGATCGCTATGGAACAATGGGTAAAACGACTAAGCTTGGACTTCAGCGATATCTATCGTGAGGGATTGGCGTTCGACTCGATACTGGGAAATTTCAAAATAAAGAACGGTTTAGCTTTCACCAACGACTTATCGATCGATGCCATGGCCGCTACTTTCAATATTGCCGGTTTTACCAATCTGGTCAACAAGACCATAAATCAACGCGTGGCGGTGATACCAAAGAGTTCCGACGCAGTACCCATTGCTGGTACAATCGTCGGCGGGATTGCCAGCATCATCACGCAAGCGGTAACTGACGATTATAAAGAAGGTTATTTTTTTGGGTCACAATATCAACTAACCGGTAAGTGGAACAATGTCGAAGTAACGCCGCTTCACGAAGAGGATGGATTACTTAATAAGACTTGGAGAGGCTTGACAGAGTTCGACTGGCTCGATTCGATTACAAAATAATTATGCACCCCCGCGACATCTCTTACTCATTTTTATTTCGGAACAACATAAAAAAATAATAAGGATAATCTATGACAATCTGTGCTGCGATCCAAATGGCGTCAGGTCCTCAAGTCAACGCTAACCTATTAGAAGCCGAAAAACAAATCGCCGAGGCCGCGAGCAAAGGGGCCAAATTAGTGGCATTACCCGAGAATTTCGCCATCATGGGAATGAACGAGTACGACAAAATTAACGTGCGGGAGACCGATGGAGAAGGTCCGATTCAGGAATTTTTAAGCTCCGTAGCGAAGAAATACGGCATTTGGGTGATTGGAGGAACTATTCCAATGCACGCTACGGCCGATACCAAAGTCCGCGCTAGCTGCTTAGTTTATGACGATCAAGGGCGACGTGTCGCACGTTACGATAAAGTACATTTATTTGATGTTGCCGTACCGGACTCCGCTGAGGAATACCGGGAATCGGATTCCGTTGAAGCGGGCGAAGAATCCTGTGTGATCGACACTCCTGTTGGCCGCATCGGCTTGGCTGTGTGTTACGACCTACGGTTCCCAGAGTTTTTTCGGCCGATGACCCGGAAAGGCTTAGATGTTATCGTTATTCCGTCCGCATTCACCGCGAAAACGGGCGCCGCACATTGGGAAATACTATTACGCGCTCGAGCCATCGAAAATCTGTGTTACGTGATCGCGCCGAATCAAGGCGGCTTTCATGTTAACGGGCGCCAGACTTTCGGACACAGCATGATCATTGATCCGTGGGGAGTGGTTCTCGATTGTTATAAAACAGGGCCGGGTATCGTTACCGGCGATATCGATAAGAGCCGGCTGGAGAAAACGCGGGCGGCATTTCCGGCTCTTGATCACCGGCGGTTTTTTTGTTCATGAAAAAGATCGGGACATATGTTACGTGCTCGCTGCACGCGCTGCTTATGGTCGGATGCGCCGATACATCGGAGCGTTATCGCGATACGCACATACTCGAATTACCTCCGGAATTGCATATCGAACACACTCAATCCCAAGCTTCCGTTTCCGCTGACGACCTTGAGCCTAAGCCGGCCTCTCCGTTAGCGGGATTGGTCGACTTTCAGGACGATGGGAAGTTTCCGAAATTAACGTTGAAAACCCGTCTGGATCGCGCGTGGGAGATGCTAATCGTCGCACTCAAGATAGGCAACATAAAAGTCTTAGATAAAAACCGCGAGGAAAATCGTATTCAGGTTCGCTACGATCCGGATACCGCAGGAAAGAAAGAAACTCTTTTTGACATCTTTTCCGAGGACAATTATGCGGAAGCGGACTATTACATCACCCTAAAAGACGGTATCTTGGGCGTCGACGTCAACGCCGCCCTAAGCAAGCCTGATCAGTTAGAGTTCGGTGAAGACGGCTCCGCGGAATTAGTGCGATTTTTACATAAGATTATTGATGAAAAAATCATTAATCGCGACCGTAACGACGACGAAAATTGACATAATTCCTGTAGTACCGGATTCGGTCGCATAGACATTATTCATTTTGCAAAGTAACGCCTAGTGTTTAATTTAATAATTGGATTACCTTAGGATTTGGCCAAAAACAACTTCCCGTTTTGCCGGTGCGGACCCTGAGGCGTACCAAGAAGAGCCCCGGAAATCAAACCGAGCGATGCGGACAGAGTACATCCGAAAAATTATCGCAAGCCATAGCGCCGAACGGCGACTGACGGAGCGTGCGCCGATCGTATTGACCGGCACGGAAGGCAAGCAAAACTAACAGATAACCACCGGGCGTATCCAAGGCTCGGGCCGGCAAATGGCGCAGACTTCAGAAACAGGCTATTGACGCAGCCGGAAAAAATGCCGCCCGAAGGTTTGACGCGCTGGGGTTGTTCGGTTAAATGGCGGCGACGAGAGGTTAGAGGGTCACAACTTAAAAATACGGTAACTAATTTACGAAATTTATCACTAGCTTGGGTCAACGTTATCGAACTCTCATCTGTGCATGATAATCGGTTGTAATGATATGGAAGTGAAAAACTCATTTACAGCTTGAGACGGTCATAGAGGAATAATTCCGGTGCATGACGAACATAAAGCTTTTATCGCGTTGAAACAATCTTTGACTTCGTATTCGCCCAGCGATGAAACGTGGCAAGCCTTCCAAGGAATGACGGTATTCAGATCGTTGCAGAAGAAATATGGGTTGATGTCTGCGAAGACGCATTCGGTTATAAAATAGAGCCCTTGGTCCTGGAACCGTTAATCGGTGACAAGGATAGGCGTCATTTTGCGCGAGCAAGAACAATAAGAAGCGAATCGACGACGAACCCGTATATAAAAGCCGCCTAACGACAAGGTCCGGTGATGGAAAAAGCCCGAAAAACGGGAAAGGTGTGTCCAAAATTCGCCCAAAACGGCTGATTTGCATCATTGAGTACGATCAGAAGAAAAAACAGGCCGGCCTACGCCGAATAACCGTTGGAATTATGATCAGCGAGCCAGCGGAAATATGAAAAAAGCGTGCTTCCTTTCAAGCACTAATTAATCAAGATAAAAAGGATTGTTCACGCTTTAATCAAGCGCGAATCGATTTCGAAATTGCTCATTATGTGATCCACGGTGTTTTTTCTTTTCGAACGGGAGGTCATTAAATCAATATAAAGTAATATTATGAGTAAAGACGTTAGAGATGCTCAGTGCATTGAATTACATGGGAACGAAAAAATACCGAATATGGCGTCCTAAACTTTCTACAGAAGGGAAGGTGGTTTTCATTGTCTCGCTTTTCGTTTTGATTTCTGTGTTGTCGGGCAGCTTAATTTCTTGGTACGGCAATATTTTTGATGGTGTTCGGGCCTATGTCAGGGGTGAAGGATTATGGGCTAAAGCGCAGAAGGATGCGGTTTTTCATCTAAGCAGTTACTCCTATAGCCGAGACGAAGCAGACTACTACGCCTATCGGGATGCGCTTAAGGTTATCGGTGGTGATAAGCGGGCAAGACTAGCGTTATTACAGATTCCTCCGGATTACGAAGAGGCTAGGATCGGGTTTGTGCAGGGTCAGAATCATCCGGACGATATACAGTCCATGATTGATTTTTTTCTAAAGTTTCAGCGTATCTCCTATATGCGTGATGCAGTGATGATTTGGGAAACGGCAGACCAAACTATAGAAGCGTTAAAACTGGTCGGTGAACAAATTCGAAATGAAATTAAGTCGTCCAATGGACAAACGGAGCAGCTCGTTGATTCGAGAGTTCGGTTACGTGCTCTCAATGATGAATTGCTGCAATTGGAAAATCAGTTTTCGATGACCCTCGGCGAAGGTGCACGATGGGTCAAAAAGATCACCTGGCAGTTGACGCTGTTGGTGTTGTTAATTGTTTTAGGACTTGGCGTGCTGGTCAGTCGGCAAATTATCAAGAGTATCGCCAGCTCGGAACGGCAACTGTTAATCAGCGAATTACGCTTTCGCAGGCTTAAGGAGTCCAATACGATAGGTATTATCTCGTGGCGTATGGACGGATTGGTAGTTGAAGCAAACGACCTGTTTCTAAATATGCTCGGTTATGATCGGGCCGATCTGAAGTACAAACTTATCAACTGGCGAGAAATTACGCCATCCGAATTCAGGCAAAGGGATCGGCAAGCCATAGACGAGCTTTTAATGCATGGGCGCTGCGATCCTTTCGAAAAGGCCTTGATTCACAAACACGGACATGTCGTGCCAATCCTATTCGGGGCTGCGATGCTGGTTGGCGAGAAGGAAGTTGGCATCGCTTATGTCGTGGATTTGACTGAACGCAAACAAGCCGAGCAACAGCTAAAATTAGCGGCAACGGTTTTTTCGGCCAGTAGTGACGGAATCTTGATTACCGATGCGGTAATGCATATCGTCTCGGTTAACCAGGCCTTATGTAAGATGACCGGTTACGACGAACACGAGTTGCTGGGTAAACCGCCCACTATGCTGCAATCGGGTTACACCAGCCACAACGAATATGAACAGATGTGGCAGTCGCTGAATGATAGCGGACAATGGCAGGGCGAGTTGTTCGATCGCAAGAAAAGCGGTGCCTTGTTGCCGGTTAGGGTCAGTATTAACCGGATCACTAATGCCGGCAACGAGCTGACGCATTACGTCGCCATATTATCGGATATTTCCCAGCGCAAAGCGGAAGAAGCGCAACTGCGTCATATTGCCTATCACGACCCGTTAACCGGCTTGGCCAATCGCGTGTTGTTCGACGACATGCTCGATCGCGCTATTCAATTAGCCATGCGCAATCATTCGAAGTTTGCCGTTTTATTTTTGGATTTGGATAAATTCAAGCCGGTAAACGATGTTTTCGGCCATAAAGTCGGCGACCAGCTGTTGAAGCTTGTCGCGCAAAGATTGGTCAGAACTGTGCGTAATACCGATACCGTCACGCGCTTAGGCGGCGATGAGTTTGTGGTTTTGCTTGAGGCCGTGAGTACTTACGAAAAGGTGGAAAAAACCCTTAAGCACATCATCGATGCGATCTGCATGCCTTATTATATCGATGAAAATAACGTTAATATCGGCGTCAGCGCCGGAATTAGCATCTTTCCGGATCATGGAACGGATGCCAAGACTTTGTTACACCACGCGGATGTGGCGATGTACGATATTAAGAGTTCGAAGGTCGATCGAAGGATGACATCAGAATAAACTGACCGTCCTCCGTTGCTTGTAGCGAATTTTCCGTTGTTCCCGCTGAGCATCGGGTAGAAGGCAGGAAACCGCGGGAGTGGACGCGAAAACCGGTAACAGCTAATTTTGATAGCCGATTTCCCTGTTTAATATCGTTTGACTTTTGCGTTTATTCCGGCATAGATAATAAGTCCGCTTCTCTCTGGGTAAGGAGAATTTTATGTCGCAAACAAACGTTTATACTGATTCCGTTCGTCATCCTGTAGTGGCCATTGTGGCCGGCGTTGATAAAGACGTCGAACGCGGAGAGGATGTGTTGATGCTGGGCTATAGTTTGGTATTGATGGCGCCGATTTTTGCGCCGATTGCCCCACCCAAGGTATTACTGCCCTTGATGGCTTTGGCATTCGTGGTTTCGGTGTGCGTGGCCCGCTTGAATTTTCTTAGGATTCGGGATCGCTTGGCTTTGGCTAGCCTCAATTTAGACAGCGTCGATTTGTCGTTATTGCGCCCCATCAACGAAATTTTTGTCGAACATCCTAAAACCTCTTTAACCCAAGGCTTTAATCCACTGAAGAATTTAATGCGCACCGCCAAAAGTATTTTAGGTGCGATGATGATCAATCCGTTATGGATGCCGATTTTTTATGCGTTAGGTTTGCAGTTCGTCGAGGATAAGCAGTTCGGTCTCTTGAATCGCGCGGTCATCGAAGTGGAACAAAAAATCGTTCATTTGCGTTGATCCGCACGGACGGTTTGAGCTTGCGGTTCATTATTGAACTCTGATCAAGTAGCCGTCAGAGTTCTTGCAGTCGGGTTTGCTATGCGCCGAGGCGCTGATGCGGACAAAGCCATGTTGGAAATCGCGATTCAGCTTGCCTTTGACTTCTAGCTGACCGCTTCTTCTCGGGGTAATTTCCAGTTCCTTAGCTGTAAAATGATGCTTGATCTTGCCGGTGCTAACAGTGACTTCAATAGAACTGGCCGTCGTATTGGAAGAGGCAACGAATGAAAACGCTCGAAAGCTTTGCAGATATTTATTAGCCGCCGGCTGAAACTCGGAGAACGTGGGTTTATGACAAGTGTTGGAACTTGAACTACTACCATAGGCGTAAACAGCATCGACGTTCGCGAACAATAGTAAGATTGCGGATAACAAGTGATGTGATTTCATAGCATGCTCCAAGGTGAATTATTGTTGTTTGATGGATAAGATTACCAATCATTATTAAAAGAGCGAGGAATAGCAATGCCTTATTTGAAATTAAATACAAATGTCGATATTTCCAGGGAACAATCGCAACAATTGCTGGCGGAATTGTCCGGTCTGTTGGCTAAGGAAACCGGTAAGCCGGAGCGTTACGTGATGGTGGAGATCTTTGGCGACAGAAGCATGTTGTTCGGTGGTACTAACCAGCCGTTGGCTTACCTGGAATGTAAAAGTATCGGCTTATCGACAGAACAAACCAAAGCATTGGCCTGCTCAATTCCTAAGTTGTTAGGGACAAAATTATCATTAGCTCCTGACCGGATATATATCGAATTTAGTAATTGCCCTGCGGAATTTTGGGGGTGGAACGGTTCGACTTTCGGCTAGGTTGGCCTGCCGGAATACGATTAAAGGCTGAACGCTTTATTTGGCAGTCGATTTGATAATACTGTGTTTACTGATTGCACTGGTTTACCGACTATCAGTATGGTAATTTGCGCTGACACCGATAACTGCGGACATTCCCCGTTTTCCGCATCAAAACCAAGGAGACTCCCATGCAAGGCGATAAAAAAGTCATCGAATATTTGAACAAAGTTTTGGAAAACGAATTGACTGCGATCAATCAATATTTCTTGCATGCCCGTATGTACAAAAACTGGGGCTATCACAAGCTCAACGATAAGGAATATCACGAATCCATCGATGAGATGAAGCATGCTGACAAACTGATCGAGCGCGTATTGTTCTTAGAAGGTTTGCCCAATCTACAAAGTCTAGGCAAATTGCTGATCGGTGAGCATCCAAAAGAAATGTTGGAGTGCGACTTAAAGCTTGAAAACATGGCGGTGCCGCTGTTACGAGAAGCTATTGCTTATTGTGAAAGCGTTAATGACTATATCACCAGAGAGCTGTTCGAAGATATCCTAGAAAGCGAGGAAGAGCATATAGACTGGCTGGAAACACAGTTGGAGCTGATCGAACAAATCGGCATTCAAAATTATTTACAGTCGCAAATCTGAGCTAAGCGCGTACTTTTAGTCTGTTTTTAGTTTAGCGCTCGAAAATAGACTAGGCCTCGTTGCCGCCTTTTGTGAAGACTATGGCCATGCTACTCCTTAGGATATCGTCCAAAATAACTTCCCGATATGGCAATAGTCACTGGGGGCGTACCGAGTGAGGATGCCGGCAGCAAGGGCGCTGCCGTCAAGCCCCCATGGAAGGGTTCACGGGCTCATCATTCGGTATGCCCAGGGTTCGGACCGGCAAAACGGAAAGTTGTTTTTGGCCAAATCCTTAATTCTGTCGAGCCGGGGAAACAAGCTAGCTTATAAGCCACTAGATGAATGTCGTATTGTGCAGGACCGTAGTGATTCGAGGGTCCTGTAAAATCTTAGTGACGATGCAGCGAATGACTCAACATATGCAGAAACCGACCATGCTTGCCGGTTTTTTGTCCAAGTTGTCGGTATACGCTTAATTTGAAGACGTCCTCTACGACCACCCAAAACAAACAGTAGGCCCAAATCATCCCGACATATTCCCACGGTATCGGCGTTACAAACCAACCCATGCCGGCAATCAAAGCCGCAAATATTTGCGTACCGACAATCGCAAGCAGCAGCATCGGCGCCGGGAATGGCCGCGTCAAAAAACATTTCCGGGTTCGAGCAACGAATAGCGTTAAATGGCCGGAAACCACTAGTTTTAAGAATATGACTGTTTGCAATTGCTCCAGGCCGATCTGAAACTCGTTTTTGGCGACGATCAATAGTAAAAAGGTTTCCGTCACGCCCAGCACGCCCAGCACGCTGGCAACGGTTAACACGGTGCGCATGTCCCAACGCACCGGCGTAGGCGACAAGTGCGTATTGTCCCTGGCGATGGTCAGAATCGGTAAATCGTTCAACAACGCCAACAGGATAATCATCACCGCGGTGATCGGATAGATGTTGTAGATCAATATGGCCGAGACCATGAACAGCATGATGCGCATGGTTTCGGTGATGCGGTAAACGGCATAGGCGTTCATGCGCTCGAAAATACGGCGCGCTTCTTCGATCGCGTTGATGATGACGCTGAGGCCGTCGCCGGTTAAAACCAGGTCGGCGGCGGCTCTCGCAGCGTCCGTGGCGCCGGAAACGGCGATGCCGACATCGGCCTGTTTCAATGCCGGGGCGTCGTTAACGCCGTCGCCCGTCATGCCGACCAAGTGGTTGGTGGCTTGCAAGTCTTTAACCAACCAATATTTATGTTCCGGAAATACCTGGGCAAAACCGTCGGCGCGTTCCGCGCATCGAGCTACGTCGTGCATGATGTTTTGTTTGTTCTTGGCTTGCATGATTTGTTCGGCAGGCAGAATATTTTGGCCTAGATGCAGTTCTCCGGCGATTTGACGTGCAATTGCCAGATTGTCGCCTGTGACCATTTTGATGTCGATGCCATGCTCCTTGGCCTGCTTGATGGTGTCGGCCGCATCGTCTCGTGGCGGGTCGAACAATGGCAACAGGCCTAAAAACTGCCATTGGCCCTTGTCGTCGGTCCGGGCGATACCCAAAGCTCGATAACCTTTCGAGGCGAATTCGTTTACGACGGCTTCCGCCTGCCTACGTAAGGCCTCATCCGGCTTGCACAAATCGATGACCACTTGCGGTGCGCCTTTGCTAGCCTTGAAATGAAGACCTTGCTTGGATTTGATTTCCGCTTCGGTGCGCTTTTGCACAGGATCAAAAGGCATGAAATGGACTTGCCGAAAAGCCTGCAGGGCCTCTTTATCATCGATCGACTCAATAATCGCGCCATCGATGGCATCCGGATTTTCGAAGTCGCATGCTAATGCAGCGGCTTGAATCAGGCCGGTGTTATCGGTGCCGCCGAAAACGACCGGCTTGCCCATCGACAAGCGGTTCTGGGTCAAGGTGCCGGTTTTATCTGAGCATAGAATATCCATGCCCGCCAGTTCTTCGATGGCTTCCAGCCTTGACACGATGGCCTTCAATTTGGCTAATCGGATCGCGCCGACCGCCATGGTAACCGATAGCACGGCCGGAAGTGCCACAGGAATAGCGGCAACCGTCAGGATCAAAGCGAATTGCACTAATTCCATCAACGGCAAATGCCGTTCTATTCCCACCAATACTAATACGAACACTAAAGCCAGACTGATGAAAATGAGATAATCGCCGATCTGTATAACGGCTTTTTTGAAATGCGAAACGGTTTTGGCGCTACCCACCAACTTGGCCGTTTTGCCGAAAAACGTATTTGCCCCGGTAGCGGTAACGACACCGATAGTTTCACCTTGCTTCGTAACGGAGCTGGCGTAGAGTAAATCGCCTATATGCTTGTCGACCGGCAGTGATTCGCCGGTTAAAGCGGATTGGTCGACCGTCAGATAGTCGCCTTCCAGTAACAGGATGTCGGCAGGGATGACGTCGCCAAGTCGTGTTTTTACGATATCGCCTGGAACGAGGTTGTCGGCATCGACCGTTTGCCACGCGTTATCTCTAAATACTCGTGCTTTTAAGGCGAGATTTTTCTTTAATTGCTCGATGGCATTGCCGGCCTGATATTCCTGCCAGAAGCCGACAATCGCATTAAAAAACAACATGACTAATATGATTATCAGGTCTTCGTAGTTGCGGACCACGGCGGATAGAATCGCGGCGATTTCTATCATCCAGGCGATTGGTCCCCAGAAATAAGACAAAAACTTCAACAAAGGGCTTTGGTGTTTTTCCTGAATGGCGTTCGGGCCATAAAACTCAAGCCGTTCCTCGGCGCTCGAACCGGAGAGGCCGTTCCTGTTACAGCGTAAATACGTCAATACCGCGTCGGTCTCCAAGGTTTTGATTTTATCGGGGTCCAAAGGTGGTGGTAGAGGCTGGGTGTTATTTGTCATGGCGAGGCCTATATGGGTATGGCTTGAGTTAGGATAACTTCGATTCAGAGGCGCTGAATGAGGTTTCCGGGCCGCTCTGGCGAACTATACGGAACATCGTGTATATCTCGAAGATCAGTTTGTATACATTAAACGTCGAATGCAACACAAGTTAATCGCTAGCGTTTTTCATGCCTATTAAATGAGTTGAAAAATACTTTCAAATTCAGCGAATAACGCGCGTTAAGGCAAAAGGCCTGCTGAAAATGTTAGAAGAACGGTTAATATGCACCAGCCGTTTGTCGATTTCGTCCAACCTTCGCGAAGCTATTCTCCGTTTTTTGATCGACTCGGAAGGGTTTGGGTTGCCTCGCGAATTTTAACCGGTCGCGTCTTTTTGATTGATTTTTCGCTAAACATGCAGCACTCTTAATCGCTCATTTCGTTCCTATTAAACAACAAGAATTACAAGAGAGAAGCGCATGAAAAAGTTGTTCAACTACACATTGATCGGGATCTTGGCTCTGATTCCTATCGTTGTCATTTTGCAAATCATCCTGTTTGTTAAAGACCGAATTGCCGACTTGTTCGAATTCGTCTACGGGTATTCCGACAATTATTTCATCACCTTTCTGTTATTCGGGTTCAGCTTTGCCTTGATTACTTACATCGGTTACCGCGTTAGCTCAGGGCGTTTCTCTATGATCGCCTCTCTTGAAGGTGTGTTGGAGCGCATTCCTATATTGAGCACGATTTATCGCGTCACCAAAAAATTGGTGCAAATGATTGCCGGACACGAGTTGCGGGAGCCGCGTGAAGTCGTTTATGTCGAATACCCGAAAGATGGTTTATGGGTACCGGCTTATGTGACGAATAAGGTCGAAGACCGTTATATCCTGTTTGTGCCGACGTCGCCGAATCCGACATCGGGTTTTGCGATTATCGTGCACGAATCGAAAGTGGTTAAGTCGAGAATGAGCATTGAACAGGTCACCAGCTTTATCATCAGCGTCGGTGCCGATTATGAAAGGTTCAATGAAGCCAAACTGTTGCCTAAGTAATTCAACGGCCCGGCTTGTAGTGATCACATCGGTATCATAGCCGCAACGTTAGTGTTTTTTCCGATGAATACGAAGATTTATCGATTAGCCGAGTCAATAGGGCAATTACTTCATGCTAAGGAATGTAAACTTGCCTTGGCGGAATCGTGCACGGGCGGAGGCATCGCTCAAGCGGTAACCGACGTGCCGGGTAGCTCGGCCTGGTTCGACAGAGGATTCGTGACCTACAGCAATGTTTCCAAGATCGAGCTTTTAGGCGTCAAGCCCTCCACCTTAGAACGGTTCGGGGCAGTGAGCAGGGAAACGGCGCTGGAGATGGTCGCCGGCGCGCTGGCGCATAGTCGGGCGGATTTGGCTTTAGCCGTAACCGGAATCGCCGGTCCGGGCGGAGGAAGTCCGGATAAGCCGGTAGGAACGGTTTTTATTGCCTTTCAAATGAGGGCACAGCAAGGCGTTTGCGAAAGAAAACTATTTTCCGGCGATAGGCTGAGCATACGGAAACAGGTCATCGTTTCCGGTTTGCAATTGGCTCTAGATCGGCTGGTTACATCCGGCTAAGAACCGATTTTTCTACGGTCAAATTCGCTTCGGCAGGCCGAGTCCGTTCGAAAAAGGGTTTAGTCCCTCCGGTTCAATTACGTTAAAATAGGCACCTTTCGAATTGCCGGTTTTTGCGCCATGATAAAGAAAATTCTGTATGCGGCCTTTGCGGTATTGGGTTTAAGTGCTTGCGCTACCAGCCCGACCGGTCGAAGCCAGCTTCTCTATATGCCGGATGATCAAGTCAATCAAATGGGCTTACAAGCCTTTGACAGCATGAAAAGCAAGAATCCGATCAGCCGAAATCCAAATTATAACCAATTTGCCCAATGCGTTGCCTACGCACTTACCCGCGAAGTTGGCGGGCAATGGGAAGTCGTGGTGTTCGAGGATGAAACATTGAATGCTTTTGCGTTGCCGGGTAACAAAATCGGTGTACATTCGGGATTGATTGATCTGGTTGACAATCAAGATCAGTTGGCAACTGTGATCGGTCATGAGATCGGGCACGTGATGTCGCGCCACAGCAACGAGCGTTTGTCGCAGGAAACGGCGGTTAATACGGGAATGGCTATGATTCAGGCGGTGGCCCAACCGCAATCGGCATTAGGACAAACTACGATGGGATTGCTAGGCGTCGGTGCGGAATATGGAATACTGATGCCTTATAGCCGCGTACATGAAACCGAGGCCGATACCATCGGTTTGGATCTGATGGCGCGTGCCGGTTTCGATCCGCGTCAGAGCATTAATTTATGGCTGAAAATGGATCAGGCCGCTAAAACCCAACCGATCGAATTTCTGTCGACCCATCCGTCGCACAGCAGCCGCATCGACAATCTGAATCAACATATGAATAAAGCCCTCCAGCTACAGCAACAAGCTCAGCAAATGGGCAAACAGCCGCGTTGCATCAAATAATGAATCCTCGTTTAACACAGCTGCATTCTTATCCCTTCGAAAAACTGGCGGCGCTGAAGCAGGGTGTGACGCCGCCGGCCGATAAACACCACATTGCCTTGTCGATCGGCGAGCCTAAGCATGCCACGCCGCATTTCATTCAGGAGGCCTTGCTGCAACATCTGCACGGCCTAACCTTGTACCCGACCACCAAAGGCCTACCCGAATTACGCCAAACTATCGCCGACTGGCTGTGCCGCCGTTTCGGTCTGGCCGCCGGCGCGGTCGATGCCGAGACCCAGGTACTGCCCGTCAACGGTACCCGAGAAGCCTTGTTTTCAATCGTACAGACGGTGATCGATCCCGGCGAAAAGCCGGTGGTGGTGATGCCGAATCCCTTTTATCAAATCTACGAGGGCGCCGCGCTATTGGCCGGTGCCGAACCGTATTATCTGAATACCACCGAAGAAAACGGCTACTTGCCTGATTTCGACAGCGTGCCGGAATCGATTTGGCGGCGCTGCCAACTGGTATTCGTTTGTTCGCCCGCTAATCCGACCGGGGCGGTCATGACGCAAGCCGATCATCTGCAGTTGCTGGAGTTGGCGGAACAATACGACTTTTTGATCGCTTCGGACGAATGCTATACCGAACTGTACGACGACGAGGCCAGTCCGCCGCTGGGCTTGCTGCAAAGCGCCTGGCACAGCGGCAATACCGCGTTTAAACGCTGCCTGATCTTTCAGAGCCTTTCCAAGCGTTCCAATGCGCCGGGGCTGCGTTCCGGTTTCGTTGCAGGCGATGCCGAAGTGCTGAAGCAATATTTCAAATACCGTACCTACCACGGCTGTCCGATGCCGGTTTCCACCCAGCATGCCAGCATTGCGGCCTGGAACGACGAAGAACACGTGCGGCACAACCGGCGGTTGTATCGAGACAAATTCACGGCGTTTATCGACATTATGCAGGAGGTCTGCGAAATCGGCCGGCCACCGGCCGGTTTTTACGTCTGGTTGAAGACGCCGATAGACAATGCCGAATTCGCCAAGCGCTTGTTTGCGCAGCAGAACGTCACGGTATTGCCCGGCAGTTATTTGTCCCGAGACAGCGGCGGCATCGATCCGGGCGCCAACCATGTTCGGATCGCACTGGTCGCGCCTATAGAAGAATGCGTCGAAGCGGCGCAGCGCATCATGGCATTTATCAAAAACCCTAAGTAGGTTGGGTTAGCGTAGCGTAACCCGACAATCATAGTCATCAGTCGGGTTACGGCTAGCATCTAACCCAGCCAACCTTTTTTAACTAAACCTATGAGAACCCATGTCAAATTTGGAAACCATCATTAATGAGGCATTCGAAAACCGTGCCGAAATCAGTCCGTCCACCGTCTCCGCCGAAGTCCGCGACGCGGTTAACCAGGCATTGGACATGCTCGACCAAGGCACGGCGCGCGTCGCTGAAAAAAAAGACGGCGATTGGGTCACCAATCAATGGCTGAAAAAAGCCGTGTTGCTGTCCTTCCGCATCAACGAAAACAAAGTCATCGAAAGCGGAGACGTCCGTTACTACGACAAGGTACCGACCAAATTCGGCAAATACAGCGAAGAAGATTTCGCCAAAGCCGGCGTTCGCGTGGTACCGAATGCGGTGGCCCGCTACGGTTCCTACGTGGCGCCAGGCGCGATTATGATGCCGTCTTACGTCAACATCGGCGCCTACGTCGATAGCGGCACGATGGTCGATACTTGGGTAACCGTCGGTTCTTGTGCGCAGATCGGTAAAAACGTGCATTTGTCCGGCGGCGTAGGCATCGGCGGCGTGCTGGAGCCGCTGCAAGCCAATCCGACCATCATCGGCGACAATTGCTTCATCGGCGCCCGTTCCGAAATCGTCGAAGGCGTCATCGTCGAAGACAATTGCGTGATTTCGATGGGCGTTTACATCGGCCAAAGTACCAAGATATATAACCGCATGACGGGGCAAACCACTTACGGCCGCATCCCAGCCGGATCGGTCGTGGTATCCGGCAACTTGCCGAGTAAAGACGGCAGCCATAGTCTTTACTGTGCAGTCATCATCAAGCAAGTCGACGAAAAAACCCGCAGCAAAACCGGCATCAACGAATTATTGCGCGATTAACCCCGGCTTGCTGTCGAGGTCGAATAGTCACGCAAGAATTGATTCGTTACTTGCTCGCATTCGGTTAAAAGAGTGCGGCTCCAATATACATGGAGTACAGTCTTCCGGGGCCATCGGCCGGCTCAAAGAAAACAGCCATGGCACGGGTCAACATTACAGCATCGAACTGATACCGGACCTCGACGGCGAAACCGCCGTCGAGGTCCGCTGGCGGAAACAGATCAAGCCGGGCGCGCGGCTATCCCACCCCGGCGTCTATTGCCTGCGCAGCAATGAAACCGACTGAGATAGTGAACGCCTTTGGTGCACCTACATCATGCTGACCGATTTGGAAGCCGTGTTTCGCAGCCTCAAATTCGAACTCGGTTTGCGCCCGATGTATCACCACAAAGAAGAGCGGGTGGACGCGCCCCCTGTTCATCACCGTCTTGGCCTACCCGTTCGTGCAAATCATTCGCAAACACCTGCAAGCACACGGCATTCAGAGCCGCTGGAACACGCTCCGGGAGATTCTCAGCGTACAGCGCAGCATCATCGCCACCTTCCGGCGCGCCGATGGCCGTAGCCTACATGTCCGCAAAGCCACTCGGCCGGACCGAACTGGCGGAAATCCACCAAGCCCTGAGCCTCAACCCCTTGCCCGGAGGCGTACAAAAAACCATCGTTTAACGCAAAAAACAGCCAAATGACGCGTTTGTAGTGCCTTACGGCATTTTTTGAATCAGTAAGCAACTGATTAGAATAGGTTTTTAAAATTAGGCGTTAAAGATGGGTTAAAAAGTCACGGAATGCCGCAGGCGGAATATTTTTGACAGGCGGGACGGCCGGGCGCTTGCCAACAAAGCCGTTTTTTGGCGCCGGCTCTCGATTGACCGATTGGGCAGCCATCGAACAAACCATTCGACAACACCTTAGACGACAGGACGCCCGGCGTATCCCGGCTTATTGTTTAAGATGCTACTGGTCGGGATTTGGAATGGCGGCTTGAGTGAATAGGCGGTGGAACACATGACTAATTCCAACTTGCATGTCATGCGTTTTCTAGGGCTCGCGTTGGAAGATGACCTACAGGGTCATTCGGCGTTAAGGAAATATGGCTAAATATTAGTCTTTACCCCTTCCTCCTGTCCCGCTGCATACGTCAGCAAAGCCACGTTTTCTCGCGTGAAGAAACCCTGAAAATCACCGAACCGCTGCACATATTCGACAATCAATGAGGAAAAATCCGAGGCCGAGGAGAAAATCTGTTTCAGGCCTTCCTCCCTCGACCCCACTGTCTCCAATAAAAAACCCTTTCCTTGAGCGGCAATGGCTTCGACAATGAAGTCGATATTCTCCTTGCCGTTGGTTTGCCCGTCCTTCACTTCAACCGCGATATGGTGCAAGCGAGGGCCGTAATTACGGACAAACGTTTCGGTAGGACTCGGCAAGTTATCCAAATGACCGACGCAATACGGCGAATTATTGGCGGTAAAGACCTTGGCCGGGCTAGCCGACTCCGGCTGCTGCCGCACGTTTTTGGTTACATTTGTTGACGAGTTTTGATCCTTGATATCGTAACTGCCCCAATAGTAATAACTGGATAATGCCAGATACTCCAAGATTGCGGCTTCGCGATTTTGACTGTAGACCCGAGTGGCAAGATGATCGATTGGGTTGATCATATCGGCGATACCTAAGCGCTCCTGCATTTCCTTGCCTCTATCGTTGGCGGCCTGGGCCGCGCTCAAAATCATGCATTCACCGTGATGATAAACGCGAATACCGTCGACAGGCCGCTCCATATAGCCAACCAAATTTTGGGTGTAGGGGGACGGAGTCGACAAACTGACATTCAACGGCAGGTACAAATCGGCCAGTTGTCCGACCGAGAAAAACCGAAATTCACGCTGCTGCTGACTGGCGACTACGGCATGCCTGTCGTTAGCCAGTAAGATTTCGCCTAAATAACGGCTGTGCGGACGCCGGGCTCCTACCGGATATAAGTCGTTCAGCGCGCGAAAGATATCGATATGATCCGGATTTTTTACTTCACGCAGAAGAATATCGGGCGAATTCATGTCGATGCGCAATACATGTGTCATGTACTTGTCGCTGTCCAGCGTAACCAGATATTGGTAAGGCGTCATCAAGGCCAGCTCGGCAATGTACTCGACGGAATTGCCGGGCTCGACGCTGATCAGCAAGGCTTCGATGCCGCCTATCATCTCGGTGAGACCCGCGCGGTCGCGTTCCTCAAGCAAGCGCTGTAAATATTCTTCAAAAAAGTCCGAATTCTTCTTGTCGCCGTAGCGCGGCATGTTAGTCGAACAAAGCATACAACACTCCTAAAATGTCTTGACTCTTCGGGCTGGGCAAAACACGGCCCGATAAAAACCCGTTACCTGGGTCGCCACCTTAAATCCAAGGTCATTGGAAAGCTCGGATTAAGCGCCTCCTCTTTGGCCTGCATAGGTCCGGCACTATGTCCATGATCCCAGAAGCGGGCGCGACGACGCGCTTCGGCTTCGTTCGCATTCACGGGAAACACCTGATAATTGCGCCCACCGGGATGACCGACGTGGTAAGTGCAGCCGCCAATCGAACGCTCGTTCCAGCTATCGAGCAAATCGAATACCAGGGGAGCGTGAACGCCTATGGTCGGATGCAAAGCGGAAGGCGGCGCCCACGCCTTGAAGCGCACGCCCGCCACGTATTCACCCGGCACGCCGGTTGGATGTAACGGCACGATGCGTCCGTTACATACCACCCTATGACGGTTACCTATCATGCCGGATACTTTGACTTGCAAACGTTCCACGGATGAATCCACATAGCGAGCGGTGCCGGTGCCGCTTATCTCCTCGCCCAACACGTGCCAAGGCTCTATCGCTTGACGCAATTCCAATTGCACGCCTTCGTAGACCACACTCCCGTAATGCGGGAAACGGAATTCCAGGAACGGCGCAAACCAGGCGTCTTCGAACATGTAACCGGCGCTACGCAGATCCCGGCAGATGTCGCGCATGTCTTGTTCGATAAAATGCGGCAACATGAAACGGTCATGCAGCGCGGTATCCCAATAAACCAATTTGCCGCGATGAGGATTCTGCCAAAACCGGGCTACCAAGGCCCTCAACAGCAGAGACTGCACCAAACTCATACGATAATGCGGCGGCATTTCGAACGCTCGAAGTTCCACCAAGCCTAAACGACCGGTAGACGTATCCGGCGAATAAAGCTTATCGATACAAAATTCGGCACGGTGAGTATTACCGGTCAAATCAATCAACAAATTGCGCAACAAGCGGTCGACTAACCACGGCTGAGCGCATTCCGATCCCGTTTGGATTTTTTCCTCCATTTGTTGAAAAGCGACTTCCAGTTCATACAAATTGTCGTCCCGTGCTTCATCGACACGCGGCGCCTGGCTGGTCGGTCCGATAAACTGGCCGGAAAACAGATAGGACAAAGCGGGGTGCTGTTGCCAATAGCTGATTAGGCTCTTCAGCAGATCGGGCCTGCGCAAGAAAGGGCTATCGGCTGGAGTTGCCCCGCCCATCGTGATGTGGTTACCACCGCCCGTACCCGTATGCCGCCCGTCCAACATGAATTTTTCGGTCGCCAGCCTGGCCAAACGAGCTTCTTCGTACAAAGCGTGGGTATTTTTTTCCAATTCGTCCCAACCGCCGGCCGGATGGATATTGACTTCTATCACCCCCGGATCCGGGGTAACCGACAACGACGATAGGCGAGGATCCCGCGGCGGCATGTAGCCTTCCAGCCGCAAAGGCTGCTTCAATTGCTCGGCACAGTCTTCGATTGCGGTCAAGAGTGCGATCCAGTCCTCCAGGCGAGTCAACGGCGGCAAGAACACATACAATATGCCGCCGCGTTCCTCCAGCGCCAGTGCAGTATGAATCACCTGTTGCGCGGTGGGATTGGTTTTTACCGGCTCCGGCGTACGCGACGACTTGTCGCGCACGGATTTGTCACGGCTACGGTCTGCTAAATCTTCGCGCCGATCAAACGGGTCAACCGGCAATTCGACCTCAAATTCTTCCGGCGCTACCCAAGGCAAACTGCTCAAGGGCAGTCTTAGGCCTACAGGCGAGTCGCCGGGTAATAAATACAGTCGCTCGTGTCTCAAAGGCCACAAGCTAGATTGCCATATCACGTCCTTATCATGTTGAACCGCTTTCAGCGGCAACACAAAACCCTTCACCTCGGCCAAACCGACTCTTATTTGTTGAACCAGGCCGCTACGCGAGGCCGGGTTTTTCAAATCGACGCTATGCGGATCGATATTGACGGGAAGGCGGCTTTCTTCCTCCATTGCCAGCCAAGGATCTTCGTAAGCAGGGATTAAATAACCGGTATTCAGATCCAAGCGCGACGCCAGCGCTTCGCCAAAACGTTGCAAGGCCTGGGTATCGATATCGGATTTGTTCTCTGCAATCAACGCCTGATTCCGCCAAACCGGAATATTATCCTTGCGCCAGTATACCCCCAAGGCCCAACGCGGCAGGGGTTCGCCCGGATACCATTTGCCTTGGCCGAAATGCAAAGCCCCGCCCGGCGCGAAACGGTCCTGTAGTCGGCGCAGCAACTTGTTCGCGAGCCGCCATTTTTCCTCGCCTAAGGCAGACACGTTCCATTCCTCGCCATCCATGTTATCGACCGAAACGAAAGTCGGTTCGCCGCCCTGCGTCAAACGCACGTCACCGGCTTGTAATTCCTGGTCGATACGCAGACCTAATGCCCGAATGACAGCCCACTGCTCGTCGGTATAAGGCTTGGTGACGCGCGGATCTTCGTGGATACGGCTAACTTTCATCTCCACGTTGAACTGCGCTTCGCAAATGCTGGTCATGCCGACGACCGGCGCGGCGGAAGCCGGTGTCGCGCTAATCGCCAACGGTATATGGCCCTCGCCGGCCAAAAGACCGGACGTTGCGTCTAATCCGACCCAACCGGCACCGGGAATATAGGCTTCGCACCAAGCATGCAAGTCGGTAAAATCGGCACTCGGGCCTTCCGGACCGTCCAGCGGCTTTTCGTCAGCGACAAGCTGAATCAAATAACCCGATACAAAGCGAGCGGCAATGCCTAAATTGCGTAGACATTGCACCATTAACCAAGCGCTATCGCGGCAGGAACCGGATTTTTTCGCCAACGTTTCTTCGCTGCTCTGTACGCCGACTTCCATCCGGATGACATATTTGATCATTGCTTGCAGATTCTGATTCAAAGTCACCAAAAAATCGGTCGTTTTGATGTCTTGCGGCGTTTCCCGCACAAAATTGTCCAGAAACGCTTTCAATAACGGTCCCGGTGGCGGCGTTTCCAAAAACGGCGTCAGCTCGTCGCGCAATATCGACGGATATTTAAACGGATAATATTCGGCCCAATCCTCGACGAAAAAATCGAACGGGTTGATCACCGTCATGTCGGCCAACAAATCGACCGTGACGTCTATTTCCTTGGTCGGCTCCGGAAAAGTGATTCGAGCTACAAAATTACCGTAGGCGTCCTGCTGCCAATGGATGAAATGCTTCTCGGGTTTAACAGACAGAGAATAACCTGAAACCGGGGTACGACTGTGTGCGGCCGGCCTCAGGCGAATTTCATGCGGCGAGGCAACCACGGCTCGATCGAAAACGTAATGCGATTTATGATGTAAAGCAACGCGAATAGTCATAGGACAACTCTGTTAACAATTTTGATATTTAGCATCGCAAGGAAATTCACCAATGCCGATTAGTAAGGCGACGGAACCTGGTTAGATACATCCGCTTCGTTCAACCAGTCCGGGTTGGGCAACGATGCAAACACGCCCTTTAAGCCGTCGCTCCAGCGTCCGCTAATCTGCGAAAAATAAGGATCGTCTTGGGTGATGTGTTGTTGGAAAGCCAAACAGTAACTGGACGGTATATAACAGGCCAAATCGATGGGCAAGCCGACCGACAGGTTGCTGCGCATGGTCGAATCGAACGACACTAATACACACTTCACGGCGTCTGTCAGGGCCGTATCGGGCGTTATGACCCGGTCGATGATCGGTTTGCCGTATTTGGTTTCGCCGATTTGAAAGAACGGAGTTTCCTCGCCGGCTTCGATGAAATTGCCTTCGGCATAAACCATAAACAAGCGCGTATCCTCGCCCTTAATTTGGCCGCCGACGATAAAATTAGCACTTGCATCGACGTTATTCTGGGCCAAGTACGCGCCGTCATGCTTCCGGACTTCGCGCAACGCGTCGCCAAGCAACTGAGCCACATCGAACATCGATTCTACATTCCAGATATTGCGTTGTTCGTCATGGCGCCCGTATTGGTCGAGTAGATTCACCGCATTCTGCGTAATCGACAGATTACCGGAACTCAAAATCACGACGGCACGCTCGCCCGGGTTGACGAAGGTCCGCATTTTTTTAAAGCTGGCTATCTGATCAACCCCGGCATTTGTGCGGGAATCCGACGCAAATACTAAGCCGGCATTGAGTTTTAGAGCTACGCAGTAAGTCATGACGAATTCAATGAAATAACGGATTATTGCATTTGGAAGGTCATTGGTCGACGCATAGGGATAGGCTCGAAGTGCTCGCGTCTGGACATATAAGCGTTTCTGATTTCACCGCCAAGCAGCGCCATATGCCGCAGAAAATCGGTCAGATATTCGTGTAATCCCTGCGCAAACACATTCTCGATCAAACCGAAATGCAGGGCCGCGTGCCGTTCACCGGCAAGCCGCCTGGCCTCGTCTCCCGATGTGCCGTTTATTTCCATTAAAGCGCGTTCGACTTCGTTCATACAGGCGTGCAAAGAACGGGGCATGTCGTCGCGCAAGATCAACAACTCGGCAACTCGCAACGGCGAAATCACATCGCGATAAATTTTACGATACGCCTCGAACGCACTGACGGAACGTAATAGCGAACCCCATTGGTAATAATCGGCCGCCCCGCCAACGTCGTTTACGCTGGGCAGCAGAATGTGATATTTCACGTCCAATATCCGCGCGGTGTTATCGGCACGCTCGAGGAAGGTGCCCAGCTTGATGAAACTCAATGCGATATCTTTCAATATGGTGCCGAGCGTGACACCCCGAAACATATGCGACCGGTCTTTAACCCAGTCAAAAAAGTCGGGGAATTTGTCGACGTCCATGTTCCAGGTCATGCGGTTCAGCTCCAGCCAGGTAGCGTTGATGACCTCCCACATTTCCGATGTAATCGCACCGCGAACCGCCCGGGCATTTTCACGCGCTAATTTCAAACAGCTGTAGATGCTTGAAGGGTTTTCCGGATCCAATGCCATGTAATGGGTAACGGCGTCCCCTCTAGCCAACCCGTATTTGACTTCATAACTGGGCGCAGCGCCGGTAATATTCAAAGGCGCGTACCAGAGGTAAGCTTCCATCCCTTCGATATCCAAGGGCAATAAAGCCGATCGGTGCGCCACGTCCAGCACCCTGGCAGTATTTTCGGCACGTTCGATATGCCGCGCCATCCAAAACAAATTATCTGCCGTGCGAGCAAGCATCTCAGTTCTCCAGTACCCAGGTGTCTTTCGTACCGCCGCCCTGCGAGGAATTGACCACTAGCGAACCTTCGCGTAATGCCACGCGCGTTAATCCGCCCGGCACCAGGCGAATATCTTTACCCGACAACACGAACGGTCTTAAATCCACATGCCGCGGGGCAACGCCGGCATCTACCATGGTGGGGCAAGTCGATAATGCTAACGTCGGCTGGGCGATAAAATTGGCCGGTTCGGCGATGATGCGCTGCTTGTAGAGTTCTATTTCCTCTTTCGAACTGGTCGGCCCCACTAACATGCCATAGCCGCCGGAACCCTGTACCTCCTTAACGACCAATTCGGACAGATGTTCCAATACGTATTTGAGATCATCGCTTTCGCTCAGGCGCCAGGTGGGCACATTGGATAATATCGGTTCTTCGCCCAGATAGAAACGGATCATTTCCGGCACGAATAGATAAGTCGATTTATCGTCGGCCACTCCGGTTCCCACGCCGTTGGCCAATACGACGTTTCCGCTACGGTATGCTTCGAATAAACCCGGCACGCCCAGTGCCGAATCGGGTCTGAAAGCCATTGGATCGAGAAAGTCGTCATCCACACGGCGGTAGATCACGTGCACTTGTTGCGGACCTTCCGTGGTGTACATGTAAACTTTTTGCTGATGGACGAACATATCCTGCCCTTCCACTAACTCGACTCCCATCTGGCTAGCTAAAAAGGCGTGTTCGAAATACGCACTATTATACGAACCCGGCGTCATCACGACTATGGTCGGGTCGGATACATGCAACGGCGCCGCTTCTCTCAAGGTATCAAGCAGCATTTGAGGATAATGCTCTACCGGTTCCACAGTATGATTGGCAAACAATTCCGGAAATAAACGCATCATCGTGTTGCGATTTTCCAACATGTAGGACACCCCGGATGGCACACGCAAGTTATCCTCCAGTACGTAAAAATCATTCTCCGCAACCCTTACCAAATCAATGCCCGCAATATGCGCGTATATTTGGTTCGGCAAATCGATACCTTGCATTTCTTTGCGGTATAAGGCGTTGCCTAAAACCTGATGAGCATTAACGACACCGGCCTTGATAATTTCTTGGTCGTGATAAATATCATGCAAAAAGGCGTTGAGCGCGCGCACTCGCTGCTTTATACCCTGTTCTAACCGACGCCATTCAGCAGCGCCGAAGATGCGCGGCACAATATCAAACGGAATGAGGCGCTCGGCGCCGGCACTTTCGCCATAGACCGCAAATGTGATGCCCAAACGCCGAAAAAGTAATTCCGCTTCCGTGCTTTTGCGCTCCAGCGTACCTTCGGGCAATTGAGACAGCCAGTTCGCATATATTTGATAAATATCGCGCACCAAGCCGTCGCCGTTATGCATTTCGTCAAAGTATGTATTGCAAGGCTTCATATTCATACTCAATTTCTTTGCAAACTACATGCCAGGAATACTTTCAAACTATTTTGACCTGGAAAATGGCGTCGCCGCCGAGAGTTTGCACCAAACCGGCCTTTTTTGCGAATTAGACGCACCAAACCTGGGATTCTGAAGATCGAAACGGGCGCTACCTAACAACCGGATCAGCTCGCCCCCTCATTCGATTGACGGAAACGGTTTGCTGTCAGCTCTATTCAACTCGGGCATTGCCGCAAAACTTTCGGACAATTTTTCTTGCCAAATACGTCGCATTTGGACTAAATAATCGTCGTCTTCTTGAAAACTATAATATTCATCCAATACTAAACTATCTTTGCGATAAATCAGTAAATCTACCGGAGGCCCCACACTGGCGTTACTACGCATCGTAGAATCCATGGAGATTAAACTGCACAGAGCCGCCTCATCCAATGAAGTATTGATTTTCAAGAAGCGATCCAGCACCGGTTTGCCGTATTTATTTTCGCCGATTTGCAGATAGGGGGTTTGTGTAGAAGTGGTAATGAAATTACCCTCAGGATAAATCAAATAAGCGCCGTGCGGTTCACCGGCAATTTGACCTGCCAATAAGAAGGTTGCCGAAGGAAAAAAACCGCTTTGCCCGGCATTGGTGTGGCGTTGTTGTTTCTCCAGACTAACCTGGCCCAAGTATTCCGCCGCTTCTGCTAGATATTGAACAGTGTTCAGATTGACCGCAGTACATTCTTTAATATCACGCTTTATCCGATCCAACACGCTTTGCGTAGTAGCAAGATTACCCGCACTGAGCAAAACGATTATTCGATCATTGAACGTGGGTATCACATGCATTTTGCAATGCACGCTCACGTTATCAATACCCGCGTTCGTACGGGAATCCGAGGTCAAAACCAATCCGTCTTTAACCGATACCGCAATACAATAAGTCATGGCCAATCTTTACTTAAACATCGAGCAGTCGCCCAGTGTACTAAATCGGCCTATCTCGGCCAAGCGCGAATTATTGCTCGGATTGAAATCATCCAAGCACAAATTAAGAAAGGCTTCCGACCCAATTCACCCGGCGGACCGCCAGATTAATGAATCCACTTTGGGGCTTGGCCGATCCAGCAACTACTTCGCCACATCTTCAGATCGATAAGCGCTTGTCCAATTCAGCGCCCGGCAACTTATCATAATGCCGACGCCACACCGACTCACCCGGTCGCCGCCACGCCTTGCCTCAATTTCAGCGCGCAATTGGCTGATAAAATGCCTTCAGGACCGAATCTTGTGGCATTTTTATCTTTGCTGTTGCGTAAAGTCTTTCCTGAACCTCAAACTAAGCAATCTAGTGACTCCCTGAAATTGGCGCCGCCTTGTCGACCGCCAGCTCAATAATACTGGCTTTTTGCGCATTGCTGTTTGATCCACCCACAACCGATTTAACTATTTTAGCGGCGGTTTCCACAACAATCTTATGCGAAGCATCGTAGTGGCGGCGTAACACCGAATCGGTCGGATAGGGTTCATGCAATGCGGCCGTTTTCGCTGCTTCGTCAGCTAGAAAATGCCGCCTGAGCACCGAATCTTCCGGTATTTTGGCTGCAGCCGCTTGAATGGGGGCTTGCGGTTCCGAAACGGTCTCGGATTCCGCTGAAGCCTTAGAGCCGACTTTCCGTTCTACGGCGATCTTATGCGCAACATCGTAATGACGCCGCAATACCGAATCGGTCGGGTAAGGTTCATGCAGGGCAAGCGCTTCGGCAGCCAGATTTGCGAAATAATGCCGCCTGAGCACCGAATCTTCCGGTATTTTGGCTGCAGCCGCTTGAATGGAGGCTTGCGCTTCCGAAACGGTCTCGGATTCCGCTGAAGCCTTAGAGTCGACTTTCCGTTCTACGGCAATCTTATGCGCAACATCGTAATGACGCCGTAATACCGAATCGGTCGGGTAAGGCTCATGCAGGGCAAGCGCTTCGGCAGCCTGGTTTGCGAAATAATGCCGTCTGAGCACCGAATCTTCCGGTATTTGCGGAGTTTCTTTTGTTTGAATAGCCGGCTGGGATAACACTTCGGTTTTTATAAGCTCCGGAGGCCGATTTTTGCCCATGACCTGCTTCTGAACGGTGGGCTTTGATTCTTCCGCCTCGGCGCGGCCGCCGATTACTGTTTGACTTAAACCTATTGCCGACTCCGGCTTCGAACGGCGCTGTATTCTTTCCTCATTCGGAAAAGCCACTTGCTCTTTCCGCCCGCCACGCTTAACCGCGAGAAGGATAAGCAGCACAAGCACAAGGCCGGTCAACGCTATAATGATGGTTAATTGGGTGGTGTCTAAAGAATTGAAGATGACTTTAAAGTCTTCTAATGATGCCATGGTCCCCCTCCTGTTATTTATTATCTAATTCAGCAGGTCGCCGCAATGCATTCGGGTACTATCAAAAACAAATGCGAACAAGCACCTTGTTTTTACTACAAAAACACCGACAAAGAAACCCCTTCAACTAAAAAATTATTTCAAATGGCAAATACCCCGAAAGCGCTATGTTTTGCCCGAATTTTCTTTGCATTGGTCAAGCAACCATAGGATCATATCGGCGTGTCTGAATACGGAACACGCCATCTTACATTTCCGGCTTAAATTTAGGAGTGCCTACCATGAGCAATCAATCCTGCACCTATGTCATTTTCGGTGCAACAGGAAACCTGGCCCGCCTCAAATTAATGCCCGGGTTTTATCACCTGGACATGGAAAACAAGCTCCCCGAAGGCACTCGCATCGTTGCAGTAGGACGACGCCCCTGGGACAGAGAAAAATGGCTCAGCGAAGTTCGCACCATGTTGGAAGAAAAATTCGGCGGTAAACTGGATGAAGCATTGTTTAGTCGCTTCAGCCAACGCTTGTGTTATCACCGGGGCAATTTAGACGATGCTCAATGTTATCAAGACCTTGCAGAGACTCTAAACGACTCGGCAAACTTTCCCAAGAACATCGCTTTTTATTTGGCCATCAGCCCGGACGAATTCGGCAATGTTATCGAATCACTGAGCAATGTCGCCTTATTAAGCGAGGAATACGGCTGGCGGCGCGTGGTGATCGAAAAGCCGTTTGGTTACGATCTGGAAAGCGCTCAAGCGCTGCAAAAACGTTTGGAGCGCTATTTGAGTGAAGATCAGATTTACCGCATAGACCATTACCTGGGCAAGGGCATGGTGCAAAACGTCTTGGTCTTCCGATTCGGCAATGTCATGTTGGAACCCTTGTGGAACCGGAATTACATCGACCACATTCAAATCACGCATTCCGAAGAGCTAGGCATCAGTACCCGCGGCGAATATTACGACGGAGCCGGCGCCTTACGCGACATGGTACAAAGCCATTTGTTGCAATTACTGACCTTGGTCGCCATGGAACCGCCCGTTGCAATGGACGCCGAGGCTCTGCGCGACGAAAAAGTCAAAGTGTTGAAATCGATACGGCCTATTCCAAAATCCGCCGTCCACGCGCACGCTTTTCGCGGTCAATATGCCAAAGGCACGATCAAGGGCCAGCGAGTCAAAGGCTATCTAGAGGAGGACAATATTCCCGCGCATAGCACGACCGAAACCTATGCGGCGATAAAGCTATTGATAGACAATTGGCGCTGGCGCGGAGTCCCGTTTTACCTGCGCACCGGCAAACGCATGGCGGCGGGTCAATCCGCCATTTCGATTTGTTTCCGCCATCCGCCGTTACAGTTTTTCCGCGACATTCATGCGAGCTGCCTCAATCCAAACTGGGTGGTTTTAGGCATACAGCCCGAAGAGTGCATACGAATCGAAATGACCGTGAAAGAACCCGGTCTCGAAATGCGCACCCACACCACGAGTCTGGACGCCAGTTTCCGCCAGCCTGACCAGCGCCCGGTGGATGCCTACGAAGACTTGCTGCTGGACGTGACTCAAGGAGACCGATCGCTATTCTTGCGCTTCGACGAAGTCGAATACGCATGGCGCATCGTTGACCCGGTCTTGCAGACCTGGGCGACCGAACGCGATTATATTCCGACTTATCCCGCCGGCAGTTGGGGACCGACGGAAAGCAAACGCTTATTCGAAAAAGAAGGCCAGTTTTGGCGCAGCTCGCTTATGCCGGAGTGTGAACCATAAATGAAAGCAAGGAGAAGGCGATGACTGCCTCCTCCACGAAACTCAAGCACTCAATACTAACTTGCAGAGTCTTCTTGCCCTAGGAAGCGATATACCCTGGCGCCAATCACTGCACCAACGATCGGTGCCAGCCAGAATAACCAAAGTTGAGCTATTGCCCAGTCACCGACAAAAATCGCCACGGCAGTACTTCTAGCGGGATTCACGGAAGTATTTGTGACCGGAATGCTGATCAAATGAATCAAAGTTAAACATAATCCGATTGCGATCGGCGCAAATCCTTGGGGTGCTCTCGCATCGGTTGCTCCCATAATCACCAGTAAAAACATCATTGTCATGACCACTTCAGTAATCAATGCCGATAACAAAGAATAACCGCCGGGCGAATGCTCTCCATAACCATTGCTAGCAAAGCCGGCAGATACATCAAAATCCGCCTTACCGCTGGCAATCAAATACAATACCCCTGCAGCGACGATACCGCCTAAGACCTGCGCCACAATATAAGGAAACAGCTCCTTTGCCGAGAAACGTCCACCCGCCCAAAGACCAATCGACACTGCCGGATTCAAATGACAGCCCGATATATGACCGATCGCAAATGCCATAGTCAACACCGTCAGACCAAAAGCAAACGCCACCCCTAAAAGACCAATTCCAACACTAGGGAAAGCCGCCGCTAAAACAGCGCTACCACACCCACCTAGCACCAACCAAAAAGTTCCGAAAAACTCCGCACTATATTGTTTCATATTTAAACCTCGTAGATGTTATTGTTATATCGTCAGTTAATATGCAATTAGGGCATTGCCGAAAGTTACACGGATAAACAGGTAATCCAAATGATATTAAAAATATAATAGGTAAACCCGCAATAACTAAAATTTAGCGTTGTGGAGGTTTTGATTAACGTAAACCCTAAGTGCCTCCACGGACCGAAGTCTAACCACCTATACTTCAAAGTCAAATAAATTCACTATAAGCAATGACTTACAACATTGTTTGACTTGAATCATCAAACCAAATTCTGCGGATTCTATTGATTTAGTGTTTTATAGAATCTATTGCAAAAGCCATCGCGGAAGCGACGCTAGGTCGCGGTAAAAAGAGCTGCATCCGTGCAGCGTTTTTTGGCCATCAGTGTTTAATGCCAACCGCCGTATTGCGTGGTCGGATCGCCGCGGAAACCGGAGGTGGTTTTATTCGCGGCCGGCACCGTTCCCGTCCCTTCCGCCGCACGCACTAAATTTTTATGGGTATAGCCGCCCAATGCCTTCGCGTCCTTGGCAATGCGCGTACTCAAGGTATTGATATCAAATTTACTGGCATCAGCATGGACCACCACGGAAATCATCCGTTCGTCGTCGGAGGCGTCTGCCGTTGGGTAATAAGCCAAAATAATCGGCAATACCGTGCCGGCGGGCACCTCGATACTGTAGTGCGGCCCTTCGCTTAATTCGATTTTCGACAATTCCTGACCTTTTTCGGTCAACGCTTTAACGATACCGGTTTTTACCGGCCCTTCATCGTTGGTTATCAGCCCTTCTAAAATTTTAATCTTTTCGTATTTTTGTACTTTCGGTTTACCGATCGCCGACGTTTGGGGGTTCGAGCCGGAATCGCAGCCGAACAGCCCAATGCCGCCGATCAATAAAACACAACTAATCCCGAGAATGGGTTTCGATATAGGTGTCATTATTTTCTCCCCGTATTTTTTGCAAATGAATTCCTGTTCCAGTGTAACTCAATTGGACAGATGATGCGGCCGATCAGATTACGGTTGAATTTCTAGCCTTTCGGCTTTATAGTGATTCGGTTTTTATACTTGCAAATCAACACCATGCCATCATTCGATATCGTTTCCGAACTGGACAGCCACGAAGTAACCAACGCCGTCGATCAGGCCAACAAGGAAGTTTCCACCCGTTTCGACTTTAAAGGCAGCAACGCCAGCTTTGAACAGCAAGATGACAGTATTCTGATGAAAGCCGAATCGACATTTCAACTACAACAAATGCTGCCGATTCTATATAGCAAAATGGGCAAGCGCGGCATCGACATCGGCAGCCTGGAAAGCGGCAAGATTCAAGACACGGGTAAAACCGCTCAACAATCCATTGCGTTAAAACAAGGCATAGGCAGCGACTTGGCGAAAAAAATCGTCAAGTTGATCAAAGACAAGAAACTGAAAGTACAGGCCGCGATTAACGGCGATAAAGTGCGCGTCACCGGTAAAAAACGCGACGATTTGCAGGAAGTCATTCAGATGCTGCGTAGCGAGGATCTCGGCCAACCCCTGCAATTCAATAATTTCCGGGATTAAAGTCATCCATTTTTGTTTCATGCCGGCGGCGGGGTACGGGCTTCGCCGCCGGTTTTATTTTATGCTTAGCCTTTCAATTACATATGACCGTTTTTGACCGTCGCCTCGAGTTACAACGCGCGGCACAACTTAACCGAGAATGCCAATGCGTGTCATTAGACCGGCAGCAACTACGCCGCGAATTGTCCAAACAAACCGATGGCGATGTGTTGTATCGCATGATTTGTGAAGAAAGGCCGCATTTGATCGCCGACCAGGCAGTGTTTGTCGCTTCGGCCTGCATACAGAGACAGCGCGATATCATAGCAGCTATAGAGCGCGTCATTGCATTACCGGCTTACCAAGAACGGGTATTGGCTTACGCGCCCAAATCCGCTGAATTTGTACCCAAATCAGAGGGGGTTTTTCTGGGTTATGATTTTCATTTGAGCGCCGAAGGATCGCGCCTGATTGAAATCAATACCAATGCCGGGGGCGCCTTGATCAACTTGATGTTGACTCGCGCCTACAGCGCTTGCGACACCTGCCCCGGTAAACCGACCGCACTCATCGCCAAAAATACCGAGCGGGCCATCATCGACATGTTTCAAAATGAATGGCGTTTATCCGGCCGCGACCAGGCGTTAACCACCATCGCAATCGTCGACGAAGCACCACAGCAGCAATACATGCTGCCGGAATTTCTACTATTCCGTAACCTGTTTGCCGAACACAACATCCGGGCCGTGATTTGCGCCCCCGGTGAACTTAGGTTTCATGACCAACGTTTGTGGCATAAAGAGACTGCTATCGACCTGGTCTATAACCGTCTGACCGACTTTGCGCTGGAACAGCCGGGTCAACAAATTTTGCACGACGCCTATTTGGCCGGCGCCAGCGTTGTAACCCCACACCCCCGAAACCATGCCTTGTATGCCGACAAGCGCAATCTTGCCCTGCTTACCGATCCGGATACACTAAAGGAAATGGGAATTGACGCCGACACCATCGAGCTTTTGCTGCACGGGATTGCCCAAACCGAAATCGTAAAACCGGAAAATGCCGAATCTTTATGGCAGCGCCGCAAGCAATTGTTCTTTAAACCGGCCAAGGGTTACGGCAGCAAAGCCGCCTATCGCGGCGACAAACTGACTAAACGCGTTTTTGCCGAAATTCTGCAATCAGATTATGTGGTACAAACGCTGGTGCTTCCGAGCGAACGCCAATTGCAGGTCGCCGATCAAGCGGTGGAATTGAAATTGGATTTGCGCCATTACGTTTATCAAGGCCAGACTCAAATCGCCTGCGCCCGCCTATATCAAGGCCAAACCACCAATTTTCGCACGCCTGGCGGAGGGTTTGCCCAGGTCGTCGAAGTCCCTATCACCGATTAGCGCACGACAATCGTAAAAGCCTTTTCCGTCGTGTTATTGACTGTTTACTCTTGAATCTACGGTCGGCCTATCAGGCCGAGCTACCCAAGCCACTAAAGCCGTGTTATGGTTTGAACCACTTAGATAACCATTATTCTGAATCCGGGGCATTTTCATGACCACGCCACTTGTTATCGCGAAAACGGCTACGCACGAGCTTTGTTTATTATCGAATATGGCGAATCGCCATGGCTTGATTGCCGGGGCAACCGGCACCGGCAAGACCGTCACGCTACAAACCTTGGCCGAAGCCTTTTCCGAAATCGGGGTACCGGTATTCATGGCCGATGTAAAAGGCGACCTGTCCGGACTTAGCCGGACAGGAGGCGGCAATATTAAAGTGGAAGCCCGTATCGATGAAATGAGATTGACCGATTTCGGTTATCGAGCCGCACCGACTTTATTCTGGGATGTGTTTGGCAAAAAAGGCCACCCTCTGCGAACGACGATTTCAGACATGGGCCCTTTGCTGCTGTCGCGCATGTTAAATTTGAACGACACCCAGTCGGGCGTACTCAACGCAGCCTGCAAAATTGCCGACGACAACGGCTGGTTATTGCTCGATTTGAAAGACCTGCGGGCAATCCTGCAATTCGCCTCGGACCATGCTTCCGAGTTGCGCGCCGAATACGGCAGCTTATCCGCGGCCAGCATAGGCGCCATCCAGCGCACTCTGTTACGCATGGAGCAGGAAGGCGCCGAGCACCTATTCGGCGAACCGGCGCTCGATTTCAACGATTTATTACAGACCGACGCCGGCCGCGGCGTGATCAATATATTGGCTGCAGATACGCTATACAATTCACCGCAGGTGTACGCCACCTTACTGTTATGGCTGCTATCCGAACTGTTTGAGAACCTGCCTGAAGTAGGCGATATGGAAAAACCTAAGCTGGTGTTCTTTTTCGACGAAGCCCACTTGCTGTTCGACGACGCGCCTGCCGCCTTGCTGCAAAAAATCGAGCAGGTCGTACGCCTGATCCGCTCCAAAGGCGTCGGCATTTATTTTGTCAGCCAGAATCCGCTGGACATACCCGATACGGTCCTGGGCCAGCTCGGCAACCGAATTCAACACGCACTACGTGCCTTTACCCCGCGCGACCAAAAAGCCGTCAAAGCCGCCGCCGAAACGTTCAGAAGCAATGGCGAACTGGACGTTAGCAAAGCCATTTCCGAACTAGGCGTCGGAGAGGCGCTGGTATCCTTCCTGGATTCCAACGGCGTACCGACTCCGGTTGAACGCGCCCTGATCAAACCGCCTTGCTCCCGCATAGGGCCGATAGACGCAAATGAGCGCCGCCAAGTGATCGAAAACTCGATGATCCACGGGCATTACGAAAAGTCGATCGACAGGGAATCGGCCTACGAAATTCTAAAAGAACGAGCCGAAAAATCCCCTGATCCACGACGGAATTCTCCCGGTTTCGACTGGGGCGACATCCTAGCAGGAAACGGCAGCAAAAAGCGCCGGCCAAGCCGCCGCAATAGTCAAAGCGTCCTGGAAACCGCCGCCAAGAGCGCGGCCCGCAGCATAGGTCACGAGGTCGGCAGACAAATCATGCGCGGCATACTAGGCTCTTTGCTCGGAAATGGGAGCAAACGCTAGACATAGGATTCTTTCGACTAATCTATTAACCGGGGCATTATGATCGCGCTGGCATTGCCGACGAACATCAAAAGCATTCCATGCGGGAGCGGCACTCGTCGCGGCGAAGCGCCGCTTAGGCGATGACTTTTACAATAAACACAATATTTTCGCTTTAACCGAACTACTCATGACGACAATCAGCATTCAACAAATAATGGCCGAAAGCGGCGTCGCATTCGGCACCAGCGGTGCACGAGGCTTGGTCAGCCAAATGACCGCTCAGGTCTGCGCGGCTTATACCTTGGCCTTTTTAAACAGCCTTAACTTGGCCAAGCCGGGACAAAAAATCGCTGTGGGCATGGACTTGCGCCCTTCAAGCCCGGCCATCGTCCGCGCTTGCGCGGCAGGCATCCGCCAATCCGGCTGCGAGGTCGACTTTTGCGGGGTCTTGCCTACGCCGGCTCTTGCACTGTATTCGATGACTCATGGCATGCCGGCTATCATGGTAACCGGTAGCCATATCCCATTCGACCGCAACGGCATCAAATTTTACCGGGCGGACAGCGAAATCAGCAAAGCCGATGAAGCGGCTATTAGCTCGGCCCAAGTCGATGTGGCCGATATCGATGACGACGGCGTGATGCCGCCGCTTAACCCGGCCGCATTGGAACAGTTCAAACAACGTTACACCGGCTTGTTCCCCGCGAACCTGCTGTCCGGCTGGCGTGTCGGCATATATGAACATTCCAGTGCCGCCCGCGATTGCCTGCGTGAAATCCTGCAAGATTTAGGCGCGGAGGTCGTCGGCCTGGCGCGCACTAACACCTTCGTTCCGATCGATACCGAGGCGGTCAGCGCCGAAGATCGCCAGCGCGGCTTGGACTGGGCCGCACAACACCGATTAGACGCTTTGATTTCCACCGACGGCGACGGCGACAGACCGCTCATTGCCGATGAAACCGGCAATTGGCTGCGCGGCGATATCGTCGGTTTGTTGTGTGCGAAGTTTCTCGGCGCCGACACTGTGGTTACGCCCGTCAGCTGTAACACGGCCATCGAGCTATCCGGTTTATTCAAACAAGTCGTACGTACGCGTATCGGATCACCTTATGTGATTGCCGGGATGGAACAGTCTCCAAGCGGCGGCGGCGTCGCGGGTTTCGAAGCCAACGGAGGCTTTTTGGCGGGTATCGGCTTGCATGTCGGCGACCGTCTATTGAGGCCTCTGCCGACCCGCGATTCGATATTACCGGCCCTGGCTTTGCTGGCCATGGCCAAACAAGAAGGCACTAGGTTATCCGCCCTACCGGCCGACCTGCCCGAACGCTATACCGCAAGCGATCGCTTACAGAATTTTCCTGCCTCGGACAGCCAAGCCTTAGTTAGACAACTGCAAATCGACGAAAACGCTTGTCGAAATTTGTGGGGTAGCGAACTCGGAACCGTTACCAGGCGCGATTTGACCGACGGCTTGCGCCTTACCTTTGAAAACGGCGAAATCATACATTTAAGACCATCCGGCAACGCGCCGGAGTTGCGCTGCTATGCCGAAGCCAACAACATGGACCGAGCGCAGCAATTAGTTAACACCAGTTTGCAGCGCATTGCTAAACGGGCCATTTAGTCAAAAAAGAATCGGCGAACGATTCTTCGGGAATCAGGATGTCGAATTTTATAGCCAGGTTTTTTTAGCAGAAACAGACCGATTTTGCCATAACCGCGTAAATTTCATAGTCGGCACTGAAAATACCGGTTTAATCTAACGCAATAAGAAAGGGGCCTGCGCCCCTTTCTTATTGTGGCTTTGCCTAATAACGGTAATGGTCAGGTTTATAAGGCCCCTCTACCGGAACATTAATATAGGCGGCTTGCCTATCCGTCAGTTCGGTCAACTGAACGCCGAGTTGCGCAAGATGGGCTCGCGCCACTTTCTCGTCGAGTTTTTTCGGTAATACGTAGACTTTGTTTTCGTATTGATCCGCATTGGCCCATAGTTCGAGTTGAGCCAAGACTTGGTTACAAAACGAATTGGACATGACAAAGCTAGGGTGACCGGTCGCACAGCCAAGATTGACCAACCGGCCCTCTGCCAACACGATGATGCGTTTACCGTCGGGAAAAATCACATGATCGACTTGCGGCTTGATGTTTTCCCATGTGTATTGACGTAATGCGGCGATTTCGATTTCCGAGTCGAAATGGCCGATATTGCAGACGATGGCTTGGTCGCGCATGGCCTTCATGTGATCGTGAGTAATGACGCTGACATTCCCGGTGGCGGTCACGAAGATATTCGCCACGGGGGCAGCCTCTTCCATCGTCACAACGCGGTAACCTTCCATAGCAGCCTGCAAAGCGCATATCGGATCGATTTCGGTCACCCAAACGGTCGCGCCTAAGCCCCGCAAGGATTGCGCGCAGCCTTTACCGACGTCGCCGTATCCGCAAACGACGGCAATCTTGCCGGCCACCATCACGTCGGTCGCGCGTTTGATGCCGTCGACCAAGGATTCGCGGCAACCGTAAAGGTTATCGAACTTGGACTTTGTGACTGAGTCGTTGACATTGAAGGCCGGAACTTTAAGCGTTCCTTTCGCCACCATTTCGTATAAACGGTGCACGCCGGTGGTGGTTTCTTCGGACAAGCCTTTGACACTGGCCATCAGCTCCGGAAATTTCTCGTGCATCATCACGGTTAAATCGCCGCCGTCATCCAGTATCATATTCGGGCGCCAGTTATTAGGTCCGAGAATGGATTGCTCTATGCACCAGTTGAATTCCTCTTCGGTCTCGCCTTTCCAGGCAAATACCGGTATACCGGCTGCAGCAATGGCTGCGGCCGCATGATCCTGCGTTGAAAAAATGTTACAGGACGACCAACGAACCTCGGCCCCCAGCGCCGTCAAAGTTTCGATCAACACGGCGGTCTGAATGGTCATATGCAAACAGCCGGCGATACGTGCGCCTTTCAGAGGTTGCTCCGCACCGTATTCGGCGCGCAACGACATCAAACCCGGCATTTCGGTTTCGGCGATGTTGATTTCCTTACGGCCCCATTCCGCCAAAGATATATCGGCTACTTTGTAATCTGCTTGACTCATGCTATCGCTCCTTATTTAAATACCAGCATTTAAATACCAGCCGCGTCTCTCAACGCTTCGGCTTTGTCTGTCTTTTCCCAAGTGAAAGCAGATTCGTTGCGGCCGAAATGGCCATAGGCTGCCGTGCCCCGGTAAATCGGCTTCAACAAGCCCAATTGCGCAATCAGGCCTTTAGGGCGCAAATCGAAATGCTCGCGCACGATTTTGACCAGACGCTCTTCTTCGATTTTACCGGTTCCGAAAGTTTCGATACTGATCGAAGTCGGCTCGGCCACACCGATCGCATACGAGACTTGAATTTCGCAGCGCTCGGCCAAGCCCGCCGCAACGATATTTTTCGCCACATAGCGCCCCATATAGGCCGCGGATCTGTCGACTTTTGACGGATCTTTGCCGGAAAATGCGCCGCCGCCATGACGGGCCATACCGCCATAGGTGTCTACGATAATCTTACGCCCCGTTAAGCCGCAGTCGCCTACCGGTCCGCCGATAATGAACTGCCCTGTCGGATTGATCAAATATTTGGTGTCTTTATGCAGCCATTCTTGCGGTAATGTTGGCAGGATGATTTCATCCATGACGGCTTCTTCCAATAGCTTGCCGCCAACATCCGGCGAATGTTGCGTCGACAGTACCACCGCATCGATAGCCACCGGCTTATTGTCCTGGTAGCGGAACGTTACCTGGCTTTTCGCGTCCGGACGCAGCCATGGCAAGGTTTTGTTCTTACGCAGTTGGGCTTGCCTTTCCACCAAGCGATGGGCGTAGGTAATCGGCGCAGGCATCAGAACGTCGGTTTCGTTACTGGCGTATCCGAACATCAACCCTTGGTCGCCCGCCCCTTGTTCGTGATTTTCGGTCTCATCCACCCCCATAGCGATATCGGCCGATTGCTTGCCGATCGCATTCAATACAGCGCAGCTATTACCGTCGAAACCAATGTCGCCGTGATCGTAGCCGATTTCGCAGACCACCTTTCTTACTAGTTCTTCCGTATCAACCCAAGCTTCGGTCGTGACTTCGCCCGCCAGAATCACCATTCCGGTTTTTACCAGCGTTTCGCAGGCCACTCGGGACCTTGGGTCCTGCTCCAGCAAAGCATCGACAACCGCATCAGAAATCTGATCCGCTATCTTGTCGGGATGGCCTTCGGACACGGACTCGGAAGTAAATAGGTAGTTTTTATTCACGGTGACACACCTCGCGATAAATATAGTGTGAATATAGAAAAGGCCGTTTAATACGGCCTTGAATTATGGTGGGCCCTGTAGGACTTGAACCTACGACCTGCCGATTATGAGTCGGATGCTCTAACCAACTGAGCTAAGAGCCCTAATATTATTCGCCATCGAGGAAACAACGCAATTGCTCTGACCGAGAGGGATGGCGCAGTTTTCTGAGCGCTTTGGCCTCAATTTGGCGTATTCGTTCGCGGGTTACGTCGAATTGCTTCCCTACTTCTTCCAAGGTATGGTCTGTATTCATATTGATACCGAAACGCATACGCAGCACTTTCGCTTCCCTTGCGGTCAATCCAGCCAATACGTTCTGGGTCGATTCACGAAGACCGGCGATTGTAGCAGATTCGACCGGCGAAAGCATCTTCGAATCCTCGATAAAATCGCCTAAATGCGAATCCTCATCGTCGCCAATCGGCGTTTCCATCGAAATCGGCTCTTTAGCAATTTTCAGCACTTTACGGATCTTGTCTTCCGGCATTTCCATACGTTCCGCCAGTTCTTCCGGCGTTGCTTCCCGGCCCAGTTCCTGCAAAATTTGCCTCGAAACACGATTTAGTTTGTTAATGGTCTCGATCATATGAACCGGAATCCGGATGGTTCTGGCCTGGTCGGCAATGGAACGAGTAATGGCCTGACGTATCCACCAGGTCGCATAGGTTGAAAATTTATAACCTCGGCGATATTCGAATTTATCGACCGCCTTCATCAAACCAATGTTACCCTCTTGGATTAAATCCAAAAACTGCAAACCGCGGTTGGTATATTTTTTAGCAATCGAAATAACCAAACGTAGATTAGCCTCGATCATTTCTTTCTTCGCGCGTCTAGCCTTGGCCTCTCCCAATGCAATGTTGCGACAAATGTTTTTTAGCGTCGCAATGCTCAAACCATATCGAGCTTCAATATCAGCAAGCTTTTGCTGCGCTTGTTTAACCTGCTCTTCATTGGCAATCAAGACATCAGAAAATTTCGGATTTTCTGCAGAAAACTGTTCCAACCAACCGAGATTCGTCTCATTTTCGGTAAATGCATTAATAAAATCACGGCGTTGCACTTTAGCCTTTCTGACAAAAACTTCCATTACTTGTCTTTCTTGCTCTCGAATCGCAGCAATGACTCCATCGGCAACAGATGTCATTTTTTTCAGATACGGCGGCGCCCATTTAAACTCAGAGAAAATTTCGTCGAGTGCATCAAACGCTTTTTCGGTTTTATCGTGACCATAACCGTTCTTTTTGACAGCCGCGATAGCCGCTTTTAAAACTTTTCTGAGCGCATCAACTCTTTCTTTAATTTCTTCATAATCGACGACTTTGACTTCTTCATCACCTTCTTCGTCCGAAGGCGCTTCAATCTCGTCACTTTCGACCTCGATCTCTTCGTCGATATCGGAATAGTCGACAAATCCCTGCACCAAGTCGCCCAAACGAATGCTGGACTCTTCGTCAGCTACGTTATCGAAGTCTTCTACGAAGGTCTCAACTATAAAACCAGAACGGGCAATTGCACTAACAACTTGGCGCTGCCCTTCCTCTATACGCCGGGCAATTTTTAGCTCTTGCTCACGCGTCAATAACTCCACTGACCCCATCTCCCGCATATATAGCCGCACCGGGTCGGTGGTTCTACCGAACTCGCTATCAACGGACGCTAAAGCCGCAACTTCGGCCACATCTTCTTCATCATCCGAAACCACTGCATCCGCAGAAATCAATGAATCATCATCGGGAGCCACCTCGTAAACCTGGATCCCCAAATCGTTGATCATGCCAATAACTTCATCAATCTGATCAGGATCCATGATGTCGCTAGGCAAATGATCGTTAATTTCGGCATAGGTTAAATACCCTTGCGCCTTGCCTTTCGCTATCAGCTGTTTCAGTTGAGATTGCTGTTGTTCTTGATTCATTCGTTACTCACAATACGTTTTAAGCACCAAGCGCCGCAGAACAGGGCATTATAGTATTAAAAGACAAACTAGTCACCTATAAGCGTTGATCAAATAAAGCGCGTAGCGCTTGCCTTTCTGCGGCATTCAGACCTTCCCGCTTTTCCTTAGCCAATAACTCACTCAATTTCTCCTGCCTCGAATACCTCACTAATTGAGTCAGCGCGTCGGAAAACTCGATTTCCTTTCCATCGTCCGGCACATTTAATTCGAGAGCGGCCAAGGCCTTGACGGCCTTTTCGTGTGGCGACTCACGATACAGTTCTAATAAAATTGCGCTATTTTTCGGTTTTTCAAGGGCAATTTTTTGCAAAACATCTTCCAATAGCTCTAAACCGGCAAATTGCAAGCCATCCAAACAAAAATTACGACCAGCGACCACCCGGTCTAGTTCGGGATCCTGAATTAACAATGCAAGCACTCGGCGCACTAATGACGAGCGCTGCCGATCCTCTTTTTTCGCCACCCGCCCTTGCATCCTAAGTGTAGACCGATTTTGCCCAACATCCACAACCTGTTTGCCGGTCATTTCGCCCAGACGAGCGATCATCATGTCCTTAAAAATGCCCGAGGGAATCTGTTCCAATCGCTGGCCGGCAGATACCATTAGCTGCGAACGACCCTCTATGGTCGACAAATCCAGTTGTCCACTCAGCGATTCAAAAAAATAATCGGACAACACATTTGCCTCGTTGACTCGATCCATAAACCCCGCCTCCCCGCACTCTCTAACCAATGAATCCGGATCATGCCCTTGCGGCAACAGCATAATTTTAACTTGCCGGCCATCGCGCAAACAGGCCAGCGAAATTTCTACCGCCTTCCATGCCGCTTTTCTTCCGGCATCATCCCCATCAAAACAAAACACAAGCTCCGAGCTATAACGAAACAACAAATCGACTTGGTTTTTTGATGTTGCCGTACCCAGTGTCGCCACCACATTCGAAATACCGTGCTGGGCAAGCGCAATCACATCCATGTAACCCTCAACTATCAGAATACGTTCGGGCCGGGAATTCTTTTGCAACAGCTCGCATAAACCGTAGAGCTCTTTTCCCTTAGAAAAAACGGCTGTCTCCGGGGAATTAAGATATTTAGGCAAACTACCGTCCAACACGCGCCCCCCAAACCCAATGACTCGTTTACGCTTATCCCGGATCGGAAACATTAAACGACCGCGAAATCGATCATAAATCTTGCCGCCATCCCTAACGACCAACATGCCGGCGTCAATCAAGGCATTGCGATCGAATCTCTCCATTACCGCACCCCAAGCTTCCGGAGCGTACCCCAAGCCGAAATCACGCGCGATCTCGCCGCTTACTCCGCGCTGCTTGAGATACGCTACCGCTTTACCGCCTTCTGCGCCGCGCAGTCGCTCGACATAAAAAGCCGCTACCGACTCCAACACGGAATAAAGTCTGGAGAAGTCCCCATGCTTAACAATTGCAAAATCGCCACCCATCTCCCTCGGCACTTCGACACCGACGAAAGCCGCCAGATCTTCGACAGCCTCAACGAAACCTAGGTGACTGTAATCCATTAAAAAACCAATAGCATTGCCACTCGCTCCGCAGCCGAAACAGTGATACATCTGCCGCTTGCGATTCACAGAGAAGCTGGGGGTTTTTTCGGCATGAAAAGGGCAACGCGCAACAAAGTTACTGCCGACCTTTTTGAGAGGGACGCGCGAATCGATTAGATCGACTATATCGACCCGCACCAATAAATCGTCGATGAACTGCCGCGGTATCCTGCCGGACATATTACCGACACGAGAAGACACTAAACTGCAAATCGAGCCTTGATCCTAGCGCTAACGTCCGCCATGTCGGCACGACCTTGCATTTGCGGCTTAAGGACAGCCATCACCTTACCCATGTCTTTAATGGATTCAGCACCCGTTTCCGCAATCGCTTTAGACACCATCTGGTCAATCTCTGCTTCGCTTAACGCTTGAGGCAAGAAATCTTGAATCACCAAAATCTCCGCCTCTTCAATTTCAGCCAAGTCTACGCGATTTGCGTCACGATACTGCTTGATAGACTCTCGGCGCTGTTTGAGCATCTTGTCGAGCACAACAACAACCCTGTCGTCATCCAGCTCAACCCGCTCATCCACCTCAATCTGCTTGATGGCGGCCAACATCATGCGAATAGCGCCTAATCTGGCCTTGTCGCCACTCTTCATTGAGGCCTTCATATCGTCTTTTATGCGCTCCTTTAACGAGCTCATAGCAATAACCTTAAGTTTGAGGGCGACCGCGGCGCAGGTTTTTCAGCGCATAACGTTCGCGGGCCAATTTTTTTAAATGGCGCTTAACTGCGGCAGCGCTTTTACGTTTGCGTTCGGTAGTTGGTTTTTCATAAAACTCACGGCGACGCACTTCGGCCAGCACACCTGCTTTCTCGCAAGCACGTTTAAATCGGCGAATGGCAATATCGAAGTTTTCGTTTTCTTTAACTTTAACTGATGGCATTATCAAAAATCCGAAGTATGTTAGTATTTTAAAACATTGGCGACAAAATTCGCCCTATAAAACCAACCGATTATACCTATAAATTACTTTTATTCAAAAATTATGTACGTTTTAGGCATAGAAACTTCTTGTGACGAAACGGCCGCCGCCATATACCACAACCATAATGGGTTGATATCACATAGTTTATATAGTCAAGCGGTAACTCACAATGCATACGGCGGCGTAGTTCCGGAGCTAGCATCCAGGGACCACACTCGCAAGCTAATTCCGCTGGTAAGAAAAGTATTAATAGACAGCAAATTGACCCATTCAGACATTGATGGCATCGCTTATACCGCCGGCCCCGGCCTAATGGGAGCGCTACTCGTTGGCGCAACCACGGCCCGAAGCCTAGCATGGGCATGGCAAGTGCCGGCTGTCGCAATACACCACATGGAAGGCCATCTTTTGGCACCTATGTTAGAAAATAACCCGCCTGACTTTCCATTTGTCGCATTGTTGATCTCAGGCGGACACACAATGCTAATCGAAGTCGGCGGGATAGGCCGCTATAAATTACTAGGCGAGTCTCTAGATGACGCCGCAGGCGAAGCCTTCGATAAAACGGCTAAATTGCTCGGCTTGAATTATCCCGGAGGACCCGCCTTATCCAAGCTCGCATTGCAAGGCAAACCGCGATTTCAATTCCCACGCCCCATGACCGACCGACCCGGCCTCGATTTCAGTTTCAGCGGACTAAAAACGTTTACTCTCAATACCTTCGAAAACAGCAGCAAAAGCCAAGTTGATAAAGCCGACATTGCTTTCGCTTTTCAACAAGCCATAGCCGAAACGTTGACTATAAAGTGCAAACGCGCATTATTGCAGACCGGCCTCAAAACCTTGGTGGTGGCTGGCGGCGTCAGCGCAAATCAAGAAATCCGCCGCCAAATACTAGCGCTAGGCAAAAAGGAAAATATCCGGATTTATTTCCCGAGACCCGAATTTTGTACCGACAACGGCGCCATGATCGCATATGCCGGCTGCCAACGTTTGCAGGCAGGACAAACACAGCAACTGGAGATATTTGCCCGTCCACGTTGGCCTATAAGCGAGTTATTAAGCATCTGATCAGGTCTCCGTCCCTTCCAGCAATCGTTCAATATTGCTCTTGTGCCGCCACAACAGAATCAGTGAAATTAACACGAAGGTCACCAGCACATTCAGATCGCCAACGATAAACCAAACGTAAACAGGCGCCAGCACGGCAGCTACCAGAGCGGACAATGACGAAATCTTGCCAATTTTGTAAACGGCAAACCAAGTCCCGGCAACAGCCAACCCCAACAGCCAGTGCACTCCCAACATCACTCCAAATGAAGTCGCGACACCTTTACCCCCCTTAAATTCAAAAAAAATCGGGTATAAATGCCCTAAGAACGCGGCAAACACCACCAACGATAGCAGTAGACTATCAACATCCAATATCTGCGCCAGTAGAACAGGCAACAAGCCCTTTACCGCATCGCCCGCCAAGGTGATTGCCGCCGCTTTTTTTCCGGCAATGCGCATGACATTAGTCGCTCCCGGATTACCCGACCCATTTTCCCGCGGATCCGACAAGCCCATCATTCTGCAGACAATGATGGCACTCGACACCGAACCCGTTAAATACGCCAAAGGCACCAGCAACCATTCGAACATTTAATTAACCTCACTCTCCAAAACGTGTACACTCGAGTCATCTGCTCGATACAGATAAAACAAAAATTATAATAACTGGAAAATACTCATGGACATCATATTTTTAGGTGGGCTTGAAGTCGAAACCGTAATTGGCATTTATGATTGGGAACGGAACATCAAACAAAAGATCATATTGGACATCGAAATGGCGTTTGACATAACAAAAGCCGCCGAAACCGATGACATTACGCATGCGCTTGATTACAAAGCCGTTTCCGATCGCGTCGTATCCGTTGTCGAAGCCAGCAAGTACTATTTAGTCGAGACATTAATCGAACATATCGCAAAAACCATACTGCACGAATTCCCCACACCTTGGGTAAAAATCACCCTGAACAAAATAGGTGCCGTCAGTAGAGCGCGCGACGTCGGCATCATCATTGAACGCGGAAATAAATAGCATGCCTATCGGTTATATTAGCATCGGCAGCAACATCGACAAGGAGGTCAATATCCCGTCCAGCCTTACGGCTTTGGCGAAAGCCTTTGGTGAAATCCAAATATCCAGTATCTACCAGACAGAACCGGTTGGATTTGTCGGCGATAGCTTTTTCAATTTAGTGGTTCGCTTCGAATCCAATCTGAGCGCCAAAGAGGTTGCAAAACAATTACGTCAAATTGAACTAGATCACGGCCGCACAAGAGAATCGCAAAAATTTTCCGCTCGCACGCTGGACTTGGATTTAATCTTATACGGCAACCAAGTGATTAGCGACGGACGCTTACAAATCCCTCGCGATGAAATCGAGCGCTATGCTTTTGTACTCGAGCCGTTGGCCGAAATTGCACCGGACGAAACACATCCAGTGACCGGAAAAACCTACCGCGAACTCTGGCGGCAATTCGATAAATCCAACATAAACCCCATCAAAATCGACTTAGCCACGCTTTTAAGAAAATAACATCCTGCCTCCGTCGACCGTCAATACATGTCCCGTAACATAATTAGCTTCCTCCGCCAAAAACCATACCGCCTTGGCGATATCGTCAACTTCGCCATAACGCTGCAGCGCGATTTTCTGTACAATCCCAGCCTTGACTTCATCGTCAAGCGGGTGCTCGGGCCATAAAATGGCTCCCGGCGCTACCGCATTAACTCGCACGTTCGGAGCCAACTCTTTGGCTAGGCACTTCGTCATTGCAACCAAACCTGCCTTAGCGATGCTGTATACCGGAAAATCAAGCAACCCTCTTTCGGCGTGAATATCAACGATATTGATGATACATCCCTGCTTTTCCGCGAGCGGCGATGCCAGTGCTTGCGATAAAAAAAACGGCGCCTTGAGATTCACAGCCAATAAATTGTCCCAATCTTGCTCGGTCACTTGCCCTACCTTTCCAGCATAAAACAAGGAGGCATTGTTAACCAAAACATCGATACCGCCTCTGGCCCGCACCCAATTCGCCAATCCGGTTACTTGCTCAATCGTTGACAAGTCCGCTTGAAACACGTGCGCGGAATTCGGGCGCAAACCATGAAGCTCCGACGCCAACTGTTCGGCTTGGTCCGACGAAGTGAGGTAATGCAGCAACAGGTCGTAGCCGCTCCGATGCAGCTGCCGGGCAATCGCTGCGCCAATACGCTTAGCTCCTCCCGTAATTAGCGCAACACTTGTCATTCTATTTGCGAAACGCTTGCTATCAGTTTCTTTCTTATTACATAAACGACGGCAACGGCACAAACAACCGGCATCTGCGTCAGTAAAAACTCAAGTATCGAATGCTTAGTGACTGCGTCCGCTAAAGGCACAACCAGCAGAAACTTCGCTAACCACCATGTTAGCCAATAGCCGATCAAGCCTATGACAGCCCAGTTGACCACTGGCGCATTATTATTTTTCGCCGCCAAGTAAAACCAAATTAAAGTCAGAATACCAAACAACTTAGCCAGAAATAACATACCCCCTCCCGTTCTATTTATTGTAAAAAGTCAAACGCCCACAGCGTCACAAATGTAATCAAATTATGCCGAAACATCAAATACGAACAGTAGCTCAACTCCAGCGCCAAATAGCTCTCGCATGAGATCTATCTGAGACATATAATCCGCAGCCGTTCTGATAAAAAAGATTAACAGGGGTATCTCGTGAGGAAAAATAATATTTTTGCCGTGCTGTTCTTACTATGCCTGAGCAACATGACCTTGGCTCAATCAACCGGCCATATCGGCCATGGCGGCGGAGGTGATAGCTCAGCCTGCGTCAAAGCAAAAATCAGCCGGTACACTCCCGAACACCTGGCTACTGTAGCCCCAGGTTCCGAGTTTTCATTTTTTGCATCCGGCAGTAACGGCCCGGACCATATTCATGTCAATATCAAACAACGCCCTATCCACGTAGCGGTCGAAGATAAAGAAACGTTTTATATCGTTAGAGGAAAATTACCGGAAGATATCAAAAACACCGTGGTACGCATTTCCGTTACCGTAAAAGCAAAATCGGGCAAATGCGACGCAGAAGGTGGTTGGTTATTAAAAGTCGGAGAATAATTGGAACAGGGCGTCCGTGATACCGCTCTGTCGGGCGGTATATTTCTAATCCCACTCAAATAATGTCCAAAGATTGATATTGGTTTGTGCATCCAAATCGCTCTTTTTCACATCCAGAGTACCATCACCATTCAGATCCAAAAAATAATACGGAGGTCCCACTTGCGGTATGACCTTGACCATGTAAAGTTTCCCGCCCCGTCTATATTCCTGAATGGTATCTTTGCCCTTCCGGATAATCGTAATATCAGGCTCCATTTCCTCCCCTGATTGTATGCGTGGCGGAAGCTCCGGCGGCTCAGGAAGCGCGGGCGGCTCTTCCAATTCGGACTCTGACCAAACCTCAACAGGCGAAAAGACCATCAGGGAAAATATCAAAAAACGGAGCATTCTAATCGGTAAGTCAGTCAGTTTAGGTAGGCATCATAAACCAGTTTCGCAAATCACGTTGCGTGTAAAGCATTTTATCTCCTTCAGATCAAAGCAAAAAGCCAACACCCTTTGCAGAGCATTGGCTTCGTCGAACTGTAACAAACGTATTTTAGGCTTGTTTAAGCAAGTACTTTTCTACGCTGGTTCTCCTAACGAAACCAGGCTCCTCGAGTGCCTGTCTGACCATATAACGCTCGACACCGGAAACCGGGGAAGATTCCCTAGTGATCATATGTTGTTTGGAAACATATTTGGCCACACCGGTCATCTCCGCGACGTCTTTTTCCTGCAACTCCTGGCGCCGGACGTATTTCGCTACGGAGCTGATTTCAACTCTGGGCTCAACCGCCAATAATTGTTTGGCCAGATACTTGCTGACGCCGGTCCGCGGCTCTTGATATTTCGCCAGCGTGACTTGCTTTGCCAAATACTTCGCGACACCGCTCATCGGCTCGACCTGGCTTTGCAACCGAATTTGCTTAGCGATATAACGGGCGACCCCGGTAGTCGTGACATTGCCAAGGGCCTCTTGTTTAGCGATATATTTTGCGACGCGAGAGCCTTCGAAGGTTTCATCAAACGACGGTTCTTGCCTTTGTTGGGCCGCCTCAAACTGTTCGGCTTGCTGACGAGCTTGTTCGGCTTGCAGCTTTTCCTGCTCGACATAACGAGCAACAATCGCGGCAGCCGCGGCTTTTTTTGCTTCCAGCGCTTGCTGGGCGACAAATTTAGCAACGCCGGTACTCGGTACTTGGCTTTTCTCCAACTTTTCAAGGCGTCTAATATAATTCGCCACACCCGTCGGTTTAACAGCCTCTTTATCCAGCAGTGTTTGCTTACTGACGTATCTCGCTACACCCGTCGTTGCAGGCGTGTCTTTCGCGAGCAATTGGTTCTTCAATACGTACTTAGCCACACCAGTCACTCTAGGAGCGGCGCCGTCCCGCATATGCTGTTTGGTCACATACTTCGCAACCCCAGTGACGATATGACCGTCATGCTCTTGTCTGGTGACGTATTTTGAAACACTGGTCACAGGCATTTCACGCGCATGGATTGATTGCCGCAACAAGTATTTGGCAACTTTGGTAACCGGGTTTTCGTTTTGATGGGCGAGATATTTCTCGACTCTGCTAGGCTCAGGTTCTGGCTCGGGCTCGACTATTTCTTCGACTTCCATTTCCTCGGCGACGTCCTGGACCTCAAGCGACGGCTTATTGGCTTCTTCCAATGCCAACTGTTTTGCCAAGTATTTAGCAACGCCGGTTAATGGCTCTTCTTCGATGACTTCTTGTTTTGGCTCCAGCTTTCGTAAATAACGGGCGACGCCAGTCAGCTGATCGTCTTCTCCGTAGGCTTCGCCTCTACTTTCGACAACACCGCCGGCAGACGGCTTGTCGAAAAATAAGGGCGGCAAGATGCCAAATAAGCTATTCATCAAACTGTTTTTTTTCATTTGAGAATACTCCTGATTGAATTAATGAAGGCGCAACAGCCGCTCGGCTAATTACTTCCTGCTAGCGCAACCCGCCTATAACAAAACCGGTCACAATCGCTTTCTTAATTTGCTTCGCTAAACAGTACTTTGGGCTGGAAATTGCTTGCTGGGTATTTAGGATCGAACTCCGCAACCTCTTCTTTTCGGGAAGAAGATTCTTGATTAACGCATGGTACCGAAGCGTTGCTGGAGCCAGTAATCGGTGACGATGAGGCGACTACCGATTCGTCTTGGAAGAGCACTTTCGGTTGAAAATCCGCAGCTGGATACTCCTCGGCCCGAATTGCCGCAGCCGCCAACATCAACCCGATGAATAGTCCTAGGTTCATTTTCGTTTTATTCATATTGCTTACCTAAACTCCTAAATTAAAACACCGGCCCTTGCATAGGCAAGGACCGGCTTGCTTCACATTAAAGCACAGCTTCCACATTGGCAACGACATTTTCGACGGTAAAGCCGAACTCTTTGAAGAGCTGGCCGGCCGGTGC
>NZ_JBSYXO010000093.1:0-1288 GCF_054172045.1 Methylomonas sp. MgM2 | reverse complement strand
TCTCAACTGGACCCATCGAGCACGGCCTACCACATAGCCGGTGGGGTACGTATCACCGGCGAACTGGACCGCGCGGTGTTGACGCAAGCCTTTAATGTGTTGGCGCAGCGTCACGACGCATTACGGAGCGTGTTTTATGCCGTCGACGGCCAACCGCGTCAGCGGATAGTACCGGACTTGGAATTGGCTTTAGCGTTTCACGATTTCAGTGCGCTAGCCGACGACGAGGCCCGGGCGCAAGCCGCACAACTGGCCGAGCAATCAGCCCGCACCCCGTTCGATCCGGAACGCGGCCCGCTATGGCGAGTGCTGCTGGTACGCCTTCCGGTACAGCGCGGCCGAGCTTGCCACGAGCTCAACTTAAGCTTGCATCATTTGATTGCCGACGGCTGGTCGTTGAACCGCTTATTGGCCGAGTTCGCCGAACTCTATGGCGCGATTCAAGGCGGCCGTGAGGCGCGCTTACCGATCTTGCCGATTCGGCATGCCGACTTCGCCGCCTGGCAACGCCATTGGCTGGAAGCCGGCGAAGCCGAACGCCAGCTGGCCTACTGGACCGAGTGGCTGGGTGGCGACCAACCCGTCATCGAACTGCCTTACGACCGCGCCCGCTCGGCCGAACCCGGCCAGCGCGGCGGCCGCGTCCCCTTCGTCTTGCCCGAAACCGTCAGCCTAGCCATCCCAACCGTGGCGCAACGACACGGCGTCACCCCGTTCATGCTGCTGCTGACCGCCTTCAACGTGCTGCTCTACCGCTACAGCGGCCAAAGCGACTTGCGCATCGGCCTGCCGCTGGCCAACCGCAACCGTCCGGAAACCCAAAACCTGATCGGCTACTTCGTCAACACCGTGGTCTTGCGCAGCCGGATTAACGCGCAAAGCGGTTTCGATCATCTGTTGCAACAAACCAAACACACCCTGTTGCAAGCCCAGTCCCATCCCGACCTGCCGTTCGAACAACTGGTCGACGCCCTGCAACCCGAACGCCGGCTCGGACAAAACCCCTTATTCCAGATCCTGATCAACCACCAGCAAACCGACGTCGGCCTGTTGGCGCAGCACCCGGACTGGCAAATCGAAGCATTGGACCGCGACAACGGCGCCGCCCAATTCGACTTGAGCCTGGATACCTGGCAAGACAGCCGAGGCCGCATCGGCGGCTTCTTCACTTATGCTTGCGACCTGTTCGACGCCGCCACCATCGAGCGTTTGGCCGAGCATTACCAAACCCTGCTCGCCCAACTCCTGGACCAACCGCAGGCAGCGATCGCCGCTCACCGCCTGCTGA
>NZ_JBSYXO010000092.1:0-1297 GCF_054172045.1 Methylomonas sp. MgM2 | reverse complement strand
GACTTTATCGTTTGATTTGCCGGGCGGGTTGTGTTGCTCGGTTCAGGCGGATGTCGCGACTGGGGCGGCGTTGTTGCAGCGACTGGCTCGGACTTTAGCATGATGCGGCCGCAGAACGACCGGCTATCGGTGTTCGTGTGTACGCAGGCGGTGGATTTTCGCAAAGGCATGGCCAGTCTAGCGGTATTGGTGGAAGCGCAGTTGGGCTTGAATCCGTTTACGGACAGTTTGTTTGTGTTTCGTAACCGCTCGGCGACGGCAGTGAAGTTATTGTACTGGGAGCGAAACGGCTTTTGCCTGTGGCATAAGCGTCTGGAACAGGAGCGATTTTGTTGGCCCAAGGCCGATTCGACCGGCACAGTAGCTCTGACGGTGCAGCAGTTGAACGGGTTGTTGGAGGGCTACGATATCAATCGCATGCAACCGCATAAGCCCTTGGATTTTAAGTCGGTTACTTGATTCATTTGATCATTATTTCAATGGGTTATGTGGTATTTATGGGGTATAATAGCGCCCATGAATACCGAATTGGAACTGCCTGAAAGTCCGGATGCGCTACGCGATTTCGCGCGTGATCTGGTCAAGCAATTTCACCAGTTAACGTCCGAGAACGCCACGCTGTCGGGTGAAAATGCGTCGCTGCAGCGTGAAAAAGCCCTCCTGCAAGAACAAATCAACCTGTTGCTGCACAAACGCTTTAGTGCCAACAGCGAAAAGTACCGCGCCGAGCAAGCCGATTTGTTCAACGAAGCGGAGGCCTATGCCGAGACCTTGAACGAAACAAGCGCCGAAGCAGGTCTCGATTCCGAATCGACGGTACCGGAAACCGGCGGCGAAACGACAACCACGACCGAACCGGCGTCGCCACGTAAACCCGGCCGCAAGGCCTTACCTGCCGAACTACCCCGCGTCGAAATCGTTCACGATTTGCCCGAAGACCAGCGCTGCTGCAGCGAGGGTCACGCCTTAAAAGTCATCGGTGAAGAAATTTCCGAACAACTGGACATCATTCCCGCCAAGGTTCAAGTGCTGCGGCACATCCGCAAGAAATACGCCTGCCCTTGCTGCCAGGCTGAGGTCAAGACGGCTCCGCTGCCGCCGCAGCCCATCCCCAAAAGCAACGCCTCGCCGGGGCTTTTAGCCTATGTCGCCGCCAGCAAGTTCGTCGATGCCTTGCCGCTCAACCGGCAAAGCAAGTTGTTCGCCCGCATCGGCGTCGAACTGAACCGGGCCACGCTGGCCAACTGGATGATTCGCTCGGGACAGCTGATTCAACCACTGATCAATCTGTTGGAAG
>NZ_JBSYXO010000091.1:0-1499 GCF_054172045.1 Methylomonas sp. MgM2 | reverse complement strand
CATAGCGCCTGTTCGGGCAACCGTCCAGGTGATTAAACAGAAGTCAGCAGACGGCATATTACCGGAAGCCATAGGACATGCGTTTCCGGGAAGGCCTGAACATCAGTCAAGAAGCAGCCCGCTTTATCTCTGTTCATTTGGATTGGCGGTAAAGAAAGGTAGCGAGTCTTGAACGAAGATCTACTGGAACAAATCCTGGCGCCGGCCAATCTGCAAGCGGCATGGAAGCAAGTGAAGCGGAACAAAGGTGCCGCCGGTGTCGATGATCTGGGCATTGTTGACTACCCGAAATGGGCAAAGCAACACTGGCCGGGCATTCGACGAGCCTTAACTGCGGGTTACTATATCCCGCAACCGGTCAAGCGGGTAGAAATTCCCAAACCGAATGGCGGCACACGCCTATTGGGCATCCCAACCGTGAATGACCGGGTGATTCAACAAGCCATTACCCAGGTATTGATGCCAATCTTCGATCGGCATTTCTCCAGCCATAGCTACGGCTTTCGTCCAAATAAATCGGCGCACCAAGCGGTTCTCAGTGTGCGCGGTTTTATCCAACAAGGCAGTCGCTACGCGGTGGACATTGATCTGTCGAAGTTCTTCGACAACGTCGACCATGACCTATTGATGTACCGACTCGGTCGACGCATTCGTGACAAACGGGTGTTAAAACTGATCGGTCGCTATCTTCGGACCGGTGTCGCCATCGGTGGTATGATCCAGCCAACGGCATTGGGCGTTCCGCAAGGCGGCCCTCTGTCTCCCTTGCTGGCTAACATCATGTTGGACGATCTGGATAAATACCTGGAATCAAAGCATTATGCTTTTGCTCGTTACGCCGATGATTTTGTCATCTGTGTAGATAGCCAAGAGGCGGGTGAGCGGATCAAAGAAGATGTTGAATGTTTTCTGAGAACGCTCAAGTTGCCGGTTAATCAAGACAAAAGCGGTGTCGTGAAAACCAACCAGTTGAGTTTTCTGGGGTTTACCTTCAGAGGTAAGAAGATCGTCTGGAGCGATAAGGCTTTGAAAGGTTTTAAGCATCAGATACGTTCTTTGACTAACCGTACCTGGAGTGTGAGTTGGCCGGTTCGTTATGAAAAGCTGCGCCGGTATATCGTCGGCTGGATCAATTACTTTGGTCTATCCGAATATTACCGCCCGGTGCCGGCTCTCGATGAATGGTTACGTCGCCGGATTCGCATGGGCTATTTGAAACAATGGCGCAGACCGAAAACCCGAATCCGTAACCTGCTCAAACTGGGCGTTGGTAAACGGCAGGCGATCAGCCTTGGGCTCAGCTCAAAGGGCTACTACCGTCTAGCGAAAACCTATGCGGTACAGCTTGGACTCAACGACCAATGGTTAAAGAATCAAGGGCTTGTCTCGATTAGAGAACAGTGGATCAAGTTTCATTACAACTGATGAACCGCCCGGTGCGGACCCGCATGCCGGGTGGTGTGGGGGCTGGGAGCTAGACACTCCCGGCTACCCGATTA
>NZ_JBSYXO010000090.1:0-1571 GCF_054172045.1 Methylomonas sp. MgM2 | reverse complement strand
CTGACCGGGCGCAAGGAGCGCATGCCGACCATTCGGACCTTGGGCGGAGTGTCGGCCTTTCCGGCCCGGGACGAAAGCGAATACGACGCCTTCGGGGTCGGCCATTCCAGTACGTCGATCAGCGCGGCCTTGGGCATGGCCATCGCTTCGCAGCTGCGCGGCGAGGACAAGAAGATGGTGGCCATCATCGGCGACGGCGCCATCACCGGCGGCATGGCCTACGAGGCCATGAACCATGCCGGCGACGTCAACGCCAATCTGCTGGTGATCTTGAACGACAACGATATGTCGATTTCGCCGCCGGTCGGGGCGATGAACAATTATCTGACCAAGGTGTTGTCCAGCAAGCTGTATTCCTCGGTACGAGCGGAAAGCAAGAAGGCCTTGTCCAGCATGCCCAGCGTCTGGGAGCTGGCGCGTAAGGCCGAAGAGCACGTCAAAGGCATGATCGTGCCGGGCACTTTGTTCGAGGAGCTGGGTTTCAATTATTTCGGCCCGATCGACGGCCACGACGTCGATATGCTGGTCTCGACCCTGGAAAACATCAAAGACTTGAGCGGGCCGGTGTTCCTGCATGTGGTGACCAAGAAAGGCAAGGGCTACGCCCCGGCCGAGAAAGATCCTTTGGCCTACCACGGCGTGCCGGCCTTCGATCCGACCAAGGATTATTTACCGAAAGCCACGCCTTCGCCGCATCCGACCTATACCGAAGTGTTCGGCCGCTGGTTGTGCGACATGGCGGCCCAAGACGAGCGCTTGCTGGGCATCACCCCGGCCATGCGCGAGGGTTCCGGTCTGGTGAAGTTTTCCCAGCAGTTTCCGAAACGTTACTTCGACGTGGCCATCGCCGAGCAGCATGCGGTGACCCTGGCCGCCGGCCAAGCCTGCCAGGGCGCCAAGCCGGTGCTGGCGATTTATTCGACCTTTCTGCAACGCGGCTACGATCAGCTGATCCACGACGTGGCCCTGCAGAACCTGGACGTGCTGTTCGCGCTGGACAGAGCCGGTCTGGTCGGCCCGGACGGCCCGACCCACGCCGGCGCCTTCGATTACAGCTATATGCGCTGCATTCCGAATCTGCTGATCATGGCCCCGGCCGACGAGAACGAGTGCCGGCAAATGCTGACCACCGGTTTCCACTACAATGGCCCGGCCTCGGTGCGTTATCCGCGCGGCAAAGGCCCCGGCGTCGCCATCGACCCGGCCTTGAGCACCTTGGACATCGGCAAGGCCGAGATCAGACATCAAGGCGGCCGCATCGCGATCCTGGCCTGGGGCTCCATGGTCGCCCCCGCCGTCGAAGCCGGCAAGCAATTGGGCGCGACCGTGGTCAACATGCGTTTCGTCAAACCGTTCGACGAGGCCTTGGTGCTGGAGATGGCCGGCAGCCACGACGTCCTGGTCACGGTCGAGGAAAACGTCTTGGCCGGCGGCATCGGCAGCGGCATCAACACCTTCTTGCAACAGCAGAAGATTTTGATGCCGGTCCTCAACATCGGCCTGCCCGACCGCTTCGTCGAACAGGGCGGCCGCGAGGAATTGCTCGGCCTAGTCGGATTGGATTCTCAGGG
>NZ_JBSYXO010000089.1:0-1661 GCF_054172045.1 Methylomonas sp. MgM2 | reverse complement strand
CAAGGCATCACCAATGCCGTCGGTTTCGCATTGGCCGAACGCACCCTGGCCGGCCAATTCAACCGTCCGGGCCATGACATCGTCGACCACTACACCTACGTCTTCATGGGCGACGGCTGCCTGATGGAAGGCATTTCCCACGAAGCCTGCTCACTGGCCGGCTCCATGAAACTGGGCAAACTGATCGCCTTCTACGACGACAACAACATCTCCATCGACGGCGAAGTGCGCGGTCACGGCAACGTCGCCGGCTGGTTCCACGACGACACCCCGAAACGCTTCGACGCCTACGGCTGGCACGTCATCCCGAAAGTGGACGGCCACAACCCCGAAGCCATCAAAAAAGCCATCGAAGAAGCGCGCAGCGTCAAAGACAAACCGTCCATCATCTGCTGCCAAACCATCATCGGCTGGGGTTCGCCCAACAAAGAAGGCAAAGAAGAATGCCACGGCGCGGCCTTGGGCGAAGCGGAAGTGGCTGCGACCCGCGAGCGCATCAACTGGCCGCACGCCCCGTTCGAAATTCCGGCCGACATCCGTGCCGGTTGGGACGCCAAAGCCAAAGGCGACCGTCTGGAAAACACCTGGAACGACAAATTCGCCGCCTACAAAGCCGCGCACCCTGAGCTGGCGGCCGAATTCGAACGCCGCATGGCCGGTGAACTGCCTGCCGACTGGCAAGCAAAAGCCGGCGCCTTCATCGCCGAAGTCGATGCCAAAGCCGAAACCATCGCCAGCCGTAAAGCCTCGCAAAACGCACTGAACGGCTTCGGCCCGCTGCTGCCCGAACTGATGGGCGGCTCCGCCGACCTGGCCGGCTCCAACCTGACCCTGTGGAAAGGCTGCAAAGACGTCTGCGCCGAAGGTTTTGACGGCAACTACGTCTACTACGGCGTCCGCGAATTCGGCATGAGCGCCATCATGAACGGCATCATGCTGCACGGCGGCTTCAAACCCTACGGTGCCACCTTCCTGATGTTCTCCGAATACGCCCGTAACGCGTTGCGCATGGCGGCACTGATGAAAGCGCCGACCATCTTCGTCTACACCCACGACTCCATCGGACTGGGCGAAGACGGCCCGACCCACCAACCGATCGAACAAACCGCCACCCTGCGCATGATCCCCAACATGCAAGTTTGGCGCCCCTGCGACGCGGTCGAATCCGCCGTTAGCTGGAAAGCCGCGATCGAGCGTCAAGACGGTCCCAGCGTTCTGATTTTCTCCCGCCAAAACCTCGCGCACATGAACCGCAGCCAAGCACAAATCGAAGCGATCGGCAAAGGCGGCTACATCTTGAAAGACAGCGACGGCACGCCGGACGCCATCATCATCGCGACCGGCTCCGAAGTCGAATTGGCGGTCAAGGCGGCTGACGAACTGGCGGGCAAAGGCAAAAAAATCCGCGTGGTTTCCATGCCGTCCACCAACGTGTTCGACGCCCAAGACCAAGCCTACAAAGACAGCGTATTGCCGCCTAGCGTCAGCAAGCGCGTCGTGGTGGAAGCCGGCGTCACCGACGGCTGGTGGAAATATGTCGGCAGCAATGGCAAAATCGTTGGACTGGACCGCTTCGGCGAATCGGCACCGGCCGGCCAGCTCTTCAAAGAGTTCGGCTTTACCGTCGAAAATGTCGTTGCCAATGTGGAAGCTGTGCTTTA
>NZ_JBSYXO010000088.1:0-2011 GCF_054172045.1 Methylomonas sp. MgM2 | reverse complement strand
TGTTAAATGCTAATCAACGTCGGTTCTCCGACAAGGGACTTTCACCTTATAAGTTCACGCCCATGCTGGGCGTACACCAACGGGTCAACTTGACCGGCAAAAGCTCCGCGGCTATCGCCGCTCCGATTTTCGGGTCAAGTTATACTTATCGTTCTGGCTGTAGAAAAACCTAAATTCTGACCTGAACGGAGTAAAATAAAGCAACGCATCAAAAGGTGTTGCTCATGGCGAAATACATTCCGTACGACTACAACCAAAACCTGATGGTTGTGATCAATTTCCAAGATCAACTGCAGCCGGGCACTTTTGAATACGCCCTGCATTATCTGGTGACGCAGCGTCTGGATTTATCGATCTTTGCCGAAGCCTATAAGAACGACGAACAAGGTCGGCCCGCTTATGATCCGGCTATCCTGTTAAAGATCATCTTGTTCGCCTATTCCAAAGGGATTACCTCCAGCCGAGAAATTCAATGGTGTTGTGAGACGAATATACTGTTTAAAGCCTTATCCTGCGATAGCGTTCCTCACTTTACGACCATCGCGGCGTTCGTAAGCGGCTATCCGACTCAAATCGAAAGCCTGTTTGAGCAAGTACTGCTGATCTGTCATGAACAAGGCTTGCTGGGTAATGAACTGTTCGCCATTGATGGCTGCAAACTATCATCGAATGCGGCAAAAACCTGGTCAGGCACCCATCAAGAACTGAAGGATAAACGCGATAAATTGAAACGCTTGATTCGGCACCATTTAGCTGAGCATCAAAAACACGATCAGCAAGATGAGCAACAGTCAGCCGCCAGCCAGCGGATTCAACAAACGATAGACACCTTAAACCAGGCGGCCGAAAAAATCGAAAAATTCCTCGACAGTCATGAACCTCGCTTAGGGCAAGGCAAACGTAAAACCGAAGTCAAAAGCAACATCACCGATAACGACAGCGCCAAGATGACGACCAGCAAGGGCACCATCCAAGGCTATAACGGGATTGCCGCGGTCGATAAAAAACACCAAATCATTATCGATGCCCAAGCCTTCGGCGAAGGCCAGGAGCAGCACACCTTAAAGCCCATCCTGGAAAGCATCAAAGCCCGTTATCAAAAACTTAAGATTCATGATGACATTTACGCGACCGGCGCAATTATTACGGCCGATACCGGCTTTGCCAATGAAAGGAATATGAAATACCTACATGAGCACGAAATCAATGGTTTCATTCCGGATAACCAGTTTCGATCAAGAGACCCCAAATTCGCCGAGCAAAACATTAAATACCCCAAGCCAGCCAGAACGAAACCGAAGTACTCTAAAACCTTTCCGGCGAGCGAATTCAACTTTGATCCCGTTGAATTAAGCTGCGAATGTCCGGCCGGCAAACAACTCCACGCGGATCAAACCAAGGAAGACCGCTATGGTAACCGCAAAATATTCTTCCGAGGCCGGCTACAGCATTGCCGAGATTGCGAATTAAAGTCAAAATGCATGAGAAACCCTCAAGCCACAGAACAAGTCAATGGCTATGGCCGCCAAGTTTCCTTTATTATTAATAAGCAGCGGCAGCCGAACTATACCGATTGGATGAAACATCGAGTGGATAGTCCCAAAGGCAAACAAATCTATAGCCACCGCATGTCGGTGGTCGAACCGGTGTTCGGCAATCTCACCATCAATAAGGGGCTGAAGCGTTTCAGTCTGCGCGGCAAAACCAAGGTTAACGCCCAATGGAAATTGTTCTGCCTGATCCAGAACATCGAAAAATTGGCCAATTACGGGCAGATGGCCGCATAAAGGGGGAGAGCGCTAAGAAAAGCCTAAGAAGTCCCTGAATAAGATTTTTGAACACACTTCAGCAACTTAGTCTTGAAGCTAATTCCAAAACCCGGCATAGTTAAGCGAATATTTTTAATTTGGAAGGTTGTAGCAGAATGGAAAACGACCGGAGAGTGTCGGCTTCCGGCTGGAAAGATTGCTAGCCATCCCTGGCTAGCAATCGCGCCTACACCGCCACGTGA
>NZ_JBSYXO010000008.1:0-163785 GCF_054172045.1 Methylomonas sp. MgM2 | reverse complement strand
AAACCGCCCGGCGCTACGGCTTCCTGGGACTACTCAACCTTCACTCGCTGGCGCTTCGTTTCCAAGGTTTCGCAGCGTGGGATACGCGAACATTTGAATAGCTTCGGAATCAATTTAGCGGAATTGCCAATCCAAAAACGACGCGACCGGTTGGAAATAATCCCTGTGGGAGCGCCCTTCAGTTACATTTGAGCCGGGCCGAGGCGAATACGGCAACCTGCCGGCCAATCGTTCCAGCCAATTTTTCGCCGGTTTTCGGCGCCCGGACGTTGATTTTCCAGGCGCTGCCGTTCCGCGTTATGGTTTGGCATGGCCGCCCCCTCATTTTGGACCTAGGCTGGGATAACCCGACACGAACACCCAGTCACTCGCTCTGGCCGGTTCGTGACAAGCCTGGCAACTATCCCGAAAGCCGGTGGACACGTTTTTTTTCGTATCCGCCGCATTAAACAAGGCCCAGCCCCAGCCTTCGGCCCAGTGGCGGTTGCCGGCAAAACGGTTTTTGTCGTCCTTGACCATGACGAACCAAACCTTGGGATCGGCCGCCCAGGTCGCGGGGCCTGTGGTCATTTCGGCCGAAGACAGGCCGCGAATTTCCTTCACCAATACCGTTCCGTCCGGAAAACGCCCGCTACGCTTGAAGGCTTCGACCGCCTGCGCTTGCGTGTAAACATCGTGAAAGCCGTAGCCCGGAGCGTCAACCTTCGCCACCACCCACGAGCCTAGGTGCGTCCAGTGCTGCCTGAAACCGGCCGGTAAGCTAATTTCGCCCTTCTTGTCGACATAGTTGGCATAGGTATGATCGGCCAAATCGACGGCTCTCGCTTCGATGCCGTGAGCCAGGGTCAACAATAACAGTGTTTGGATCAATTTCTTGTTCATGATTCCGTCCTCCGTCAGTTTTTAAACGTAGTCAAGCCGGACGCCGTACCCTCCGGCTTGGAATGCTCCCGCTGCAAGCGCCACCAGGCTTCCAGCACGCAAGCGACCGACCAGGCCTGAGCCGGCGCGCCGCGCGGGGTATGAGGCGGGTCGGCGTCGAAGATCTCGCTAATCGTGCCGAGCCCGGCATCCAACAGATGTTCGCGTATCGGTTCCAGCCGGCTGAGAGCCCGGCCAAGGTCGCGGTGGCAGCGGTATTCGGCCAACGCGTAATGACCCAACAGCCATGCCCATACCGTACCTTGGTGGTAAGCGCCGTCGCGCGCTCGCACATCGCCCCGGTAAGCGGGCGCATATTCGGGATGAGTGGCCGCCAGCGAACGCAGACCGTAGGAAGTCAGCAGCATTTGTCCGCACTTCCCTACCACGGCTAGCCTGCCTTCGGCCGATAGCGGACTGAACGGCAGGCTGACGGCAAGCAACTGGTTTGGCCGTAGCGCGGCGTCGTTGCCGTTGGGGCCGTCCACCACGTCGAACAATGCGCCTTCGACCGGCGCGGAATCTGAAGATATGAGGAAACGTTGAAAACCCTCGCGGGTGACGAAGGTCTGCTGCCGGTACTGTTCGGCCGGCCGCGCCAAGCGCTCGGCAAAGCCGGCCATGGTTTCCAGCGCGTTGTACCACAGCGCGTTAATCTCCACCGGCTTACCGATGCGCGGCGTCACCACCCAGTCGCCGACCTTGGCATCCATCCAGGTCAACTGCACGCCGGGTTCGCCGGCCTTCAGCAAGCCGTCCCGCGGGTCCATTCCGATGCCGTGCCGGGTGCCGTTTCGGTGACAGCGGACGATGTCTTCCAAAATCGGAAAATGCCGGCGCAATTCAGTCCAGTCGCCGCTCGCTTCGACATAGGCGCGCCAAGCCTCGATATACCATAGCGCAGCGTCGGCGCTGTTGTATTCCGGCCGCCGGCCCGCTCCCGGAAACAGATTGGGCAGCATGCCGCGATCGACATAGCGGGCAAACGTCAGCAAAATCCGCCGAGCGCTGTCGTAGCGCCCGGTCGCCAATGTCAGGCCCGGTAAGGCGATCATGCTGTCGCGCCCCCAGTCGCCGAACCAGGGGAAGCCGGCGATCACCGATTCGCCGTGATCTTGACCCTCGTCGGCACGGACGAACAGGAAACTATCGGCCGCTAACAGCAATTGCCGTATCCAGTCCGGCGCGGCACTCATTCCGCAGGCCGGAGCGCAGGCGCGAGCCAAAACCTGTTCGTCTTTAGCCCGAAACCGCAGAAACGCTGATTCGATGTTCGGCGACGCGTCGCCATGCAAACTGGCGCATAATCCGTTCCATACGCCGTTAAGCAGCGTCAGCCTGCATTCGCCCACGCACAAATGATGGTCATGGTTATCCAGGCCGCGTTCGGCCTCGATCGGCAGCTCGAAGTTGTTATACCAGTCGCGCGCAGCGGAAAAACTGCCGCCGCAGGCCTTGAAACTCAAACGATAAGACGGCATGCCGGCATCGGACGCGTGGCGGACGCTCAGGCCGTCGATGCCGCTCGGCTCTACGATAGGATTGAAATTTTCTCGCCGGGTATTGCCGTGGTGGTCGCGGGCATTGACCAGCAGTTTGACGCGCAATTGGAGCGGGCCTGTTTCCCGGCTCGGAAAGTCCGGTTTGTAGGCCAGATAAACCGTGTTGGATCCTGGCTCCAGCCAGATCCGCATTTCCAGTTTCAAATTACCGAAGGCGTATTGCCAGACCGGCATGCGCCCGTCCAGCCAAAAGGCTTCGATATGCCGATACCCTTGCGGCTCGACGATTTGATCCGGCCAGCGGTTGCTGCACAAAGGCCAGACGCTACCATCCGCTTCCAGCCAGGCGTCCGCCTTGGTGAACACCAACACCCGCCCCAGCGGCGGCTGCAGCGGCGCGATCAGCAAGCCGTGATAGCGCCGGGTCAAGGTACCGGCGATTGTGCCGGCGGCGTAGCCTCCCAGGCCGTTGCTTAACCACCACTCGCGGCGCTCGGCCTGAGCCAAATCGCCGCATAGCGCCCGCCCGAAGCGGATGAATTGAGGTCTAGACATAAACTTACACCTCCCGGATTAGCTGACCGGCGGCGCACTGGGTTTTGCGAAAACTTAGCGCCATGGCCCGGTGCTTCCTTACCGCTGGACACGCGAGCCTCGTCATAATTCAAAACAAGCATGCCGTTTGCGCCGCTACCAGCGACAACTCAGTTTTCCCGTCCTCGGTTTGCAGAAAAAACCGTAAGCGCGTTCACAGAAAAATCGGCCCGGCCGGCGCGGGACCGCAACTCAGCAAACCGGCGGCGCTTCTTAGCCACCATAATTAAAAAATCGCCGTTTAATCCAGGCGTCGGCCGAATAACGCCCCGGCCCGTGCAACAGACAAACCAGCAACATCAGGCCCCATACCTGATGCTGCTCGATGCCGGCGGGACCCAGGTCCGGGTAGGAAATCAGCGCGACGATGTTGAATAAAAACAGTACCGCCGCGGCCGCGCGCCCAAAAAACCCCAGAGCTAGAAACACCGGCCCCAACAGTTCTACGCCGGTACCGAGCACGGCGGCCAGATCGGGCGGCAGCAACAGCACTTTGTACTCGTATTCGAACAAATACAAGGTACTGTCCCAAGTGCGGATTTTGGTCAGCCCGGACACCCAAAACGCGTAAGCCACCCAACAGCGCAGCGCCAGGTCACCCAAGGGAGCCAGCGTATCCAGAAAATGTTCCAGCTTGAAAAAATACGCCTTCGCCCTTTTGTCGGGCCCGGAAAAACCGTAAATGTTATGAACGTTCATTTTTTACGACTCCTTCGTTAGGGATGCGCTTGGCTGCCGCATTTGCGCGTCGATAAAAAAACCGGTCAGCAAGCCCGCCGCCAACCAGCGCAGTAACGCCGATTGCAGGTCGAAATCCGACTGATACGCTAACGCCTGCGCGGTAGCCGCGACCAGGGTTTGCCTCCGAGCCAAGGCTTCGAGAAACCGGTAATCGGCGCCGTCCAACGGCCACATCCGGATTTGCCGGTCTGGCCTGAACACCAACAGCCGGCAGCCGCCTTCATCCAGCCGGATCGTATCGTGGTCGCCAGGCTTTTGGTTGGCCTGCCAAATACGGGCGATCGGGAAGTCGGAAGCAAGCAAGCGGGCCGACGGATGCAATTCGAACCCCAGGCTGTCATAGGCCGCACTGTCCAGGCGCGCCAGCGCGGCCGGGTCCAGACTTTTGCCGTCGGCTGCGTGATAGGCCTCGTGCCAGGCCCATTCCAATCGTGCGACGTCGGGCAGATAAGGCAGCGCGCCCAAGCCGGGATAGGACGCCAAGAATTCGGGCAAATCGCCGCCGTATGCCGATAAAACCGGCGACCGCGGCGGCTTGGCCCGGATAAAATCGCGTGCCAGCGCGCGAAAGAAAGCGTCGCCGACCAGTTTGTCCAGCACCGGATAGACATTCCGCAAGGCTTCGGCCAATCCGGCTTCGGTGTTATTGCGGTAAATCGCCAGGCGTTGTTCCGGCTCGACTCCGTTGCGGCGAATGCCGCAGGAGACGGCCGCTTGGCCGGAAAGCAGCGAACGGCAAAATTCGCGCTGAATGTCATGCAGCCTGTGCATAAGCCCTCTCTAGAACAGCGTCGGCTTGCCCGGCCTCGGCCAACAAATTGTCCAAACACGGTAGGTCGGCGTCCCATTCGATCAGCGTCGGCCGGGGCCCGAAGCGTTGCAAAGCCGTCCTGTACAATTCCCAGACCTCGGCGCAGACCGGTGCGTTATGGGTGTCGATCAGGATTTCCTTGCCGCCCGCGCGGTTGACGGAATGGCCGGCCAGATGGATTTCACCGACCGATTCCGGCGCGATTTCGCCCAAATAGGCATCGGCATCCCAGCCGTGGTTGACGCAAGAAACATAAACGTTGTTGATATCCAACAAAACGCCGCAGCCGGTTCGCCGCGCCAGTTCCGCCATAAACGCGCTTTCCGAGTAGGTAGAAAAGGTGTATTCCAGATAGGTCGACGGATTCTCCAGCAGGATGCGTCTGCCCAAAAATGTCTGCGTATCGATGATGCGCGTAACCAGGTGATTCAGAGTCTGCTCGGTGTACGGCAGCGGCAACAGATCGTTCAAATAGGTGCCGCCGAAGGAACTCCAACACAAATGCTCGGACACCAGGCCGGGCTGAATGCGGTCGATCAAACCTTTCAACCGGCTCAAATGCTGCCGGTTCAAATCGTCGACCGAACCCAACGACAGGCCGACTCCGTGCAGGCTGATCGGGTAGTCGGCCCGAATGCGTTCCAATTGGCGTAACGGAGCGCCGCCCGAGCCCAAATAATTTTCGCTGTGCACCTCGAACCATCCCGCGCCGGGCCGCCGCTCCAGCACTTCCGGAATATGCGGAGAGCGTAGCCCGATTCCGGCTAACGCCGGAATCGATGCCGCTACATTCAACGCTTGCTTGATAAGCGTCATGGCCGTCACTTAGTTGCCGACAGGCGCTACGGTGCTGCCGCCGACGATACGATCGCAAGTGCCTTTAGGCAATGCGATGAACGCATCCGCTTGACCGTCGGTCATGGAATGGCCGGCGCAGGCGTTGGATTGGGTCTTGCAATCGTTCATGCCGGCCCTGGCGACTCCGTAACATTTCTCCATTTCCGGCTTGTCGTCGGCAAAAGCGTTAGTTTGCATACCCAAGGCGCCCAAGGCGATGACGGATGCCAAAGCGGATGTGACGACAGTGTTTAGGTTTTTCATATGAGTTCTCCAAATTGGAATTGATAGATAAGGTTGTCGGCAGTCATCAATGCCCGGAGGGATCGAAGCACGACAAACGGGACATGGCAATCGCCGTGCCAACCGCCTTAAAATACGAATACTCATTTATTTTCATATTGTTAAGAACCTATCGCCCTAAGGAACCGCTGTTATAGGAGCTGTGTGCGCCCACGAAAAATGGTGGCGGCCGCTAATATTGGTGGCGGCATAGTGCGGATTGGCTTTATGCCGGGGAGCGGATAAGATACCGTCCGGGTTTTGCAAGCGAGAACACGTATGCCGCAACTACCGCCCGGCGATATAGGCGCCTATTCAACGGTCGACGAATCGGAATTGGCCGTGCTCCGCAGCATCGTCGCCGGCACAGCCCAAGCCATCGGGGAGGATTTCTTTCGCTCCTTGGTGCAAAATCTGGCTTTTGCCACCGGCGTATCCAATGCCTTCATCGCCGAATTCGCCGGCGACGAAACCCGGGTGCGCACGCTGGCCTATTGGATGAAAGGGCGATTCATCGAAAACCGGGAATGGGAACTGGCGGATACCCCCTGCGAAGAGGTATTGAAAGGCAGGCTGTGCCATTTTCCATCGGGCGTCTGGCGCCGCTTTCCGAAGGAAGCCGGCATCGAAAGCTATCTGGGGGTGCCGCTGACCGACGCCGCCGGTTCGACCCTGGGCCACCTTGCGGTATTCGACGAACACGTCATGCCGGAAGAGCCTCGCTTGTTGTTTACATTCCGGATTTTCGCCGCCAGAGCCGCGGCGGAACTGAGCCGCATGCGCGCCGAACGGCGTTTGCATGAGAGCGAAGAGCGCTTCCGCGACTTGTTCGACGAAGCTCCGATCGCCTATGTGCATGAAGACATCGAATCCCGCTTCATCCGGGCCAATAGGACCGCGATGCGCATACTTGGGATCACGCCGGAGCAAGTACCGGGCATGGTGGGCATTTCGCTGGTGCCGGATACGCCGGAAGCGCAGCGCCGAGTGAGGGAAGCCTTCGAATCGGTCGGCAAAGGCACCGACACCTCCGGCGTCGTGCTGGAATTGCGCCGCAAGGACAACGGCAAGCCGATCTGGATACAGTGGTGGTCCAGGCCCGACCCGAGCGGCCACTATACCCGCACCATGTTCATCGACATTACCGAACGGGTACTGATGGAACGCGAACAGGCCCGCCTGAAGGCGCAAAATCAGTATTTACAGGAAGAAATCAGATCGGCGCATAATTTCGGCGAGATCGTCGGCGACAGCCCGGCGCTGAACGCGCTATTGAATCAAGTGCAAAAAGTCGCGCAGACCGATGCTTCGGTTTTAATCCAGGGGGAATCCGGAACCGGCAAGGAATTGATTGCCCGCGCCATCCATGGCGCCGGCAAGCGCAAGGATAAGCCTTTGATCAAAGTCAATTGCGCCGCGTTGCCGTCGAGTTTGATCGAAAGCGAGTTGTTCGGGCATGAAAAAGGCGCCTTTACCGGAGCCACGCACAAGCGCATCGGCCGCTTCGAATTGGCGGAAGGCGGCACGCTGTTTCTGGATGAGGTGGGGGAAATTCCGCCGGACATTCAGGTGAAATTGTTGCGGGTCATTCAGGAACGCGAATTCGAACGTATCGGCGGCCAGACCCCGATCAAAATGGACGTGCGCCTGATCACCGCCACCAATCGCAACCTGCTGCAGGAAGTTGCCGACAAAAATTTCAGAGAAGATCTGTTTTACCGGCTGAATGTGTTTCCGCTGACCACGCCGCCGTTACGCGAGCGGTCGGAAGACATTCCATTGCTGGTCCGGTTCTTGATCGAGAAATTCACACCTATACTCGGCAAGAAAATTTCCGGCATCGGTGCCGAGTCGTTGCAAAGGCTGCAACGCTATCATTGGCCCGGCAATATTCGCGAACTGGAAAACATCATCGAACGCGCGGTCATATTGGCCGATGGACCGATACTGGAAATCGGGGCCGACCTGTTGCCGCCAGCCGATCACCGCATAGAGCAAACCCAATCGGACGACGCGAGCCTGGACGCCGTCGCCAAGGAACACATACTGTCCATTCTCGATCAAACCCGCTGGGTCATCGAAGGCCCCGGCGGCGCGGCGCAACGTCTAAACTTAAAACCGAGCACGCTGCGCTACCGCATGCAAAAACTCGGCATCCGGAAAAAAGTCTAAGCGACGCCTTAGCCAGCGACCGTGGAGGGTTTGAGTGCACCATGCATCATTCGCAATCGATTTCGGCGGTCGGGCTCGGCGACTGAACGTCTATGCTTGAGGCTCAAATCAAACCACGGACTTTAGCCGCAAGCCAAGGCGCAAGAGCTGTAACGACCAGCACTAGAGGCCAAATATTTCCGCCGCGAAAACAGTATGCTTCCAACAGCTCGACCCAGGATTTATGTTGTGCGAAGCGTCCGAAGCCGAATTCGAACATCAAAGTCAGCAGCAGCCAAAACAATCCGACCCATAACCATTGACGAGAAACCAGCGGTCCGTACCAAGGCGCGGCGGCGAATGCCGTAAAAAAGATACACATGGAAAGGATGGCGCCGCTGGCGACGAAGCCCGCGAAACTACCTAAGCTTGGAATCAGGACCCTTTCCCTCAGAAGACCATTCAGAATGGCCAGCACCAGAATGGCCGCCCAAAGTACGCCGGCCTTAAGCCAGACTATCGTTGTCATAATCGCTTGTCCACATCGCAGAATTTAAATTGGGCAGCTACCGCAAGGATACCTCTGCCTGACCACCGCCGACATTGCATAAAGATAGTCTTGATCGCGGCAAGACAACCGAAAGCATCGGTCGGCAAACTCATGCGGATAGCCTCCTTAACCGATTTTCGACCGGCGTGGATTTCTTGGCGCCGGCCTCGATAGCCTGGGAAAACACCACATTCCCATCGCTTAAACACAGGTGCAGCTTGACGATGCTGCCGCCCAAGGTCGTTAGCATCATCCCCTATTGACTTGGTGCAATGACGACTGTAGAGTTGTTGCGCCCATCACAAAAACGTGAGGATGATCGAATGCTTATCCCCGTGGAAATGCCGGTTAACAGGCATGTTTTACCCCGACGTAAGCGCAATGCGCGGTTGGATGTAGTCCAAAGGGTGGGACTATGATTTCTCATGCGCTTACGATTACCGTAAACGAAATCAACCGCCATTTCGTCAATGCCTATGGCACTGCCGACAACACGGTACGGCTGGGCAACTTAGCCGAAGGCTTAGGATCCGGCGGCGTACCTAGGGAAATGCTTATTCTTTCTGTGGTCAATATACAGGAAGAAAAAGCTCTAAAAAACATGCCGGCCTACACCCGCAACGACGTCACCTTAACCGCCGTGTATGAAAACCCGCCGGTTTTCCTGAACTTCCAGCTTCTCGTCACCGCCACCCACGCCGATTACGGCAATGCGCTATTGGTGCTGTCTAGGGCGATACGGTTTTTTCAATTCAATCACGTCTTAACCCAAGACAACGTAGATCCGCTATCTTTAAGCACTAACGCGCCGGCCAATATACTGGATCAGCTGGCTTCGTTCCGGCTGGTTTTCGAGCTGTATTCCGCAACGATGGAGGAAGTCAACCATTTATGGGGCACCTTGGGCGGCAAACAATATCCCTTCGTCCTCTATATGCTGCGGGCGCTGGATTTGAAATTCAAATCGACGCAAGGCGAAAGCGGCCTTATCACCGAGATCGTCCGCGATTTTCGCCATAAAGACCTGGCGGCCGTCCCATGAGCGAAAAATCCCGTAGCGCATATCAAGCCTTATTCGACGTCCGCCTGTTGCACCATTACTGGCTGGACGACGGCGCGACCTTGTTCGACCGAATTACCGATGAAACCCAAAAAAATCAACGTTTACTGGCTTACGACCGGCGTCGCTTCTTGTCCGTCGTACCCACCGGACCCACCGTCGAGAAGCTGCAAGGTCTTGATTGCGTTTATCAGGACACCGCGTTGGGTTTCATCGTTGCCATGCCCGACGACAGAACCATCGCCGCCGACACCGTGTTCGAATTTGCCGTTTCGGTCGCCAATAATCAATTTAGCAACTACACCGCATTTACGTTACCGGCTCAAGAAATCGTCGAGTTGTATCACGAGCCCGAACTGCGCTATTACCGATACAAAAGCAAGGTGTTTTTATTGAGCAATTCAACGGGCGCTTCGCGCGGGAGCGGTGCCGGCAAAACCCTGTATTTGTCGGGCAACTACTCGGTGCCCGGCGCCGAAGATAGAATCGAATCTTTGGTATTAACGGGCGGCGCCTTGTCGCAACTCACCAGCGACCCGCCTAATCCGGATTTAAATCAATTGGATGCCGATGCCGACGCGATGCCGGTTTTCGTACATCAAGACGATGTGCCGGCCATCACGCCGCCAGCCGGATTATCCGGCGCTCCTGAACGCGGCATTCTGTTGTCGGACGGCATGCCCAACGACCTATTCGCACTGATACGGCTAAACGCGATCACCGAGGGCGACCCTGATTTCAGCTTCATCGACAGCGATGGCGGCGCAAAACTGAATTATCCGGTTTTCCACATCCGTTTCAAAAACCGATCGACCATACGGCAATACCTTAACCAACGCACCGGCAGCATCACTTTTACCGAACCGGCCGTGTTGCCAATGACTTATTTCGGCAATGCGGGCAACCGGAAAAAACCTTCGATCGACCGGGTAAAGGCGGAAAAAAGCGGCGCGAAAATCGTCCGACTCGTCTCGGAAATCTTTGTCTAACCTCTGTTAACTAAACGGTGAAAAACATGGCAACAGTTTATAAAACCCCCGGTGTCTACATAGAAGAAATTCCCAAGTTTCCCCCGTCCATTGCCGCGGTCGAGACCGCGATTCCGGCATTTATCGGCTACACCCAAAAAGCCGACAGCATCAAGCCGGGCGATTTGATCAACATCCCCACCAAGATCGGTTCGATTGCCGAATACGAAGCCTACTTCGGCGGCGGCGCAACGCCGTCCATCAGCAAAGTGACATTGGACGACGCCAACAACTTCGCCGCCGCCGACATGGCCAATATCTTTTTCATGTACGACAGCCTGCGCCTGTTTTACGCCAACGGCGGCGGCGATTGCTATATCGTCTCCACCAGCGTCTACGATAGCGCCGGCAAAACGGCCGCCGATTTCACCGGCAAAGGTACCGGCAAAGGTATCGACGCGCTGGAAAAAGTCGACGAACCGACCATCCTGGTGTTCCCGGACAACTCTTTGTTGACTACCGGCAAGGATTTTTACGACGTCTACGATGCCGCATTGGGTCAATGCAGCAGCCTAATGGACAGGGTAGGTCTGTTCCACGTCAAGGAAGCCGATACCAAAGGCACCGAGTTCCGATCCAACTCCGGCATCAACGACCTCAAATACGGGATGGCCTATTCGCCTTGGCTACAGATCAATTTCCCGAAAAACGTCACCTACCGCGGTTTTAAGGATGTCATCTTCAAAGGCGCAACCAAATTCGGTTTGGCCAGCCTGACCGACGACGCCGCGATTCAAACGCTGATTACCGACTACGAGGCGGTCATCGCCGATGTCGACACCATCGCCGCCGCTTCGACGGCATTGGCCGCACCCGCTAAAACCTTAAGGGATCAGTTCACTGCGCTGGAAGGCACTTATCTCGATTCAAAAACGGCGGCCAATTTTATGCCTTTAGTCGATTTTCTGTTCGAAGCTGCCAGAAAAACCGATGTCCTGGTCGGCGCCGGCGCCGGTTCGGTCGGCAACGCCGAAATCAAAACGGCATTGAGTAGCCTGATTAATTCGACGCTTAAAGCCGTCTACACAACCTTGATCGGTTACGACAAGGAATTGGCCGCAAAACTGACGCCGGGGGCTGCCTACTCGGTGCAATTCAGCACCGGCGTTCCCCCAAGCGCCGCCGATTGGGGCGACATCTTCGGCGCCGCCGCGCCGGCCGAATCGAACGTCATCCCCGGCAGCGCGAGCAATAACCCCGCCCGTATGGACAGCGTGCTGCCGTTGCTGCGTACGCTGTTCGATCAAATCAACAATGCTTGGCTGGCCGGCGTCGTCGCCATGGCCCAAGCCTTGGAAACCAAAAAACACGACGGTTTACTGGCGGCATTCCCGCTGTATAAGACCTTGGTCGCCGGCATTCAAAGCACCAGCACCACCGTCCCGCCGTCCGGCGCAATCGCCGGCGTTTATGCCTACGTCGACCGCACCCGCGGCGTCTGGAAAGCCCCGGCCAACGTCAGCATTACCGGCATCGTCGGCCCGGCGGCCACATTCACCTCATCCGAACTAGAGGCCCTCAACGTCGACGTCAACAGCGGCAAGTCCATCAATGCGATCCGCAGTTTTACCGGCAAAGGCACACTGGTATTCGGAGCCAGGACACTGGCAGGCAACGACAACGAATGGCGTTACATCAGCGTCCGCCGCTTCTTTAATTTTGTGGAGGAGTCGGTCAAGAAGGCCACCGAACAATTCGTGTTCGAACCCAACGATGCCAATACCTGGGTAAAAGTGCAGGCGATGATCGAGAATTTCCTGACCGTGCTTTGGCGGCAAGGCGCATTGCAAGGCATCAAGCCGGAGCACGCGTTTTACGTCGCCGTGGGTTTGGGCAAAACGATGACGCCGTTGGACATCCTCGAAGGCCGCATGATTATCGAAATCGGCATGGCGGCCGTACGCCCGGCCGAGTTCATCATCCTCCGATTCTCGCACAAAATGGCGGAATCCTAACGGTACACCGGACGCCGACGACCACATATCCATTACATCGGAGTACACATCATGGCACAAGAATATCCAATTCCGCGTTTCCATTTTCAAGTCGACTGGGGCGGCGCCAAAATCAGTTTCACCGAAGTCACCGGCCTGGTGATGGAACGGGAGAAAATCGAATACCGGCACAGCGACAGCAAAGACTTCAACAAAATCGCCATGCCGGGCATGGTCAAGAACAACAACATCACCCTCAAGCGCGGCAAGTTCGAGGGCGATTTCGACTTCAACACCTGGTTGGAAGACGTCGCCAACGACCGCGTCAACGGCCGGCGCGACTTGATCATCCGGCTGCTCAACGAAAAACACGAACCGGTGGCCGCTTGGTCGGCGACACGCTGCTTTCCGGTCAAGGTGACGGCTCCGGATCTGAAATCGGACGCCAACGAAACCGCGATCGAATCGCTGGAAGTCGCGCACGAGGGCTTGAAATTAATGAAGGTGTAAGCGGATCGGACCATGGCTGAGGCAAAACCGATCGACTACTACCCGCCGCTGGGCTTCTACTACAAAGTGGAGTTCATCGATGTCAGCCAGGATGCCAACGACGTGCGTTTCCAGTCGGCGTCCGGCCTGTCGGTCGAATACGAATACGAGAGCTTCAAGGAAGGCGGGGAAAACCGGTTCGAACATAAACTGCCGGTACGCACCAAATATGCCGATTTGGTGTTGAAACGCGGCATGTTGACCGATTCCGCCGTGGTGACCTGGTTTCTCGACGCTTTCAACAATCGCGCGTTCAAGCCTAGCAACATCAACATCATTCTGATGAACGAAAAGAGCGAACCGTTGCGCACGTGGAAAATTGCCCAGGCCATCCCGAAAAAATGGCTGGTCAGCGACCTGAACGCCAACGAAAGCGCCGTCGTCATCGAAACGTTGGAATTGACGTACCGTTATTTCACTATCCAGTGACGGACGAATTAAGCCATTAAACCGGACATAACCATGCCCATCGAGATCAAAGAATTGCATATCCGCGTCACCGTCAACGCCGCACCGGAACAGGCCACGGCGAAAAAAACCGCCGGGGCGGCGCAAGAAGGTGAAGACAACGGCGGCAAAGACGCCATCGTGGCCGAATGCATCGAACAGGTATTGCAAATCTTGCAGAACAAACGGGAGCGCTAATGGCAGGCAAACTGGAAAAAATGCTGATTCTGGCCTTCGAATCCGCCACCGACGCCGAAAACGGCGGCCAAGCGGAAGCCAAGGACAAGTTCGAAGCGTTGATCAACCCTGAAACCTATACGCTGGAATACAAAGTCAAAACGGCGGACGGCCAGGGCCAAGGCACCAGCAACGCGCAGGCCAAGTTCGAGTACACGATGCCGGAAGAGTTGACGTTTGAATTTTTGTTCGACAACACCGGCATTATCGACGGACAACCGAACGAAGACGGCGTGTTCGACGATGTCGATCATTTCCGCCAAATGTTGACCGGCTACCAAGGCTCGTCGCATGAGCCCTATCATTTGAAATTGGTCTGGGGCAACTTGATTTTCAAAGGCCGCGCCGTCGAACTCGGCATTACCTACAAACTGTTCAGCCCCAACGGCCAACCTATCCGCGCCGTCGCCAAAGTCAAGTTTAAAGGCAGCATCGAAGAGAAAAAACGCGCCCTGGAGGAGGATAAAAGCTCACCCGACCTCACCCATGTCCGCCAAGTGAAGGCCGGCGACACCCTGCCCTTACTTTGTTACCGGATTTACGGCGACCCTCGGCATTACTTGCAGATCGCCAAACTCAACGCGCTGGGCAATTTCCGTGTGCTGCGGCCCGGCACCAAGTTGGTGTTCCCGCCGTTGGCCCAAACCTCCTCCGCGCCGTGACTAACGAATCGACTATCCCGACCCCGGCGACACCGGACGTTTGCACGGCGGCGATCCTGATCGAAGGCGCACAAATTCCGGGCGAATTCCATTTGCTGTCGGTCGACGTCACCCGCGAACTGAACCGGATTCCGAGCGCGATGCTGTGCTTCAAAGACGGCGAAGCCAGCAAAGCGACATTCAGCGCCAGCAACGCCGAATATTTCATCCCCGGTAAAAAGATCGAAATCCAATTGGGCTACCGCTCGCAAAACGATTCGGTCTTCAAAGGCATCATCGTCAAGCACAGCATTAAACTGCGCAAGAACGGCGCCCAGCTGATCGTCGAATGCCGCGACGAGGCGGTAAAAATGACCAGCGGCAGCAACAGCCGGTATTTCGCCGACCAAAAAGACAGCGACATCATGGAAGCGCTGATCGGTCCTCATGGCCTGCAAACCGATATCGCCGCCACTCAACCGGCATTAAAGGAAGTCGTGCAATACGATGCCAGCGATTGGGATTTTCTGTTGTGCCGGGCCGAGGCCAACGGCATGGTCGTTAAAGTCGAGGACGGCAAAATCATCGTCGCCCCGCCGGCCGTTTCCGGACCATCGGTTCTGACCGTCAAATACGGCGCGACCTTGTTGGAATTGGACGCGGAAATCGACGCGCGCTGGCAAAGCAAAGGCCAGAAAGCGGAAAGCTGGGATCCGGGCGGCCAGGCGCTGGTCAGCGCGGACGCCACCGAACCGGCCACCACCGGCAACGGCAATCTGAGTCCCGACGCTTTGGCCGATGTGATCGGCGGCGATCCTCACCGTTTAAGGCACAGCGGCAAATTGGGCGAACCGGAACTCAAAGCCTGGGCCGACGGCCGCCTGTTGAAAGAGCGGCTGGCCAAAGTGCGCGGCCGCGCCAAGTTTCAAGGCTTCGCCGGCGTCATGCCGGATCAGGTCATCGAGGTCGGCGGCATCGGCGAGCGCTTCGAAGGCAAGCTGTATGTATCCGGCGTCCGCCAAAGTTTCGCTAAAGGCAACTGGGAAACCGACGTGCAGCTCGGCTTGAGCACGGATCTGTTCGCCGAAACCTACAACTTGCGCCCGCTGCCCGCCGCCGGGCTGATACCCGCCGTCAGCGGCCTGCAAATCGGAGTCGTTACGGTGCTGGAAAACGATCCCGACGGCGAAGACCGCATCAAAGTCAGACTGCCCTTGATCAGCGACTCGGACGAAGGGCTTTGGGCCCGTTTGGTGACGCTGGATGCCGGCTCGAATCGCGGCACTTATTTCCGACCGGAAATCGGCGACGAAGTGGTGGTCGGCTTCCTGAACGACGACCCGCGCCATCCCTTGGTGCTGGGCATGTGCCACAGCAGCGCGAAACCGGCGCCGGAGCCGCCGAATGACAACAACCACCGCAAAGGTTACGTCAGCCGGGAAGCATTAAAGTTAACCTTCGACGACGAAAACAAAGTCATCACCCTGGAAACGCCCGGCGGAAACAAAGTGGTACTGTCGGAACAAGACAAAGGCATCAGCCTGGAAGACCAAAACGGCAACAAAATCAAAATGGACGACAGCGGCATCAGCATAGAAAGCAGCAAAGACTTGACCCTGAAAGCCGCCAAAGACATCGCAATGGAAGGCACGAACACCGAAATCAAGGCGCAGGCCGGGTTTAAGGCAACCGGTAACGGCAGCGCCGAAGTTTCCGGCGCGAGAGCCACATTGCAAGGCAGCGCGAATACCACCATTAAAGGCGGCATCGTTCAAATCAACTAAACCGGAGGCTAGTATGCTACCCGCAGCGCGCGTAACCGACCTGATCGCCAGCCCGGCAACCCTGGGAGTTCCCACTCCTATTTTGCCGCCGGGCGCGCCGACCGTACTCATCGGCGGATTGCCCGCTGCCCGCATGGGCGATACTTGCGGTGCCGACGTCATTGCCAAAGGCTCGGCTAGCGTGCTGATCGGCGGCGCACCGGCCGCCCGCATCGCCGACTTGACCGCCGGCGGCGGCGCCGTGTTGCCGCCGGGCGCGCTAACCGTGCTGATCGGAGGCTGATATGGACAGCGCTTTCTTAGGCCGCGGCTGGTCGTTCCCGCCTTCTTTCGATGCCGGCACGGGCCGCATGGCCATGCTGGAGCAGGAAGCCGATATCGCTTCCAGCCTGGAAGTGTTGCTGTCGACTCGGCAAGGCGAGCGGGTAATGCTGCCCCAATACGGCTGCAACCTCGACGAATTGCTGTTCGAAGATCTGGATACCCGGATGAAAACGCTGATGGCCGACAAGATAGCATCGGCGATTTTGTACCACGAGCCGCGCATCAAACTGGAAAAAGTGGAACTCGACCAGAGCCGGGAACGGGACGGCGTGGTGCTGATCGAAGTCACTTACCGAGTGAAAACCACCAACTCCCGTTTCAACTTCGTCTACCCGTTCTACAAGGCGGAAGGCACCGACATCAACCTTTCCGCAACGGTCAACCTCTTGCCTGACGGTACTTGATTATGGCGATTTCCATCGACTGCAAGCAAAATACCGATCCGCTCAAGCTGCCGTCGGAAGGTACGCGCCAAGACGACCGGTTTCCGGCGGAACTGGATCCCGCCTACGCGCCGGTGGACGGACGCAGGCTCGAACATGCCTTGGTGTTCGCCGAAGCCTATTCCCGCTACCTCAAATTTTACGGTCTGGACAACCAAGCCGGCGGCGATTGGAGCGCGTTTTTTAGCCGCGACGTGTCGGCGCAACTCGCGGTTGCCGCCGTTCAGGACATCGCCTATTACAAAAGCCGGTTGAAAAGCTGGTTCGATTTCCTCAACGACCGCAACAACGACGACCCCGCCCAAACCGGTGCGTTGAAAATCCGGCTCGGTTGGCTGTTTAGCGCCATCGGCACGCTCGCTCAACAATTGGAGCAACTCAAGCAAGACCTGCCGGACGGCATCGGTCTGAAACAAACCCTGCGCAATCTGATCCGCGGTCAACTGGCGGGAGATTTAACCCGGCTGGCCGCCTACCACTTGGCCTTCCCGGATACGGACGCCGATTTTGCCGACGCGCATCCCGACCTAAACATCCTAGGCAAGCAGGCCGGCGTTTTCGGAAGCGTTTACCACTATCCTTTTTCGGAAGACTGGATCACTTCCAACGCCGCCGATTGGCCGGCGCATGCCGCCGCGATTGTTCCAGACGCCTCGGTTTACGGCAGCGGCGCCGGCCTGTTCGAACGCGTCAATCACATCGCTACCCATAGCCTGTTCACCGGGATATTCGATCAATTCCTAAAAGTGTACGCCCGCAGCGTGACCGAAGCCGGCACCGCGTTGCAGCAAACATTGACCGAGCGCGACGATCACGAACCGCACTACGCCTTGTTGCTGGCATTTCTCAGGCTGTTCGATTACGTCCGCGCCGAGACCAACACCCTCACCGGCCGGCATCTTGATTTTTATTACCGGCAAATTCTCCGGCTCAAGGAAAGACCGGCGCAACCCGGCCACGTCCACCTGTTAGTCGAATTGGCGCGGCAAGCGGAGAGTTTCGAAATAGCGGCCGGCGAACTGTTCAAAGCCGGCAAAGACGCCGGCAAGGTCGATGCGTTCTTCGCCAACGATGCCACTTTGGTCGCCAACCAAAGCCAAGTAGCCGCATTAAAAAATTGGTATCGCCACAAAAACACGCCCAACGATTCCTTGCCTTTTGCCGACGGGCGCTTGTTCGCGGCTGCGGCCGCCGATTCCGACGACGGCTTGGGCGCCAAACTGACTTCGTCCGATCAATCCTGGCAGCCGTTTTTCAACAAGGCTTACCAACTGGGCACTCTGGCTGGTATCGATATGCCCGTCGCCGAGCTCGGCTTTGCCATCGCTTCGCATTATTTGTTCTTGGCCGAAGGCGTTCGCACCGTGGCCTTGAGCCTAACGGTGGACAACGCCGACGTTTTGAGCGGCGACCGTAAAGACGATTTGGTTTGCCTGTTTACCGGCGCCGAAGGCTGGCTTAGCGCAACGACGGTGGAATTCAAAAAATCCGGCGCCGGTATTTTGAGCTTGGTGGTCAAACTCGACGGCTCCGCACCCGCGGTGACGGCGTATTCGGACAAGGTTCACGGCTACCATTTTGCGACAGGCCTGCCCGTCTTGCTGGTTAAACTCGCGCACCGTCCCGATGCCGATTTTATCTACGGCATGCTGGAAAACGTCAAATTGACCCAAATCGGCATGAGCGTCGAGGTCAGCGGCTTGAAGACCTTGGCCTTAAGCAACGATTTCGGCCCGGTCGACGCATCCAAACCGTTCCAGCCGTTCGGTGCGATTCCGGCCGCCAACAGCAGTTTGGTCATCGGTTCCCGGGAAGCGTTTCAAAAACAGCTGACTAACTGTAAAGTCGGCATCGAGCTGCAAAACACGCCGTCGCCCTACCCCGCCGGGACGCAAGTCAAAATGGGCGTCGACTATCTGAAGGAAGGCCAATGGCAAGCCGGCAATTTGCAGTTCGACATCAGCGCCGGCCTGATCGATCTGCCGGGCAATACGATTAAACCGTTCGTCGATGCCGCCGATTTCAGCAATCAGGAACTTTATACCTCCGCATCCCGGCACGGTTACATCCGCTTGAAACTGAATAAAAGTTTCGGCCAGGACCAATACGAACAAGCATTGGTCACCTATATCGCCAACACCATCAATAAGGTCACGCCAAACAACAAGCCAACGCCGCCGGTGGCGCCGTCGTTCGGCAAGCTGACCTTGAGTTATGTGGCCAGCCAAACCCTCGCGTTAACCAGCGCCCAAAAAAGCGATTTCGACCAGCGTGGCGGCCGGTTTTTTCATTTGACGCCGTTCGGCAACGCCGAGCAGCACGGCTACTTAAAAAACATGGCCGCGCTGAAATCCGCTTATTTCGATGCCGGCCTTTATTTGCTGCCGCAATTCAAACATCTCAACCGCGACGATAAAAGCCGGCCGGACAAATTCTCGCTCGCGCACGAAGCGGAAAGCTACATCGGCGTCTCCGGCTTGAAGCCGGCGCAAAATCTCGCGCTGCTGTTCCAGGTCACGGACGGCACCGCCAACCCTTTGTCGAAAAAACCCAAACCTCATCTGCATTGGAGCTATCTGTCCGAAAACGAATGGCTCCCGTTCGACGAATATGCCGTGCAAGACGGCACCGGAGAATGGCTGAATTCCGGCATCATCACGTTGGCGATCCCGGCCGCCGCCACTTCGGATAACACGCTGCTTCCGTCCGGCCAATTTTGGCTCCGGGCTGCCGTCGCCGGACTCAGCGACGCGGTTTGCCGCTTGCGTATGGTCGCGGCGCAAGGACTTAGGGCGACTTTCGAAGACCACGGTAACGATCCGGCCTTTCCGGCCACCCCATTGGCAGCAAACACCATCAGCAAACTCAACGTGCCCAATGCCGCCGTCAAAAGCATCAGCCAGCCGTTCCCCGGCTTCGGCGGCCAGGGTGCGGAACAGCCCGCCGCCTTTTACACGCGCGTCAGCGAACGCTTGCGGCACAAAAACCGCGCGATCGCGTTGTGGGATTACGAACATCTGTTGCTGCAAGCCTTCCCGCAAATCTACCAGACCAAATGCCTAAACCACACCCATTACGAACCGGGCAGCGGCATCTACCGCGAACTGGCGCCCGGCCACGTCACCGTCGTGACGATTCCCAGCCGGCAAGCCGATAATTTGCGCGACCCCTTGCGGCCTTTTACCAGCCTGGGCGTTTTAACGGATGTCAAGGCTTTCTTGCAGCGGCACTTATCCTGTTTCGTCAAACTGCATGTCGAAAACCCGTTGTTCGAAGAGGTCCGCGCCTCGTTCAAAGTCCATTTTTACGACGGTTTCGACAGCAATTATTACCAAAACCAGCTTGGCCAAGCCATAACCCGATTCTTATCGCCCTGGGCGTTTCCGGGAGGCGGATACCCGAGTTTCGGCGGCAAGGTTTATAAATCGATACTCATCGATTTCGTTGAAGAGCAGCCCTATGTCGATTACGTTACCGATTTCAAACTGTCGCACAGCTACGAGACATTAAACGAAAACGGCATCGTCACTGCCGTCACCAACCCGGACCAAACCGAAATCGCCGGTTCCAAGGCCGTGTCGCTGCTGGTTTCCGCCCGCCAGCACGGCATTGAAGTCATAAACCCCACCCAGACAAGCGCGTCCGGGTCCACTTGTCGGTGCGAATCCTCATGAACAAGATACCCGACAGCATAGCCAAGAACCCGGAACTGAAGCCCGCCGAAGATTATTACCGCTTGCGGCGGGAAGGCATCGGCTTCATCGCCCAGATGGCGGGCGCCTTATGGACCGATTACAACACGCACGATCCCGGCATCACCATCCACGAAAGCCTGTGTTATGCGATAACCGATCTGGCCTACCGCAACGGTTGGGACATCGCCGACTTGTTGATGCCGGCCACACCCTCCGCCGACCCCGAACAGCCCTATCCCAACCAAACCTTTTTCACCGCCCGCGACATCCTGACCGTCAACCCCTTGACTCCGGACGATTTCCGCCGGCTGCTAATCGACCTGGAACCCGTGCGCAACGCCTGGGTGTTCTGCCGGGAATGCGCCTGCGACGCCGGCTATTACGCCTGGTGCGACAAAGGCCGATTGAACGTCGGCTATCAACTGCCGACGACTGTCAACCAAACCGCTACCGTTGCTCCGCAAGGCTTATACGACGTGCTGCTGGAACTGGAATCCGATCCCCGGCTCGGCGATTTGAACGACCGCACGATCCAACATCGCTACAGCGTGTTCGACAGCGAAGGCCGTCCCCACGCCACACTGCTGGAATTGCGTTTCCCGGAATGGGGCTTGGTCAACCCGGCACAATGGCAACTGTTTCTGAACGCCGACGACGCTTTCGCACAACAAAACGGGGCTTCGTTCGGCATCAAGGTCGGCATCGGCGCCGCCAAAGGCTACGACGTACTCAGCGACGCCGGCCTGGATGACGATGCCAAGGACCAATACCTGCGCGACCATTGGCGGCAGGTTTGGTACTTGCGTTTCGAACTGGAACTGCAACCGGGCCTGGAAAAGATCGTCATCGAACCGGCCTCGCTGCGGCTGTTCGGCGACATGACGGCGAAAAGCCGGATCAGCGCCGACGCCATGCGCGGGTTATTCGAAGACGCCACGGCCGCCGGGTTTATCCGCCGCTACCGCGAAAAACTGAAGCTCACTCTGGACGGAATTGCAAGCGCCAAAAAAACGCTGCGGCAACGGCGCAACCTGGACGAAGATTATTGCCGCATCCAATTAGTCGGTATCGAAGACGTAAGCGTCTGCGCCGATGTCGAAGTCGCACCGGATGCCGACATCGAAAGAGTGCAAGCGGAAATTTGGCTACGCACCGAACAATACCTGAATCCACCGGTGCCGTTTTATAGCCTGCAAGAATTACTGGCTGAAAATCGGCCGGTCGAGGAGATTTTCGACGGCCCGGAGCTGGACAACGGCTTTTTGAAGGCCGCGGACCTTGACGCGTCGGCACTGAAAAGCGTGCTGCGCGTGTCCGATTTGGTCAACAGCCTGATGGACATCGACGGCATCGTCGCCGTCAACAACCTGTTGCTGAGCAAATACGACCAAGAAGGCCAAATCGTCAAAGGCGCCGCCGATCCGACCTGGACCGGCGACGGCACCCCGGTGTTCGCCGCCGACAAAATCAGCGCGGCCTGGCTGTTGTTCGTTTCCCCGCTGCACCAGCCTCGTCTGCACCGGCATTTGTCCCGCTTCCTGTTTTTCAAGAACGGCCTGCCCTTCCTACCTCGCCCGGACGAAGCCTACGACACGCTGATCCAGCTGCGCGGCGAGCGGGAACGGCCGAAGATTAAAAACAACGCCGATAAGGACTTGCCGATTCCGTCCGGCCGATTTCTCGATCCGGAAGCGTATTTCCCGCTGCAACACGGCTTTCCGCCCGCTTACGGCATCGGCCCGGAGGGTTTGCCGCCGCAAACACCGGCCTTACGCCAAGCGCAGGCGAGGCAGTTGAAAGCTTATTTACTGGTTTACGAACAAATACTTGCCAATGCGCTGGCGCAAATCGCCCACGCGGCCGACCTGTTCTCGCTGAGCGCAGCGCTAACCCGCACTTATTTCGTCAAATTGTTTGACGACACCGTCATCAGCGCCTATTCCGATCTGATCCAAGGTTTAGGCTTAACCGAACTGCAAGCGATGACGGAAACCCGGGCCGAATTTTACGAACGGCGCAACCGTTTTCTCGACCACGTGATGGCACGCTTCGGCGAACAATTCAAGGAATACGCCTTGATGCTGACGCAGTTTCAAGGGCCGGCCAAAGCCCAGGACCGGCTAATCGCGGACAAAATCGCCTTTTTAAGCGCTTACCCCGCCATCAGCCACGACCGCGGCAAAGCATTCGATTACGCGCTGCCGCTAAGCCAAGACAATCAGTCCGGCGTCAAAAAACGCATCAGTTTGCTACTCGGCTTTCCGGACTTACGGTTTGATTGGACGGTAACCGGGCCTGACGGCGGCCCGTATTCAGTCGCGTATGAATTGCACGACCGGCAGCAAACAAGCTGGTTTTCCGGCAGCATAGCCATTACCGCGGCCGATGCCGAATTGGCCGAGCAATCGGCCTACCACCGCCTGTTGACCGCGTTCAGCCGTCCGGCGTCTTATTCCGTCGATGCCTCGGCGGACAAATACCGGCTGACCGCCAAAGAGAGCGACGGCACGCTGCTAGGGCAAAGCGCCTTGCTCGCGAAAAGCGAGGCCGTCGACTTACAAAACGAATTATTAAGATGGGCCGCGAACGAACGCGCCATCGTCGTCGAACATTTGCTGTTGCGTCCCAAATTCCCCGGAGACGCGCTTTATCCGGTTTGCCCGGACGGCGATTGCCGTTTATGCGGCGACGAAGACCCTTATTCGTTTCGCATGACCTGGGTGATGCCGGGCTGGACGGCGCCTTACAACGACAATCTGGAAATGCGCGGCTTCGCCGACCGCACCGTACGGAAAGAAATACCGGCGCATTTGCTGGCGAAAATTTGCTGGGTCGGCAACGACGGCTTTATCGCCAACGACTGCGACCCTATCGTCACCGAGCTCGCCGATTGGCTGCTGCTTCATACCCAACTAACAGACGACACCCGGCCTACGCAAGAACAAGCCTGCGCTTGCGCCATTGCACTGTACCGACGCTTCAGCGCCGCGTTCGGCGTTTGGTATGAAGACAAGACTTTGAAGCAATACACTGCGGACACGCTTAAAACCGAATTGGAAACATTGTTCGCTCCGCTGAACGACGATGGCCTGGACTGCGCCATCGCCTTCGATGCCGCATCCTGGCAAGGCGCAACCGCGCTGCTGATCGAGTATTTCCGGCAAATCGTCGGCGCAGGCTGGCAATTCGAACGTTTCGAAGATATCTGGCGCCTATGGCTGGCGGCGGACGCCAAAATCGACTGGACGGAAGAACGCTTGCCGGAACAGCTCTCCGCCATGCTCGCGGCCCATCTGGCTGAGCCGTCCGCTGCCGATTTATGCGCTTGCAGCGGGGAAATTCTTGCCGCCTACGGCGACAACTTCTTCCGTTGGCTGCAAACCAACGTCCGGCAAGGCCGCGACTTGGACGATCTTGCGCCGTTCCAACCGGCCGAGGTCATCGTGCCGGAAGCCGGCGGCGCCGCGCCGACGTTCTGCGCCGACCTGTTGTTCCAAGCCGGCACCAGCCAGATGCTGCAAACCTTGCTCGATACCCGATATACCCGCTACCTGGAAGTTTCGTACCGATTGTGGCGGGTCGTGATCGGTCTGGCCGAACTTCGCAACACTTATCCCGCGGCAACCCTACATGATTGCGACGACGGCAGCGATGCCAATCCGGTACGGCTAGGCAGTACCGCGCTCGGTTCGCTGCATGCCGCCCGTCAACCGTCCGACACCCTTTGATAACGGTGACAACCATGCAAGCAAAGCAAAATAATTTTCCGGTTTTCGAAGCCAACCAAGTCCTGACCAACGCCCATCTAAACCAAATCTTCGATTACCTCGACGAACAGGAACGCCTGACCCGCGCCAATTTAGTCGGGATCGGCATCGTCTGCGGCTTGGATATCGCCTTGGACAACCCGGCGGCTCCTACCAAGATCCATCTCGGCAAGGGTTGCGGCATTACGTCGGAAGGTTATTTGATTATCGAGCCGGATGACGTCGACTTGGTCGCCTACCGGGATTATGTGCTACCCGACGACATTGCCTATCCGGCTTTCATCGACGCCGCAAGCGGCGACCCTTATCCGCTGTGGGAGTTGTTTCCGGCCGGTGAAGCCGAAACCACGCCCTTAACCGGCCCGGCCGGTTTTCTCGACGACAAGGCCGTGCTGCTGTTTTTGGAATTGAAAAAATCGGCCTTACGCAATTGCAGTCCCAATAATTGCGACGATAAGGGCGCCGGCGTCGCGGTTCAAGTTCGGCGTTTGCTAATCCGTAAACAAGATCTCGACGCAATTATTGCCGCCGCCGATACCGAATCGGAGTCGAGCGGCGCCGGCTTGGAAGCATCGCTCGCGGCGCAACTGAATCTGCCGGATCTACGCTTGCCGCGTTTCGACGTAACAAACAGCCAGCCGATCACCTCTAATCAAGTATTGGCCGCGTTTTTAAAAGTGTTTGGCGCCGGCGATCTGGCGACGGCGCTGGCGACGGCGTTGACTGCGGCTTATCAGGCGTTTAAACCTATTTTGCAAGCGAGCTACCCCGGCGATCCGTTCTCCGATTTCATGACCCGCTTCGGCTTTCTGGATAACGCACCGGCCACTACGAACCAAGTTCGCTTCCTGCCTTATTACTACGATTTTTTCGACGATTTGATTCGCGCTTACGACGACTTTCGCGAACAAGCCTTGGGTCTAATGTGCGCCTGCTGCCCGGCCGAAGGTTTATTTCCGCGGCATTTGCTGCTCGGTTTACTATCGTCGAGCACCCAGCTCGAAAACAGTACCTACCGCCATCGCTTTCTGGCCTCCCCGGCCGTCGGCGATTGTGAACAACGCACCCGCGATACGGTGATCCTGTTTCGGCGTTTGGTCGAGATGATCCGCCAATTTACCGATACGCCAGCCTTGCCGCCGATGCAAAATCAGCTTATCGATACCCAAATTCGGGCGACGCCGTCCAAACTGGGAACGGCCGCGCTATCGGATAAAGCCATCCCTTATTATTACCGGCAAACCGGCAGCCCGCCGCTTTACGAACTCTGGCATCCGGAAAAAAGCCGTCTTTTCAAAGCCGGGCAAAATCTCGGTTACCGTGCCGACGAATACGTGCCGCCGGCACCGGCGTTTGTTAGCAAACCTTTAGCCTACGATCTGGAGCCGTATAATTTTCTGCGCATCGAAGGGCATTTAGGCAAAAATTATCAGACCGTGCTCAACACCTTGTTATCGTTGAAGAGCCAATATCGCTTGCCTATCGGCGTGATTGCGTTGAGAAGCGGCGTCTTCGATGAAAGCATAGCGACCGATTTAAGCAAGGAGGACTGCCGCTTTCAAGATTTGGAAGCCGCCTACGACCTTAGCCGCGCGCAATTGCTCGGCGCCTTGGTCAAGGCGTTGACCTATTTTTATCATTTGCCTGCCCAGTCTGGTTCTCCGGTCACCACGCCGGTCCCGTCGCAGTTCGCGCTTATCAACCAATATCAACCCGGATTTTTGGTGCAACCGCAAACGCTGGGCCGGCTATTCGAGGATTACATCACCCAACAAGGCGGCACCGTGCCTGATATCGACGCCAATTTGATGGCCAGTTGGATCAATATCTTCCCGCCCGGCGATAACTTGATTTACTACAGCTTCTTTTATTTGCTCAAGCTGGGCGAGGCGCTGCCGGACACGCTTTCCGGCGCGAATTTCGCCGATATCGAGAACCGTTACCGGAATTTGTTAATCGTCGTTGTCGCCATCGAGACCAAACGCGAACAAGGCGTCGCCAATCTCGAAGGCAATAGCCAGTTATTGAATTGGGAAGAGATTGACGACCGGTTGGAAGACCTGCTCAAAAACACTCAACTCGACGCCTTGCGAGCCGTTCATAAGGATTTTGGCGAGCGAGTCAAGCATCTGAAAAAAAAGCAGTTCTTAAGTCACTTTCTAGTCGACCATCCCGGCATACAACATAAAGCCGGCGTCCCTTTCGGCGGCACCTTCATTATCGTTTACCATCAAGACCCGCCGGCCGCTTCCGGTTTAAGCGCTTCCGCCGGTTTTGCCGCCGCGACGCCGGCCATCGACCCGTTTGCGGTCCGCGCTATTTTGCCTGAACATGCGAATAACGCCAATTTGACCGACTTTGTGTTCAGACCGGTCGATGTAAACTTTATCAATATGGCCGCCGCTGCCTCCGCGAGCCAGCCGGCAAACCCTAGAGCCGGTGATACCGCCGGCGTTAACGCGGCATCACCGGCGGTTAACCCCGCGACGGATGCCAGCGCCGCAGCGGTCAGGCCGACATTGAATCTAAGCGCCTCGCTGTTGCGAGACTCGCTGGCGGCCGGCGCTGCCGCCAACCAGCCGGCGGCATCCGGTGCCAATATCAATACGGCCGCACTGGCTAATGCAGCTGCCGGCAGCACCCTAGCGGCCTCGGCGGCCGGCCCCCGAACCGCAGCAAACCCAAGCGTCAACCCCGCAACACTTGCCCGCACGACAAATGCCTCCGTTAGCCCCGCTGCGGAAACCCCGGCACTAAATCCCCAGGCGACCGCGAATGCGCGTATTAATCCCGCCGTGGCGGCGGCCGGAACCACCGGCGCGGTTAGCGCTGGTATAAGAGCAACGGATACGGTTGGCGTTACAAACGCAACAATAGGTATAAGAGAAACGATCACGGCCGGAGCCGCCGACACGGCGACGGCCGGTATCAGAGCAACGGATACGGCCACGATCAATCCGGCCTTAATCGACGCCATCAGACGCCTGCAAATTCAGCAGCCGACCGTCACCAACCCCGATTTGCAAATCGTCATCGACGGCTTATCGACATTAATTCCGACGGTGCCGATTTTTCCCGGCGGCTTCGAATTCCTGTCCCCGGCCGACCAGATCATAGCCGCGACGGTAAACGGTTTTGCCGACGGCACCGTGATCGCCGATTTTTATCTGCCGTATTTATATTGCGGAAGTTGCACGCCGATTCAATTCGTATTGCCGAAACCGCCGCCGACCTTTACCTTCACGGTCGCTTGTACCGCTTCCGGCGAAGACGGGCCGTCGGCTCCGGTGAGCATAAACGCCGAACAAGGTTTGCCGCCTTACCGTATCAAAATCGACGATCAGGCTTTCCAGGATTTGGCGAATCCCGTCATGTTGGCGCCGGGTGAACATACCTTGATTATCCAGGACGCCGACGATTCCCTGTCTTCGGCGCAGACATTGACGATACCGCAGCCGATCGGTATCGGCGAACCGACTTTTACCTGCACGGAAGATCGTTCGCAATACGTCGCCGTGGTGCCGATTACCGGCGGCACGCCGCCTTATACGGTCAACGAATCCGTAGTGGACGGAGACAGCTTTACTTCGGCGCCGGCGGCCAGCGGCGCGGACGTCGTGATTCGTGTGGTCGATCAGATGCAGTGCGTCTTCGAAACCACCCTCACGCATACCTGTCCCCCTCCTTGCGATTTGCCGAATGACGGCCAATCGCGGCGCAGCGCCTATCGGCTCTGGTTGCAGCCATCGGGCGGAAGATTCGGCAGCTACAAACAAACCACGGCGATCAGGTTCAATTTTAACGACAAGGAATTCGATTTAAGCGATACGGCGGAGCTGCTGCAAATGCCGGCCGATGATCTCAATAACGATTTTCAAACGGCATTTGCCAAGGTTATCCGGGAACTCAACGCGAAACTCAATGCTGTCTTGGGCGAAGCGTTCGAACGCTTGAGCATCACTTACGCACCGGCCGACACCGATCCGTTCGGGGTTTTGATGATCGAACATTTCGAGGGCGATAGCTTCAGCTTTGCGTTCGATTTCGGTTTTAGCAAATCCGGTACCACGGGTAATTTTGCAGTTCGGTACGGGAATGATGGCTTTGGCTTGGAAAATGCCTTCGACGGGGTAATTTTCACTAACTTGGATCAGGATAACCGACAAATCCGCGTTCCCGCGTTCGACCCCAACGAGCGCAATCAATGCGATCAAACACCTTTTGTCAAAGCGTGTAGCGGTTTCGACGTCAAACCGAACTTTACCAATCAAAACTTTCAGATTTTCACCATTGCCGACGACATGCCGAGAACCGGCATCGCCGCATGGGTCTGGGATTTCTCGGCGCCGACGGCGGAACCGTTTTACGAGGGCGAATCGATTACCGTTAATTGGCAAGTCGTGGAGAGTTCGATTCGCCTGACGGCGATCACCGATAAAGGTTGTTTCAGTTCCAACCAAATTTCGATTCTTTTATGACGCACCTGATCCGCGCGCAGCATTGGCAAGTGGAATTTAACGGCCCAGAATCCGATGCCTTGGCCCTTCAACGCCGCTTGGCCCAGTGGTGCAACGGAGATGGGGTGCGGATGCTTGAACGCAGCCTGGACAAATATGTTCCCGACGCCGAATACTGGGTGGTGGATAGCCTTGAACTCGACGCCGGCAGCGTCGACCTCGAACGCTTGGAAGATCAGTTAGCGGCGCAAGTCGGGCAAGCCTTGGAACAAGCCCTGCCTGCGCCGCGCCCGCTACAGCCCCGGAGTCCGCCGCAGGTCGCAAGCACTATCCGGCAACAATCGCCTGCGCTGCATCTCGATCAATGTCTCGCGTATTTTTTAAGCACAGGTATGTTACCTTGGACCGTCCGGCTCGCGCCCGGCGAACATTTGGAACATCTGCTGCTGAATTTTTGGGAAGAGCAGCCGTCAAATCGAATATTCAGCGCCACGCTGGCTAGCCTGGCTTCGGCAAGCGCCAGAAGACGGCTGGTATTACAATTTACCGAGGCCTTTTTGGCCGAATTGTTAGATCGCCTGACCCCCGCTCGGAATCATGCAGTAGCCTCTATCCTGTCGCAGGTGCATGGCGCGGGACTACCGGCTGCAATCAGCAAAGCCTTCCGTTCGCAACTGTGGGAAACCCTTTTTGCCTCGATAGCGGCCGGCCGATCCTATTCGGATAATGAGCTCGACATCGTTCGCGCCGTTTGGCGCCAACTTCCGGAACCGCCAAAAAAAACGGCCGTCCTTACCCGGTTTTTAGCAAGCCGTTGGCCTGCAATCAGCAATGCCGATGGTTTCGACGTACCGCCGCCATCGACTGATACAACGGCTTCGAAAGCAAAAACCGATCATAAGCGCGATGTTGGCGACGAGCAGTCGCAGTGGTCTCGTCTGTGGTTGGACAGCAACGGCAACAGGAATGAAATCGTCCTCGCCGAGGGCCCGGAGAATCCGATTAAACACGCTGCCGAAGCGACGCAAGGCTTTTATATCGATAACGCCGGCTTGGTTTTATTGCATCCGTTCTTACCGCAATTTTTTCAATCGCTCGCGCTTGTAAATGAAAACACTGTCGTGCAACCGGCCCGTGCCTGTTGTTTGTTGCATTACTTAGCGACCGGCCGGCGGATTGCGCCGGAATACGAACTGATTTTGCCGAAAGTGCTGTGCAATATTCCGTTAACTCAGCCGGTCGAACCCGATGCCGATTTAACCCCTGCCGAAACGGCAGAGGCCGAAGCCTTGCTGGCCGCCACGATTCAGCACTGGGAAGCATTGAAAAATACCGGCATAGACGCATTACGCGGCGCATTTTTGCTGCGCGCCGGAAAAATGACCTTGCGCGACGACGGCGATTGGTTGCTGCAGGTCGAAAACAAAGGATTGGACATTTTGTTGGCGCAATTGCCTTGGGGCATCGGCGTCATCAAATTACCGTGGATGGAATCGATGCTGTGGGTGGAATGGCCTGTGTAGTCCGATAGGCGGGAGCGCAATATGAAAACGAGCGCCGAAAAATCGTCGACCACTGCCAGCGCGGCAACGCCGGCGGCTAAGCAAGCGTTCTTTGCGAAAACAGGCGAAGATAGTTTTTTCGGGCCGAATAAAATCAATAAAGACGGCCATACGCAGGTTAACTCTAAGACTGCCAAAACCGCTTCATTTTCGTCGCCGCCCAATGAAGTCACTTCCTTGAAATCCGGCCTGTTTTCACCGACACCGTTCATCGCCAAATTGATCGACGAAGAGCGCAAAGGCGCGTCGATCAGAGCGAGTTTCGGTTCTTTCGCGCAAGGCGAAATCAAAGTCAGAAAACGTAAACAAGACTATGAAACAGTCGGTATCGGCCAACTGCCGCTAGTCATCCCTGCCTTAAAACCGCTTCAAGACATCGGCGTACCGCTGGTTCTGGCGATAGAGATTAGAAAAAGCGCTATCAGCGGTTATATTGCCGTTGCCGGCAAACGATGGCCGGAAAAAAAGAATCTTGCCAGACTTCTTCATCAAAACACAAAATCGCTTGGCTGGACCGGCTTGCAGTTCAAATCGTTTTCCGACAATTCGGTCAATTCGATTAGCAACGGCGTTTTGCAGTTCTCCCAAAACGATATTCCGGTCCGTCTGGGTGGATTTTTAGACAGCCGGTTTGCTCTAGGTTTAAGCGACGACCGTTTCTTCTTCGAAGGCGGCGGCACCGCTAAAATTCCGGGCTTGCAGCCGACCGCGTTCGATTTGGCGCTGAAGCCGGACGGAAAAATAAAGGGGGAAGTTAATACCGGCGTTACCTTCAAGAATTTCAGCGGTTCGCTCCGGCTTCGATTCGTCAACGGCTTAGTCGACGGACAAGGCGATGTCCAATACAGCACGGAAAAATTGTCCGGCAGCTTCCATATCGTTTTAACCGATCAAAAAACCGCGCGCGGCATCGCTTTCAACGTGCTCCCGCCGGAACAGCTCAACCAAAAGGCGATCGAACAATCCGGGCTGCAAAGTTCCGGAACAAGTGCGGAACCCATGCCCGGCCCGCGCGCATTGGCCGGTACGGCGACGCTGAACGTCGTGTTTAACGAATGGCTGTCCGGCACGGCTTTGGTGGTGGTCGACGGTGCCGGACATGTGACCGTGGTGTCGAAGATCACGCCGCAAAAAGTCGTCACGCTGTTTCGGCCCAGACAATTTCCTTCTGCGGGCCCCCGGGTTCTGTTTAGCGCCAACCCTACCTTTCGTTACGGTTTACCCTATGTCGCCGACGTTCATGTCGGCATCAGCGTCGTATTGACGGTTGGCGCAACGATAGGCCCGGGCGTACTCAGAAACATTAGCGTTGAAGGTACCTATTCGACCGATCCTTTAATCTTCAACCAATTCGCTTTATCCGCCGAATTACATATCCAGGCGCTGGCGGAATTAGCCTTGGCCCTTGAAGCCAAGGCGGGCTTGACCATACTCGCGCATGACATCAACGCCGGCGCCGGCATCAAAGGCGCGTTGGTGCTGAAAGCCTATGTCGAAGGCATACCGACCATCGGCTATCGGGAAAAGGCCGATCCCATGCAGGGCAAAAAAGGGGAATTTTTTATCAAGGGCAGCGCCGTTGCAGCCGCGCAACCCTTCTTCGTATTGTCCGGCTACTTGTTTATCGAATTGGATAGCCCGTGGTGGTCGCCGGCACCGGACAAACGCTGGCCTTGGTCGTTGGGCGAAAAAGAATACCCTTTAGGATCGGGCTGGGGTGTCGGCATGAAAATAGGCGGTAACGACGGCTATGTCCTGGGCTCCGACAAGGCGCCGGACATCGATTTCGACGATGCGCAATTCGACGGAAGCAAATTTATCGACAATGTTGTGGACGACAATGTCCCTAAAGAACAAGGGCGCAGCAAAGAGTCAAAAAACCCTTACTCGGATCAATTGAAGGGCCAAGCGCCTCCGCCAACGGCCAAGCCAAGTGTCAGCATTCCAAGCAAAACGTCCAAAGCCAAGCCGCCGGCCAACGCCAAGTTGACCGAAAAATGGATGCAAGCCTCTACCAAAGGTCTCCTGCCGTTAAAGCAAAAAGCCGAAAAAACGCCTTTCGATGAAATCAAACTGACTAGGGAATTGAATCGGCTCCGTACCCGCTTCGGTTTCACCGCCTTACAAGCGACCCAGTCCGGAAATAATTGGCTGGTGGTTGCCGAAATGTTCGACCGAAACAATAAGCTTAATCCGCTTGCGCTCAAGGGTGCGCCGACGCGGGACGGCAAAGGCGGCGACAAGCCGATTAAAGGCGAAGCCGCGCAAAATGAAGAAGGCTTACCGGACAGGGTTAAAACCGGCCTGCTTGCGCTGGAACAGGTAACCCAAGGCTATCTAAAACAAGGCGCGACGGAAGACGAATTACAGACTGCGATTAAATCGGTGAGACGGAAATTTTCGTTCAAATCCATTCAACTCATCAAACAACAAGGCTTTTGGCATTATTTATATGAGATCAACCCGAAAGGCGATTTGAAAGGCCCCAAGGTACGGGAGGACGGCAACGCGGCCGACTGGCCGACCGGTTCCGGTCAAAATCCTATTCCGATCAAATGGTTTAAGCCGCGCGACAATTTTTATCCTACCTTGAGACTTAGAGGCGGCGCGGAAAGAACGCCGCGCCAAGGCATCAAACTGCCGGCAGTCGGCAGAAGGCCCGAGCGCTTATTAAAAGTTTCCGACGCCAACTTCATGCAAGTAGATCAGAAAATCGGCAGAACGGATCGAGGCTCCGAAGCGGAAAAACAGAAAATACGGGAACATATCGAGGCACTACGTGATCTGGGGCCGAATAACGAAAATTACATCGTGTTCGATGGCGCAGGCAGTTACGCCATAGATCACGTTAGGGACTTGACCTGGCAGGGCGGCGACAACTTCGAAAATCTCTGGCCGCTAGCCAGCGACAAAAACAATGCGATCAACGCTTCGCACAATCAACAGGTACGCGTCAACGACAACGGCACGGTGCTTACCAAAGCGGCCTATCTATTTAGCGATAAAAAGTTCATCATCAAAAAGATTGCTACCACCGCGCCGTCTTCCAGTAGCGACCACGGCTCGACCAAAGATTCCCCGATTAATAGCGGCGAACACGGTATTCCGAAAAAAGCCATTTAATTTATGTAAAACTTCGCGCTTCCATCGTGAAGAAAAATTGTCAAGGCGGGCATGATGAAGACCAACACCAAAAAGTCATCGACAGCTGCTAAAACCCCGACACAAGCAGCCAATCAAGCGTTTTTCGGCAAGACCGGCGGCGGTAGTTTTTTTGCGCCGGCGGTGCAAACGAAAATGACGGTTAACCAACCCGGCGATAAGTTCGAACAGGAAGCCGACAAAACTGCCGACAAGGTCATGCGCATGCCGGCGCCCGTTACCGGCAAAGACGAAAAATTACAGCGGGCACCGGAGGACAAATTACAGAAAAAGGACGAAGAAAAAATCCGGAAAGCCGACATGCCCGAGGAAAAAGTCCAAAAGCAGGAAGAAGAGAAAATTCAGAAAGCGGACATGCCGGAGGAAAAGGTTCAAAAGCAAGAAGACGAAAAGATACGGAAAGCGGCCGAACCTGAAGAGAAAATCCGGAAACAGGAAGAAGATAAGCTACAAAAAGCCGACATGCCCGAGGAGAAGCTCCAAAAGCAAGCTGACGACAAGTTGCAAAAAGCGGACACGCCGGAAGAGAAAATCCAAAAGCAAACCGATGAGAAATTACAAAAAGCGGCGGCCGACGAAAACAAACTCCGGCGTAAAGGCGACGCCGGCGCACCTTCGGTAAGCTCGGATGCCCAGTCCTCAATCAAAAACAAAACCGCCGGCGGTCAACCCCTTTCCAGCGACGTGCGCGGCTTTATGGAACCGCGTTTCAACGCCGATTTCAGCAATGTCCGCGTGCATCACGACGCCGAGTCCGCCGATCTCAGCCATCAGTTGAGCGCCCGCGCTTTCACCTATCAAAACCACGTCTTCTTCTCCAAGGATCAATACCGGCCCGGCACCAGCGAAGGCAAGCAGCTGCTGGCGCACGAACTGACGCATACCATTCAGCAGGGTCACGCCGTTCAGCGCAGCCCGCAAGTCACGACAACCGCTACGCCGCCGGCTGTGCAGCGTTTATTGGGCATCGACATCCCGTCGTGGCAAGACGTAATCGATTGGCTGGCCGAAAAAGCCTACAACATTCCGGGCTATCGCATGTTTACCATTGTGATCGGCGTCAATCCTATCAACGGCCGCGATACGGATCGAAGCGCGGCCAATATCTTGCGCGCCGTCGTCGAATTCTTGCCCGGCGGCAAAATCATTACCGACGCCTTGGAAAAATACGGCGTATTCGGCAAGGCCGGCGCATGGGTGGAAGGCAAGTTAAAACAATTCGGCAACTTGCTTGGCAGCGTTAAATCGGCTATTTCGGAGTTTCTGGATGATCTGGATTTCATCGACATCATCCTGCATCCGGTGCGCACCTGGGAAAGAGCGGTCGACATATTCACTTCGCCGGTCAAGCAAATCATCGATTTTATCGGCGGCATTTTTCAAGACATTCTGCAATTTATCCGCGATGCCGTTTTGATGCCGTTGGCGGCGTTGGCGCAGGGCAAGCCGGGCTTCGACTTGCTGTGCGCGATACTCGGCAAAAATCCGATCAGCGGAGAACCGGTGCCGCGCAACGCCGATACGTTGATCGGCGGTTTCATGAAGCTGATCGGACAGGAAGAAGTCTGGGAAAACATCAAAAAAGGCCACGCGGTACAAAAAGCCTGGCAATGGTTTCAAACCGCCATGCAGGAGTTGTTCGCGATGGTCGTGCAATTCCCGCAAGATTTCATCGCCATGTTGAAATCGCTGGAAGTACTGGACTTTATCGTGCTACCCAAGTTGTTCGTCAAGGTCTTCAAAGTCTTCGGCGGTTTCGTGGTCAAGTTCAGTTCGTGGGCTTTCGGCACCATTTTGAGCTTGCTGGAAATCATCTTTTCGGTAGTCGCGCCGGGAGTGATGCCCTACATCGCCAAAGCCAAGGGCAGCTTCCAGAAGATCATCAAAAACCCGGTCGGTTTTGTCGGCAATTTGGTCAAGGCCGGCAAAATGGGCTTTAACCTGTTCATGCACAATATCGGCATGCACCTGAAAACCGCATTGATTAAGTGGATCGTGGGGCCATTGGCCGAAGCCGGCGTTTACATTCCCAAAGCATTCTCGTTAACCGAAATCCTCAAATTGATCTTGTCGGTATTGGGCTTAACCTGGCAAAACATCCGCGCCAAACTGGTCAAGGTTATTCCCGATCCGATTCTGGCCGGCCTGGAAAAAACCGCCGGCATTCTGGTGACGCTGGTAAAAGAAGGCCCGGTCGCGGCCTGGGAGCAGATCAAAGCCGAGTTGACCGAATTGAAAGACCAGTTGATCGCCCAAGTCACGCAAATGGTCACCACCGAAATCGTCAAGGCCGCGATCACCAAGCTGGTGATGATGCTGAACCCGGCCGGCGCCTTTGTTCAGGCCGTGCTGGCGATTTGGAATACCATCAGCTTCTTCGTGCAAAAAATCCGCCAAATCGGTGCCGTCGTCGGCGCGTTCATCAACTCGATTGCCGCCATCGCCGCCGGCCAAATCGCCGGCGCCGCGAAAAAAGTCGAAACCACGATGGCCAACACCTTAACCGTGGTCATCGCCTTCCTGGCTAAATTCGCCGGCCTCGGCAGTATTCCGGAAAAAATCGTCGGGATTATCAATAAAATTCGCGCGCCGATCGATAAAGGACTGGATAAGATAGTCGGGTGGTTGGGGGCAATGCTGAAAAAACTAGGCGGCGCCGTCGCCCAAGCGGGATTGCCCGCCGATCCGAACGAGCGCTTGAAATTGGCCGCAGCGGCAGCCGTTACCGCCGCCAGAAAATTAAGCGGCCGCGTTACCCAGCCGCTGCTGACGTCTGCACTGACCGTCATCAAAACCCGTTACGGCTTGCAGCAAATCCTGCCCTACGAAAAAGACGGCGAGTGGCGAGTGAAACTGACGATCAATCCGGTCATCGATCAAGCGACCGGCGTTTCAAGTCAAAGCCCGGCCGCCGGCACGGCTGTTGGCCGGGTTGCCGTCGGTTCGTGGATAAAATTGGCAAACGGTTCGTTCGAACGCGTTAAAGATTCCGCAACGATTGTGAAAAGAGGCGCCGACGGCAAAACCCAACCCGTAATGTTCGGGACTGTTAAAACCGACGGTTCGCCGGGGTCGCATGCTTACAGCGCAGAGGGAAAAGATTGGGAGCGCAGCGCTTTCACGCACGCTTCCAACTTCGTTACCCTGGAAGGCAGCGGCACGACATTTGTTTTGAAACCGGAATATCGCGGCTCCAAGAAAATCCGCCCGAATTTTTATTCCGACTCAAGCTCGAGCCTGGGAGCGGCTAGGAGCGGTAAACTGCCCTCATTGTTGCATCCGTCCGACCCGACCAAATTTTTAAGCGAAGGCTCGCCCGCGCAAGAAGCGGCTCAAGGTTACACGCAAACCTTTAACGGCAAAGCCGTTGTACCGGTGGCCGCCGCCTCGCCCGACCACGATCCTCCGGTAGCCGATCACTGGACCAACCGGCAAGGTAACAACACGACTCAAACAAGTAGAGAAAACTGGAATACCGATCTAAACACATATAAATTAATGTCCAAAAAACTGAACCTTAGCTTAGGCAGCCGTGGGGAAAACTTCACTAAAACGGTCGGCGTCGACTTTCGCGGGCCGGGCGAATAATTGTTCAACTGCTTTTTAAGGATATCGTCCAAAATAACTTCCCGATATGGCCATAGTCACTGGGGACGTACCGAGTGAGGATGTCGGCAGCAAGGACGCTGCCGTGCCCCCATGGAAGGGTTCTCGGCGTTCCTCATTCGGTATGCCCCAGGGTTCGCACCGGCAAAACGGGAAGTTGTTTTGGCCGAATCCTAAGACAAAGTCGATCGCCCCGAAAATGGAATAAAGATGTTCGCAAATTATGGTAATCATGCAAAACAACGCCGCCAACCTTGAAACAGCCCTCGCGTGGCTGAAAGAACTGATCGATGCATGCCTGAAGATGCACTTTAAGCGAATTGAAAGCCAAGAACTCGGCTCTTTAAATTTATACATGGGCGAGTCCTGGCTGTCCACATTCATCGAACAATACGATCCGCGCATGGAAGAATTCGTGGTGTTGATGCTCGCCGCCGCTCCTCACCTCCAACCCCACTTTTTCACCAAACTGATCGCCGAACATTTGCCGGAAGGCGGCGATTTTCCCGAATTCGGCGGCGTTAAGGGCGGTAGTCACCGCGGCATCTTGCCTACCGGAGAAACGGCGCAATTCATTTTAGCCGGCGATAAGCTGGAACAGCGCTTGGAGGTTCAGCGTATTTTGAGTAACGACCATTGGTTCGCCCGGCAGCGTATCCTTTGGCTGGAGCCGGTACGCGAAGGCGAGCCGGTGATGAGCGGGCGCTTGATTCTCGATCCGGAAATTGTCGAGTTGATGACGCTAGGCACGGTAAGCAAGCCGCGGTTCAGTGTCGATTTTCCGGCCGAATATCTGGAAACGGAGATGGAATGGAACGATTTGGTGCTGCACCCGAACACCTTACGCCAAATCGGCGAAATCGAAAACTGGATCAAGCACAACGATACCTTGCTGTACGGCTGGGGCATGAAGAAAAAGATCAAACCGGGTTATCGCGCGCTGTTTTACGGTCCGCCCGGCAATGGAAAAACCTTGACCGCGACCCTGTTAGGCAAATATACCGACAGAGCGGTATTCCGCATCGATTTGTCTCGGGTAGTATCGAAATATATCGGTGAAACCGAAAAAAACCTGTCGCGCTTGTTCGACAAGGCGGAAAACAAAAACTGGATTCTGTTTTTCGACGAAGCGGACGCCTTGTTCGGCAAACGCACCGACATCCGCGACGCCCACGATAAATACGCCAACCAGGAAGTCGCCTATTTGTTGCAGCGCATCGAAGCTTATAACGGTTTGGTCATCCTCGCGAGCAATCAGCGCGGCAATATCGACGACGCTTTTATCCGCCGCTTTCAAACCATCATCCACTTCCCCATGCCGCGCCCGGAAGACCGCCGGCAAATCTGGCTCAAGGCGTTTCCGGAGCAAATCCGCATCGCCGACGAAGTGGATTGGCATCAGCTATCCGCCCGTTACGAATTAAGCGGAGCGGCCATCATCAATGTTGCTCATCACTGCGCTATAGAAGCGCTGGCGGACGAGTCTTTATTCCTGAATTTTTCCAAACTGGAAGCCGCGATCGTACGCGAGTTCGTTAAGGAGGGAAAGGTGGTCTAGCCTTTTACCCAAGCTACTATATTGGGTTCTGTTGTATTGCTTAAGCTTTCGTCGGATATTGATGTGGCTACACTAGACCGGACACACTTTTTAAAATAAGCGAAAAAGTGTGGAGCCCAAATGAACAGCAAAAAACCCAACTCCTATACAATTTACTCTGATGCGACACAGTTAATCTACAATATATTGGTAACGGCTATTTTCTATAACCGCCCAGCTTAATTTACAGCGATAATCGATCTATTTGGACAGTAATGATTTCACCAGAATACTTAGACCAATTGCGCCACGGGCTGTTTGCAGGCCAATATAACTTATTGTTGGGCAGCGGCATTTCTCTTGATAGTAATGATCGAAATGGCGTACCACTAAAATCAGCCAAGAAGCTCACTGAAGATTTATGCAAAATAAAAAATCTTGATCCCGGAACAAGGCTGCAACGAGTAAGCATCCTCTTAGATACGAAGGAAATTGATAAATATTTAACTCAACCATACCTAGCTTGTCGACCTGGCGAAACCGTAAAGAGATTGACTTCGTATGTATGGCGCAGCATCTATACATTTAATATTGACGACGCTATTGAAGCAGCATATGAATCGACCGAAAGACCCAAGCAAACAATCGATTCTCTTAATTACGACACTTTATTTAAAACACAGCCTAACAAAAGCTACCTTTCTGTTGTACACCTACACGGCTATGTTAGAGAGCCTGAAAAAGGCTATGTGTTTTCCACATTGCAATATGGCAAAGTTACCAGAGGCATGTGCGCATGGATGCACGTACTATCTGAGTTGATCGCAAGTGAACCCTTTATTATTTCTGGCACAAGCTTAGATGAGCCGGATCTCGAATACTATCTAGCTGGACGAACACCAACGTCGGGAAGAGCAAACCGAGGTCCGTCATTCCTCGTCGAACCATATCCAAACAAGTTGACTGAAGCAATATGTGAACAGCATGGTCTTATTCTTGTTACCTCCACGCTATCCGAATTCTTGAGATGGCTCTCAGAACAATTTGGAAGCGCGCCAACGGTTGCCCAGCTTACAGTCCCATCTTTAGATGGAATATTTAGAGCGAAACCGATTCCAGCGGATCAAATCAATTTCTTTACGTACTTTGAGCTCGTGAAAACAGCGGTCCCTAATCCTGATGGGGATGTGCCTTCATTTTATTTTGGAAAAGCTGCCAAATGGTCTGACTATGAGTCGTCAATAGACGTCCCTTCAGAGGATGAGAGAGTAATTTCAGCCAAGGCACGAAATTGGCTTTCCGGATCAAATATTGCTGCAAAAATTATAAACATCAATGCAGAAACCGGAAGTGGTAAGACAACTATCATCCGACGAATTGGGTATGATTTGGCAAAAGATGGATTTATTGTTCTATGTCTAAATCCGAGTTCAGCAATTGACCCGGAAAATGCATCAAATCTCATATCCTTAATAAATCGGCCTGTTGCAATCATAATTGATGATTTAGCTGATCATGCGCCAACAATACGGTCTATGGTTTTAAGTGTTAGGCTACAGAAACCGATGGTTATAATTTCAGCCGACAGATATTACCGAAAGGATCATCTTGATCGAATAATTGGCGACTTAAATATCGAATACTTTGACATTTCAGCTTGGTCAAAAGACATGTTCGAGCAGTTAATCGAAAAACTCCATCGAGTGGGGTTGCTTGGGCACTCCGACGCAGTTTACCGTCCAAAACAATTTGCGTTGGAACTGGTTAAAAATCCTATAGCTATTGCCACGTGCCGTGCTCTCAATAACTTCAAGCCTCTTGAAGATATTGTTAAATCACTATGGCGAGATGCATCACCAGATGAGAAGCGCACCTATGCGGTCGCAGCACTAGCTAGGCACTGCTACACAGGGGGGGGTTCTTTACGCCATACTCGAAAAAGCGCATCATAATCCCTCATTGAAAGATCAGTTGGAACTATATCGTCCATTACCTCTGACATATGTGGATAACGACGATTACATTATGCCCCTTCACCCTATTGTGGCTGATCGACTTCTTGTCATGCTGGCAAAAGAAAAGCAAGACCTACTTCTTGAAATATTTACGCTCTTGGCAAATGCTCTCGCGCCATATGTTAATAGAACTACTGTTATTGCCCGAACCCCTGAAGCAAAATTGGCAGCAAGGTTATTCAGCGCCGACCAAGTAGTAAAGACATTTTTAGGCGATCAGGCAGCTACCTTCTTTCACCAGGCACACGAGGCATGGAAATGGAACTCTAGGTACTGGGAGCAACGCGCCAAACTTACACAATCTGAGAATCTTGATTTGGCCATTCAATACGCGAGACACGCCGTAGCCATTGAAGAGCATCCCTTCCCTTGGACTACCCTGGCATCATTACTTACAAAAAAAATTGAAAATACAATCGTTGGAATTGATTCGCTTTACGACGAAATCTTTGAGCTAATAAGCAAGGTCAAAAAATACGAAATAAATTCTCCGTCATGGAGGCAAACTCCCCATCCTTTTGTGGTGCTTTTTCATGCAACAGATGTATTTTTGAATAAGGGTGGAAAGATTATGTTTAAGAAAAAAGGCTGGATACTCCAGCAGATTGAATACTGTTCGAGAACATTTAGTCGTGACAAATCGCTTAATGATTATGGCGAAAAGATTTTTCAGGCACTAAATCCAGCATAGCTTTGCATAAAGAAAAGCTAATCTGTCATCGGAGGGAGTACTAGCGAGTGTTGCTTGTAATTTTCCTTAGCCTATTGCTGAACCCAGCGTTAAAATGCTGCTTACTACTTAAATGTTGCCATATTTTGAAATCCTTGAATGTCTCTAAGTGGCCAAAACTGAGAATTCGTCAATATTGATAGCGTACGTTCAAACTTAGTGGTTTGTTTTACGAATCCAGGATTGCGGCCCGACCCGGACCAAAACCCAATCGCTTGTGCCCGATAGAATTAAATCGGCCCGCTTTGTTTTAAGCAATTGCCCGGCATGTCGTCTTTTAATGCGACGCCGGACACGCCTCGCTGTAATGCCTGTTCGCTTAAATACGCCAGTTTGGCGGCGGCGGCCTCGTAAGACATGCCCGCCGGCGGGCGTATGTTGGAAATACAATTGCGCTCGGCGTCGCTGTTGCCGATGCGAGGGGAATAGGTTAAATAAACGCCCAAACTGTCGGCCGCGCTGAGTCCCGGGCGTTCGCCGACGATCATCGCCGATAGGCGGGCGTTGAATAACGCGCCGATTTCATCGGCTAGCGCCACTCTGGCATTTGGTACTAGACAAACCGGCCCCAGACTCAATCCGCAATTGATATAGGCGGCGATGACGGCCTCCAGCAACCCGGCCCCGTGGCGCTCGACTGCCGTGGACGACAAGCCGTTGCTGACAACTAAAACCACATCAACGACCGGATATCGGAGCGATTGCAAGCGTTGGCGGCTGGTTTTATCCAGGCACCGCCCCAGATCGGGGCGAAGCAAATATTGGGTGCGATCGGCGACCGGCGTAGACAACAACAGCGGCGGCCATCCTTTTACAGTTAGAGTTTCGGCAAAATCTTTCAGTTGCCAGGCTTGCTGAACGGCATCCCTGGCCATGGCATGGGCCAGTTGAAACTCCAGATGCGCGGCCGTCGGCGTCGAGCAGCCTACGCAGCCCTGGCCGATTCGTGCTTGCGTAAAGCGCCTAAGATCAAACCATGGGTCGTTCATGTCCGAACGGCGCCGTAATTGGAAAAGTCGCTCAACAACGGGGCCTTGAGCCGTTTATCGGCTAGCCGGTTATTGCCGTCGAAAACCCCCATTTTCTGCAGCCAGGCCTCGAATTCGGGCGCAGGCCGTAAACCCAATACCTGGCGCAGATACAAAGCATCCTGAAAGGAGGTACTTTGATAAGCCAGCATCACGTCGTCGGCACCGGGTATGCCCATGATGAAATTGCAGCCGGCGACGCCAAGCAAGGTGAGCAGATTGTCCATATCGTTTTGATCCGCCTCGGCGTGGTTGGTATAGCAAATATCGCATCCCATCGGCAGGCCCAGCAGCTTAGCGCAGAAATGATCTTCCAAACCGGCGCGTATGATTTGTTTGCCGTCGTACAAATACTCCGGGCCAATGAAACCGACCACGGTATTGACCAGCAGCGGCGAAAACTCCCGCGCAAGCGCATAGGCCCTGGCTTCGCAGGTTTGCGCGTCGACGCCGTGATGAGCGTCGGCCGACAGCGCACTGCCCTGGCCGGTTTCGAAATACATGACCTGATTGCCGAGATTGCTGCGCCCCAATGATTCCGCTATCGCCTGCGCCTCGCGCAACAGAGCCAAATCAATGCCGAAACTGCGATTGGCCGCCTCGGTCCCGGCGATGGATTGAAACACCAAATCGACCGGCGCGCCGCGACGCATCAGTTCCATGCTGGTGGTGACGTGACAGAGGACGCAGGCTTGCGTCGGGATCGCGTGGCGCCGGATGATTTCGTCGAGCAGATTGAGCAGCGTGTGGACATTGTCGAGATTGTCGGTGGCCGGATTGATGCCGATCACGGCGTCGCCGCTGCCGTACAGCAAGCCGTCCAATATGCTGGCGGCGATGCCGCGCGGATCGTCGGTGGGATGATTCGGTTGCAGCCGGGTCGCCAATCGTCCCGGCAAACCGAGGGTATTTCGAAAGCGGCTGACCACTCGGCAGCGCCGGGCGACTGCAATCAGATCCTGATTACGCATGATTTTGCTGGCGGCGGCCGCCATTTCCGGCGTCAGCCCGGCGGCCAGCGCCGATAAATCGCTTTCGTCCGCAAGCAACCAGTCGCGAAATTCGCCGACCGACAATGCGGCGACCGGCGCGAATGCCCCGGCATCGTGGCGTTCGAGAATCAGCCGGGAAATTTCGTCGATTTCCGGCGCGATCAGCGGTTCTTCCAGAAACCGCCGCAAAGGCACTTCGGCCAATAGTCGCTGAGCCACCGCCCGTTCGACTTCCGACGCCGCCGCCAAGCCGGCCAACTCGTCGGCTGCCCGCATCGGCGATGCCTTGGCCATTAAAACCCGCAAATTCGCAAAGTTGAAATTCCTGCCGTTTACGCTGGTGGAGTAAGGCATAGTCAAAGTGAGGCCGAGCACCGGCCGGTTAAATGAGCAAGGGTATAGCAGTCATGTGACCGCTTTGTGACGACGGCAAGGTGACGACTTAATCGCCGCGGCAACACAAGTCTGTTGAACCACCAGTCATTTGCGCACGATATTGCAAAGCGATCCTTGACCTTCAGCAGAGCATGACTGGCGCTACGAAAGTCGCTAAGCAGAAACCGAGTTACTTTCGTTGATGATATTCCGCAACCAGCACCTTAATCTTTAGTCTCATAATGTCTTTCAGCATACGAATTTTTCGATCGTGTTCCTGATGCGCGATATCGTAGATCTGTTTTCTCAGGGTTTCGCTACTATCTTCGGGTAGACTCAAGGACCATTCAGTGAAAAAGGCATCATAGCTGTCAACGGTTTTGATCAGCTCAAACCTGAGCTTTTCGCCGTCTTTCTTCGGGATGCTCCTGAGTGCTTCATCGATAACCTCGTCAATATCTGATTTATGTTGTTTGTTCGAAACGGGAAACTGGATGATTTCAGACATAAGCACCGTAAAATTATAAGTAACCGAACACCGCGTTGATTTGTGTGTAGCTCTCTTGACTCAATGCTTAATTCATATTCTGCACCAATTTATAAGCGATTGAATTATAGATAAAATTTACTGAAACTATTTGTGGCGTTCGTAACAAATAACAGCCGGATGGAACGTCGATGTTTGAATGACTGCAGTTGCGCTTAATCAACCGCCGAAATCCTCGCTGAAATGTTAGCTAACGGCGGTGGCACTCATAAGAGTTTCTTCTGCCATTGATTCAATGTTAATTGGTACGATACGGTTTAGAGATTGCGCTAAAGACGAAATCGACTCTTCGGAGACATTCAAAGTTTTTCCTCGAATGTCGGCAGCAATACCTTTAGTTGCCATTCAACTCAGAGGTAATGAGCTCGCCGGGGACAGACCATGGACAAAGCCACAAACCGTTGAAATTAAGCCAACCCACAAAAGCATCCTGAACCAGTGCGTCGCTTCGACCGCTGGGTTAGGGTTAGCTACGCGAATCTTGCAGCCGCAAGCCAAACCAACACATACCGGAATTCCTTCGATACCCAGACTGGAACAGCCAAAGAAAAACGTTTTAACGCCAACATTCGTAAAAACTGGTCTAACATTTATACTTTGTCTCTATATTACCGCTTCAAAAAATCTATGTGGAAAAAATCGATAACTTTACTAATCCTAATCGGCCAAACCGGCTGTAATATCGAGTGGAAACAGAAACCGGACAAAGTTAAATGGGCCATGGTGGATACTGGAAAACTACGGACCACGTTTTACGATACCTTTAAAAAAACCGTTCCATATCCTCCGGAACTGCTTACCAGCGATGAAACCTCCCGAATGCAGGAGCTGACCAAAAAACAAATCTCTCAGTTGGAACAGGATGCGAGAGAAAACTGCCGCAAGAACATTGAAGGAAGCGCAAAATCGCTACCGAACAGAACCGATGAAAACGAAACCATCATTATGCCATCCGGGGAAAAAATCATTCGTCCTAAGCGACATCAATACCCGTCAGAAGCAGTCCGGCCAACTGCCGCCGCGAGTAATGCATTTTATGAATGTACCGCGAATATTCAAAAAGACCCGTTAATTACCGAGCTGCAAAACAAACTACGAAGCGTATACGAAGCGAACATAGCCAGAGGGAAATTTGATCAGGAGACTCGAAAGAAATTTGACGATTTCTTAAAAACCGCGGTTGATAAATATGCGCAAAGCAAACACTTTCAGCTGATACTAAACAACAATCCCGAGAATATCCTTTACAGTGCCGACAAAATTTATATACAAGCGACCGATGATGTTATTGCATTTATATCCGACAATCAATTACTAACCTCCCCAGCCGATACCAACCTAGAAAACCAAGTCCGCTAAGCCAATGCATCGATCAAGCCGAATCATTCTTGTGATACTTCTATTATGCGCCGCGTGCGGCAGAACTGAACGTACCGAAGCCCGGCTGCCTGCCGAAGAAGTATTGGGCGCCGAATCAGGTGGTTACAACCTGTTTTATAAAAACACTCGAGAAGGTGCGACGGCCATCGGCCAAATATTTTCCACCCCTAAAGGGCATCCAAATTTAATATACGTCGGATTTTTATATCGAAAATATAAAAATATTAACCCAGCGCCGCAAGCCAATCTGAAACTGATAATATCGGAATGGCAGAATGATAGACCCCTTCGCCCTACTTTATGGGAATCCGAAATCAAAACGGTGACGGGAGAATCCATCGGCGACTGGTTAGAATTCAACTTGCCGAGCGTAAAACTAAAGCCCGGCGTCAAATATATCGCCTGGTTGACACTATCCGATCTGGAAAATGCGGATGACGCGAGTTTGTCGATAGTCAATATGGGACCGAGGACCTTAACTCCTATGCCAACTGCCGGAGAGCCATGGAATGCCGAATGGAAATTCGCCTACGCAGAAGGACAAAGGGCTATGTGGGGGCACGGCAATCCAGATGGTATCACCGATTACATGACGGAATATCCTTGGAAAACGGACGCACCCGGCCACAATTTGCATTTCAATATGCTATTTGAAAACCGGGCCAAATAACTAAAAGAGAATTGCCATACTATCCTGAAGATGTATTTATAGAGGATGTGAAATGGCGACCTAAATTGCAATCTTTGTTTTGGAAAGCTCTTGCTGCCCAGGGCTGGATTACGACAGAAGATCAAAAACAAGAGGTTGAGACTGAAATTAAGAATATAGTGATTCGCCCAGAAAGATGGTTATTTACCGACCAAGGACTAAGTATCTATTTCAGAGCTTACGAGGGAATATGCTATGGCTGTAAACCGGGGCCAGTTGCAGTCGCTTGGTCAAAACTCAAACCGTTATTGCGCCAAGGTTCGGTGTCGCCTTAATCCGCTTGTTCAAGATTTTTACAATTCGCACATTGATGTAGGGTCGTAGAAGGCTGTATACAACATGCAGGTCATCGTTTGCGATTGATGCAGTTCGTCAACTCCCCTCACGCAAATGAACGGCCGTTTTCTGACTTTCACCTGCCGTTATGCTGGAGTAATTGATCAGCAGGTACTGGCCGAAAGCGGGAATGAAGTTCGGCAAAATATGGATTCTGCTTTTAAAATCAAAGGATGATTTTTCGATCGTTTTGTCGCCAGGCAAGATTAGCCTTATTTCAAAGCCTTCACAGCGTGGAGTAACAGCTGCAGACATTCTCGGGTCGAGGCCAAGTCCAGGGCGCTAAAATCGTCGTCGGTCGTCAGCGTGGGGTCGGCACCGGCCTGTAGCAACTGCGCCACAACGGTATGTTTGCCGCTGGACGACGCATACGTCAGCGCCGTGGCGCCGCTTGGGTTTTGATAATCGATATCTATTCCGGCATTCAGCAGCGTAGAAATGCAATCGGCCGACTCCGAAAAACAGGCGGCCCATAAGGCATTGTTGCCGTAGGCGTCCACAACTTTCAGGTCCGTACCTTGCTGCAATAAATATCTCAATATATCGCCTCTGCCCTGTTGCGCGGCCAGAATTAGCGCCTGCCGCCCGGCCGCGTTAGGCGCCGAAAGTTGCGCGTTATCGAATCCGTTATCGAGCAGCCAGGTCTCGATGTCCGCGAATGCATCCATCAAATACTCTCCCGATTAAACCAGCGAGGGGCGATTCAGTAGCGACAAGTGGCCAATGCCGGCGTCGTATAATTTACCGACCATTTCGAGGCGGCCGGCGTCGCCTTTACCTCGCAGATATTGCAGTTCGGGAACGGTCAGCAAAGTGGCTGCGATAAGCTTGACTTGGCCGCCGGCGATATCCAATTCGTTGGGTAAGTTGCGCGGCGTATGCAGCAGGGCGCCAACCCGGCCGCGGCCGTCCTTGATGTGATCGATGTTGAATTCCAGCGACAGCAAGTCTCCTGCCAACAATTTTTCGGAAAGACGCGGAAAACCCGCCAGCGTGTGACTGACTTCCGCCAGCATCGGAAACAGCCAGGTGTCGGCCAGGGCGGTCAATGATGCGTCGGCCGGAATGTTGGCATCAGGCGATTCGACAAACACCTCGATACCCAGACCGGTTTCGGGCTTGTCTCTTTCCACCCAAGGATCGGACAAGCCGTCGGAAACGATGCACGCATTGTCACCATGCCGCGCCGCCAACCAGGAAGCGCCCGCCGGCCATTCCGGACCATCGCTCATAGGCCCCATTAAGGACGTCAGGGGAGCCAGATCGGAATCGAACAATTCTTTAATCGCGCGATGCCGCGCTTCGGAAGCGATATTCAGACGGTCGGCATAGCTTAAGCCGACGATAAAGGTATTGGTCATGGACTAGAGCTGGCTACGGTTACGGTTTCCAGACGCTGCCGTACGGTCGAACGAACTTCGTCATCGGCATCGTCAAGCATTTCTTGAAGTAAATCCGGTTTGGCGCGTAAAGCCACTTCATAGCGTACCGTCCAGTCATCGTCTTTGCTCATCATAGGCAAATCCTCTACGTCCATGCGTTGGGCGACCGTACGCCGGATTTCGACTTCGGCGTCGTTCGCCATCAAGCCCAGACTGACTCTGGGAATGCGAGCGGCTACCACACGCCGAACTTCGCAATCGGAATCGGCAGCCAAGCGGAATAAACGCCCTTGAGGCAAACGTCTGGCGACATAGACGCGCACTAAATAATCGCGGTCGCCGGCCATCGATTCCAACTCTTCTTCGGGTAAACGGTCGGCTACCGTAATTCTGACCTCCCGATCGCTGTCGTTACGCAGCAATGGCAGCCATTCCAACGGTACGCGGTATGCCAGCACTCTGCGAACGGCTTCGTCGGGATCGGTCAATAGCGGCTTTAATTTGTTGGTCGGAAGATAGCGGGCCGCGATGGCGCGCCGTTCCCAAAAAGGGTCCTGGGCATATTCCGGCGCGTAAGCGGGATTGGCTTTGAAAAAGCGGTCGATTTGGCGTCCGCTTTCGGCTGCCACACAGCAGTCGCCGGGGACACAGCGCCCGCTCGCTAACAAGGTTTTCGAAAAGCGGCAGAGTTTACAATCGGCTCGCGGGGTCAGGTCCGGTTCAATATCTTCGGCCGGCATATCAAGCTACCTTGGCCAAATCCGGCAAGAGTTGCGGAGTAACCTGCGTCAACCAAGTTTTGATCCGCTCTTCGGTTAGATGAGGCTGACCGCGCTGGTCTATTACCAGTCCGACGAATTGACCATCGACGATCGAAGCCGAATGCTCGAATTGATAACCTTCAGTACTCCAGCGGCCAACGATGTCGGCGCCATAACCGTAAAACACATGGTAAAGTTTGATTAACGAGCTGGCGAAACGCGAAGCATAACGCTCCTGATGGCCCAAGCCGAACAACGCAACCTTTTTGCCGGACAAATCGACGTCGTCGAGATAAGGTACAAACTCGGCCCAATTGGCTTCTTGACAGCCTACCGCCAAGCCCGGCAAATCGCCTACCCCGTAACTCGGCGTGCCCAATATGAGTGCGTCGTAACTCAACAATTCGGCAGGTTTGGTGCGGTTGATATTCTTGGGTTTGTCCGCCAGTTCTTCGCCCAAGATGCTATAGATTTTCTTTGCGACCAGACGCGTGCTGCCGGTATCGGTGCCGAAAAATATGCCGATCTTGCTCATAAATCACCTATCATCGAGATTGCATAATTGGTCAAAAAGGCCTTTTCAACCAATTATGCAAATTTCGATCCAGCTTATACGATTTTTTTCGAAAAAATTTAATCATTTAGTTTCAACACGTTATAAATTAAACTCCTGCACCGTTTCTGTTCGAGTTGAAGTGATATCTACAATTGGGTTAAACAACACAATCTAAGCCGCCTCGAAACATCGCGCACTCGCGCCGGGATGCCTGATAGACTTAAGATGACATTTAACAGTTGTGGACAACCGGATAAAATCGAAAATATCCAAATTTAATCATATCCGACGGGAGAAAATGACCATGAAAGGCGATACCAAAGTGATTGAGATGCTTAACGAATTGCTGGCCGGCGAGCTGACTGCGATGGATCAATATTTTATCCATTCGCGCATGTATCACGACTGGGGTTTCGAAAAACTCTACGAGCGCATAGACCACGAAATGACGGAGGAAACCCAACATGCCGATCAACTGATCCGTAGAATTCTGTTTTTGGAAGGTACGCCCAACCTATCCAAACGCGATCCTTTGAATGTCGGCAGCGACGTGCCGCAGATGTTGCAAAACGACTTGGCAGTGGAAATTCAGGTGGTGAACGCACTTAAAGAAGTCATCGCCTATTGCGAATCGGTCAAAGACTATCAGACACGCGAAATACTCGAAGTCATGCTGAAAGATACCGAGGAAGACCATGCCTATTGGCTGGAGCAGCAACTTGGCCTGATTGACAGAATAGGTCTGCAGAACTATTTGCAATCTCAAATGTAGCCTGTTGCCTGATAGATGATTCGACTTCAACCTGGACCACGCAATGTTGTGAAACCAGCAAGTTAGACGCTAATCAACACACCCTCGTTTTGGCCGAAAACGAGGGATGTTTGTCATTGAATCTAGCGGCAAAATTGGTGACTATTTAGCCATGCAGAGTTACCGAGGATGCCGCCATGTCCAAGTTCAGTTTTTCCAAGCCGGAGAATTTCAAATTCCAGGCCCGAACCGTCGGCGTTTTAGCGTTTCCGGATGTCGAAATATTAGATATCGCCGGTCCCAACGAGGTATTCGGTTTTGCCAGTGCAGCGTTGCAACATCGCGGCATCTGTGACCGAAACATTTATTCGACCAAAATCTTCGCCGAAAAATCGGGCCCCGTTAAGACTTTATCCGGCTTACAGATCGTTGCCGACGAAGCTTACGGCGATACTGACGTCGAATTCGATACCTTACTCATTCCGGGCGGTTATATAGAAAAGGCCATAGCCGACGAAAAATTGATCGCCTGGATAAAGGCGATGGCAGAGAAAGTACGTCGAGTGGTTTCAGTTTGTACCGGATCGTTTTTACTGGCAGAGGCCGGTTTACTGGACGGTTGCAAAGCCACAACTCACTGGCACTACAGCTCACAACTTTCCGAGAATTATCCTTTGGTCTGTGTACAACCCGATCATATTTTTATTAAAGACGGCAATATTTTTACGTCCGGCGGCATTACCTCCGGGATTGATTTGGCATTGGCGTTGATAGAGGAAGATTGGGGGCGAGAATTGGCTCTGCACGTCGCCCGTTTCATGGTGGTTTTTCTAAAGCGTCCCGGCGGTCAATCTCAATTCAGCGCCTATTTAACCAACGAAGCGGCTCATCGCTCGGACATCCGCGACTTGCAAGGCTGGATTATGGATCATGCCGGAGAAGAGCTGACGGTCGAGACGTTAGCCGGACGCATGGCGATGAGTCCGCGCAACTTTGCCCGTTTGTTCTCTACCGAAACCGGCATGACGCCGGCCAAATACGTCGAAATGGTACGCATCGATCAGGCTAGAAATCTGCTGGATAGCAGCGATTTGGGCGTGGAATGGATAGCCGTTAAAACAGGTTTTAAGGATCAAGAGCGTATGCGGCGCGCCTTTCTGCGTCAACTCGGCGTGAATCCTCACGATTACCGGCAACGCTTTAGCCGAGCTATCGTTGCCTGAATACCAGGCACTGGTCCCAATGCCTACTCAGCCAGTGCTTTTACGGATTTTGCTTATTAATTTAAGAACTTCACATTTAAGGGGGAGTGTCATGAGAATCTTACTGTTATCGAGCGCATTTTCCGGCCTCACCCAACGCTTTTACACCGAATTGGACGACGCCGGCTACGAGGTTTCCGTCGAACTGCATTTGGGTAACGATGCTGAAGTGCTGGAGGGTGTGGAGCTATTCAAACCGGACTTGATTCTATGTCCGTTTCTAAGACAGCGCATACCGGCCACCATTTATCAACATTACCGCTGTCTGATCGTACATCCCGGCATCAAGGGCGACCGCGGGCCTTCGTCATTGGATTGGGCAATTCAACAAGGACTGAATGAATGGGGAGTCACGCTGTTAGAAGCAGCGGAGGAAATGGATGCCGGCGACATCTGGGCCAGCAAGACTTTTACGCTGCGTGATGCGACCAAAAGCAGCGTGTTCAACCGCGAAGTCACGCAAGCGGCCGTCGCTTGTTTATGGGAAGCGTTGACTTATTTCGATGCGCCGCATTTTAAGCCGGAACCCTTGGATTACAGCAAGCCCGATGTGAAGGGCCAATTACGGCCGGCGATGAAACAAGCCGACCGAAAAATAGACTGGAAAAAACACAAAACCGACGAAATTTTGCGGCGGATCCGGGCCGCTGATGGTTGCCCGGGGCTGTTAGACGAGATATTCGGCCAAGCTTTTTATCTTTATAACGCCCATAAGGAATCGCATTTACGCGGCAAACCGGGCGAAATCATTGCAGTAGCCGAGCATGCCGTTTGCCGGGCAACCCTGGACGGCGCGGTTTGGATCGGCCATTTGAAACCGAAATTGGCGCATGGGCCGGGCATCAAATTACCTGCGACCCGGGTTTTGAAAGACTATTGGCCGAAAACCCAATCCGGCTTACAGGCTCGCTTGACAAAACCGCCTAAGACTTTTGTGATCGACTACACCCAACCCGGCAAACAACTACCGACCCAGGAAGTCTGGTACGAAATACACGGCGAAGCGGCCTATCTGTATTTCGCCTTCCATAACGGCGGCATGGGTACCGCACAGTGCAAGTTGTTGCTGTCGGTTTATCAGCACATCGCCACCTTGCCGGTCAAAGCCATCGTGTTGATGGGCGGCGAGGACTTCTGGTCCAACGGCATTCATCTGAACCATATCGAAGCCGCGGATGATCCAGCCGAAGAATCATGGCATAACATCAATGCCATCGACGATATGATTCACCAAATCGTCACGACGCTGGACAAATTGACCATCGCCGCAGTATCGGGAAATGCCGGCGCCGGCGGCGCGATTTTAGCCATTGCAGCGGATAAAGTGGTGACAAGAGATGGCGTGATGTTCAACCCGCATTACAAAAACATGGGCGAACTCTACGGCTCCGAATATTGGACTTATCTATTGCCGAAGCGCGTCGGCCATGCATTAGCAAGTCAACTAACCGAACAGCGTTTGCCTATCAGCGCGAAAAAAGCCTGGCAGTTGGGCTTGGTCGACAAGGTTTTGGATAGGCAACACGCGATTTTTACCGCGCAAGTCAGGCATTTGGTCGATACCTATCTGAACAACCCGGCCGAGTTAGGCAAATTGCTGCGAGAAAAAGCCGGCACCCGCTGCATGGATGAAGGCGCTAAACCTTTGGCCGCCTACCGCAAATTCGAACTCACTCAAATGTACGGCAATTTCTATGGAACCGGTGTCTACCACGAAGCCAGGCAGCGTTTTGTGTACAAGAAACCCATTGAGCAGACCCCGACGAATATTGCTAAACACAGGCAATGCGGCATGATAAACCCCGCATTACCGGGCAGCATGATCCACTTCGTCTGGCACGATAGTTATGCGACGGGCGATGAGAAGATGGATCAGGAACACAAAGACTTTTTCGAACTGGCGGAAAGACTATCCGTTTCGACCACCAAACAAACTATGCTGGAGACACTGTTCGATTTACACCAGCATGTTAAAGCGCATTTCGGCGAAGAAGAAGCCTTGATGCAAAAAATGGGCTTTCATAATTACATCAGTCACGCCAAGGAGCATAATTTGATGCTGGAACAGCTAGTTCTAATGACCGAAAAGGTCGAACGTGAAGAATGGCATCCGCAAGATACTCAAAAGTTTATTGAAAAATGGACCAAACATATTTTGAACTCCGACATGGCTTTCAATCAACATTGGAAGGAGATGAATAAGTATTGTGTTTGAAACTAATTAGGGGCTGTTGCCATTTTGCCATCATCTCCCTGAAATTCAATTCTGCCGTATGGAATGGTTTTTCAATCACGAAAGACAAGCCACTTATGCCGCGACAACCGTTTACGGATGAATATTGGGATAAATTCAAAGCTATCATGTTGAGCCGGAGGAATTATGACAAACCGATGCTTCGACAAACAGTAGAAAGGATATATTACTGGCTGCGAGTAAGCCGCCACTGGAGAGACTTGTCGGCAGTCTTTGGAAAGTGGAATGCGATATATAAACGATTCAATGCGTGGTCACTCCAAAAAAGCTGATGGCCATCTTCCAGGCATTGGTTGTTCAGCCGGATTTGGAATGGGTCTTTATTGATGGCAGTATTATGAAAGCTCATCAGCATAGGTAGTGCGGGAAAGGTAGCGGGCAAAGCAATTGGCAATATCGCTGCATCACTACGACTATGATGAACTTATTTTCACTTACTTAGCCATCAATTTGTTCAACCCTAGGCATAGGCCTTTTAAAAATCATTTATATTAATTGTCATTTGTACCAAACAAGACCGCGTACCTGTTTTGAAGCCCAGTTCCAATTATACGAAGTGATCGCTTGCTTACCGAAAACATGGCATAAAAACCAAAGTGTTCCGCCAAATACCAAACGTTTTAAAATAGGCAGATATTGAAAAGGCCTATCATAATACCCCCTCATATCGAAAGCCTTAAATAAAAACCGATAAATGTCGGCCATATATCCATTTAATGGTCCGTACTTTTTGGTTATACGGTACATTTCTTCTATTACCTGCAAGCCGGCCCTAGAAGTAAGATTGTCGTCACTGAAATAATAAACTGATAGCACATCAGGAATTGCCTTAAATTTTGCGCCCGTTGCATTGAGGCGGTTCCACCATTCCCAATCGAAAGCAAGTTGAAAGCTATCATCAAATTCCCCGAGCCGCCGATGAAAGGTTGCCCGCCAAAAGGTGCTCGGCTGTTCTATGCCGTTTCGCATAGACAAAACGTGGAGATAATCTACCGGTAATTGCGTAATGCATTCTGTTCCATCGGCATAAACACGCCGACAGGCGCCGGTAACGACATCAACTGACGGATGATCAATAAATATTTGCGCTATACGGGCTAACGCGCCTGAAGTTAGAGCGTCATCTGCGTTGAGATAACCAAATATTTCACCATCTGCCAGCGTAAACCCTTTATTAAGCGCATCAGCTACGTTTTTGTCTTTCTCGATAATCAGATGACTGACTATATGCGAATAACTTCTAATAATACTAATCGTGCCGTCAGCGCTCAGGCCATCCACGCATATTAATTGCAAATTGGGATATTGCTGTTGCTCGATCGATTTAAGCGTCCGGTCTATGGTTTTTTCGGCATTTAATGACGGCGTAACGAGAGTAATTCGTGGAAAGGATATATTCGTAACCATTATTTTTGATACGGGCGAAAATACTCCGACCGGGCACCTAGATGGTAGGCTGCTATACCTATACCAAAAGCCAAAGATTGATTAGCTGCGCCTTTAAAGGTTTTCAATATGAGTTTTAAAAATTGGCTGGTCAGTCGATACTCATCGGGTATTGTCACCTCGTTATTGTTTAACAAAGCCTCCAGCCTTACATGACTAATACCATAGGAAAACATCAATCGCATAAGATATTTAAACTTAAATCTTTTTTCATCTAAATGATGGTACAAGACCATATTTGGGTTATAAGCAGTTGCCAAATTTAACGAATAAGCTAACCGCATCATAAAGGAATCTTCGCAGGATACGAGATTATTTGTACCCACTCGTCCAAGTTGAAAAATAGCCTGATTACTTTCCACTCGCTGCCGATAGAGTTCGAGTACAGGCCTTTTAATAAATGCACCTGCGGTAGGCGGCTCCCATATTTCCCACGACTCACTCTTGCCAATAATAACTTCATCACCGGCATCTTTAATTGCGAGACGTGACAAAAATGGATAAATCCATTTAGAAGGGTTTAACGCCGGTGCTAACAAAAGCTTACCCCCAAAACAACCAATATTCTTATGCATTAAGGCAAATTTAATTCCTTCTCCAACGTAATTTGGGGCCAGTTCGTTGTCGTCGTCAACAAACAATAGCCACTGACTCTTAGTTTCACAAACGGCTCGCAGGCGAGCCCTAGCTATTCCAGGTACTGATTCCCTAACTATACGCGCGGACATTCCCTTAGCTTCAAACTGATCAATAAGCGAGTTTTCAAGAGGCGGCTCAGAAGCGTTATCAACAATCAAAACTCGAAACTTCCATACATAACTTGATTGATTACATATAGCCCCCAAAACCTTTTTTAAAACTTCTATCCGTGGATTATAGGTACAAATACAAATCTCAAGCATTTAACAAACGCCATATATATTAAAACACCCTTACACGATTAGCCTTTTACAACCTAACAACTGTAACAACAATTTTAAGACATAAAAATATTACGAAACAAGTCGATGCCTATCAATCTTTCTTATAAAAATAGAAAAAATTAAGCTAAATAAAAGTGTTACAAAAAAAACACAAGATATATCTATAAACGGATGATTAAAATCTCTATATCCATTTTTAAAAATAAAATCTAGAACCAGCGCATGGATTCCGTAAATAGCTAGTGAATTATTAGACAAAACATGTAGCGGTCTATCTAGGTACTGTAGTTTATTAGCATAAACTCTAGTAAAAACAAACACAGAAAAAGCACCAATCGCGACTAATACGCTGCTATATGTGTAAAATACATGGACGTATTTATATGCTTGTAGTGAGACAAAAAACGTTCCATAGCCTATTAATAACGACGATAAAATATAAAATAGCGGCGCAAATACAACAAATTTAAGAGCCTCACTTATTAATCCACGCCCTAAAATACGACCAAATGCTGCATATAAGACATAGTAAATTAGCTCACCATCTAATTGGAGTTTATTTTTGAAAGAAAAGCCAAACAATCCCGTCAAGTTTGATAATTTTGGATTAATTAAAATAAAAAAAACACAAGCAAATAAAACCGCACTTCCAAAAGAAACATCTCTAACAGTTAAGATATTGCAAATCATATAAACGATTAGCAATGCATAAAAAAACCACAAATGATAAAAAACCGGAATAAAAAAAATGTTACGCAATGCTTCATATACAGGCTCTCCTTTATAGCACTTTGAATAAATCAAACAAAGAGCACTATAAAACAATAATGCAGAAAAAACACGAACATAATTCTTGATATGCGGCTTCTTTTCACCAAAAAAAATATACCCGGAAATCATAAAAAACAACGGAACAGAAATCCTGGTAAAGGACTGTATATAGTTAGCCACTGACCATGAAAACAAATCGATCTTTTCCATCCTATACAGGTAGAAAGCAGATGTATGCAACAATACAACCAATACACATCCTATAGCCCTTAAATAGTCAAGCCAAATAATTTTTTCTCTCATTTTCTAGAAAGACAAGTCAAAATCAATTAGACACCATATTCACATTCTGCCAAATGCTATTCCCGCTTACGAAATTTTTATTATGGCAAGTTTAATTAAGAAAAAAGCAACACTATCACTCATATAATAATCCAAGAGCAAAATACAACTAGCTTTCTATTTCCACAATATAAGCATGCTTAACTTCAATGACTACTGTCCGAATACCAAGTCATAATATTATAAAATACAAGAAAATTTGTAACGGTTATTGAAATTAATTAAACTGCACTTATTATGAAGCCAAGCTATCTAGATCCCGGGAGATTATACTTTTATAATATTTTTTTGCAACTCGACATCCGCCCTTCCGATACGTCTAATTCGATCGTGTTTCCAGAATCTCTTAATCTTTTCGGAATCACAGGCACTTGAAAAATACTCATCCCAGTAACTATACATAAATGGAATACAGCAAAGTTGAACACTTTTTAGTTTTAGAGCTCGATGCAAATGAAATAACGTCTGCGCAATATTAGACGATCTATACTCCAATACTTGACAATGAATAATCAGTTCGTAAATTTTTGTTGGTAGCTAGCGGTTGCCTATATTGCATAAATCAATTTTTCGTATTGTTTTAAAAAATCCGTAACGCCCTTGCCTATAGCCATAGTAATGGTAATTCGAAAAATTACCCCTAGATACCAAGCATTCATAAAACCTGTGTCCGGAGCAAAATGACCAATGAATACATCTTCAGGCTAGCTATGATTTTCTAGATACAAACCGATTATACGTATTCTTGGATAAGAGCTGCACACGTGCAACGTATTTTTTCTTCGCCCACCTTACCTACATCACAAATTGCATAGAGACATTTAACCCTTTTAGGATAGCAAGTGCTACCAGTCCAAACAGAATAATTTGAATCGCCTCTGTCGAGCAGGTTATTTATGTTTGGGAGATTATGGACGCTGACATCGGTTACGGTATATTTACGGACCAGTTTATAAGCGCTGTAGACATTGGCAGCATGCATATAGCCGTAACGTCTTTCTTAATGCAACAAGCATTGATATTCTTCTGATGCCACTTGGAATCAGATGAACCTTCGGCATCATTTCCTGACTTCGTCCGGTCATTTTCGTTCGGAGCACCACACTGCGCCGGCGCTTTGACGAAGCCAGCAACGATCTTGACCTTTTCAGGCAATCAAACTCACCCGGTCCAGCTCCCTGCACTCAACCTGATTAAAATCGCTTGGAAACACGCCAAATACCGCTGGTGGCGATTCATAACTTGGTCAATATAAGCATTAAGCGAGAAAGTCGTAAAACTTGTGGATTCCTTGGGCCAACAATTTAAACTCTGGTTTACGTGAATCACTAACATCTGATAAAGTAGTAATGTGTGCAATACTAAGCAAATCCAAGGGTGTATTAAAGAGTAATTTAGCATCACAGGTACAAATAACATCAAGTACCGCTGCTCCTTGAATTTACTAGAACATTATTATATTAATATTAAAATAATTTATAAAATTAAAGGGTTATAAATGTCAGGATTTGAAAAAAAGTATACGCATATCTATGATTCCATTCTTCATGATCTTAATGAGTTTGCTAATATAGACTTAGGCTCTTTTTTAGGCGCTGAAGACCATGTACTGGAATATGGATGTGGAACTGGAGAGGCTTCACTCAGATTCGCAGTAGAATTTCCCTCAATAAATATATTTGGTGTTGATTTACATGACGCATTCAAGTCTATTACTAAACCGGCAAAGAGTATACTAAATATAGATGTGGATACCATTCAAAACTTAAAATACTCTGCTATAGGCACGTGCAGTAGTAATGTGGCAATAGCATCTGATGCGTCCACGATTAAAGATAAGTCTTACGCTACACTTGGTCGTTATAAGTTTATTTTTAGTTGGTGCGTGTTTGAGCACATTAACCAAGAATTGATAAGTCAAATATTAGGTGAATTATACACATCATTAGCCGACGATGGATTGTTTTATTTTAGGGTCAATCCTCTGTTTTATTCCGAACGCGGGTCACATTTAAATCAATTAAATACTACGCAGTGGTGCCACCTTATATATCAGCATGACGTATTGAAATCAAAATTTATTGAAGCGGCTATCAGTTCTGGCGTGTCACCAAATAACATTGACCTAATATGGCACCAATATGAGACATTGAATAGGTTTACAGCGGATATGTTTAAACAAGAATTGATTTCTGCTGGATTTAAAATACTAAAAGAAGATCGCAAATATAGTGGCCGCCCAAGTTCGCGATTAAAATCTGCCTATACAGAAGAAGCACTGCGGAATAAGGATATATTGTTTATTTTAAGCAAGTAAAAGCATATAGACAAATGGAACTTGTAAAATTCACAAACCAGCTGATTGAGGGTGTGAACCACCCTCAAAAATGATTCTCGTGACCCATTCTTTTACACTTACTGGAAACTAAGGACATTAAAAAGTACGGCGCTTCTAGACAATATCCACATCTAATTCATCAATCTGCTTGATCACCTCTAGCTCATCATCTTGAGAGGAACCAAGCGTTTGGAAAGCGATCAACTCATGAAATAACAATTCATATCGGTTTGCTTGCTTCATGAAATCCAAATAGGATAGTGCATGAGTCCGACACTGCTCCCTAAGACTGGAACCGTTTAACACGCGCTCAATCCCACTTACTAGTCCTTTAACATCACCAACTTCAAACGTGTAACCAGTTATTCCATCTAAAGCTAAATCAGGAATTGCTCCTGTTCTAAATCCGACCACCGGAACACCGCAAGAAATAGCTTCCGCTGCTGTATTTGAAAAGGTTTCTTCGAGGGAAGGAACAACAATAACGTCTGCGGCACTGTATGCCAGCGCCAGTTTGTCATTATCAGAAATGTACCCTAGATATTGCTTATCTAAATTTATTTGAGAAGTTGCTGGCGTTTCGTTACCAACTAACATGACAAATAGATTTTTAGACATGTCCGTGTTTTTTAAAATATCAAAAGCTTTAACTATCTCTTTATACCCTTTGACCGAGCTAGAATATGAAGGAACGTAACCGATAATTTTCTTGTCAACAGGCAAACCCAACTTATTTCGCGCCTGAACTCTATCATATGGCTGAAATACATCCGTTTCAATTGAATTAGGGATTACCTCTATTCTGCATTTATTAAAAAATGGCGTCGATTCAATAATCCGGCGAGAATGTGCACTCAAAACGACAATGGTTAAATTCGAGAATTTATAGCGATCTCTCTTTGCTGCTAATACTTTAGACGGATATTCAATTTGGTCGGACGGAATTTGTGGGCAGCCGTAGCAATTCGTTTTCCAAAGAGTACAACCATGGAAAAAATGGCATCCGCCGGTAATAGGATACATATCTCTAATTGTCATAACCACCGGTTTACCTAGTCGGGTAAGGGTGGCTATATTTTCAACTGATAAAAAGCGCGCATACCAGTGCAAATTAATAATATCAAAATCACGAACCATATTCACCAAATCATATGAAGAGATGTTTCGTTGATTTATCGTAAAAATAGTGTGATCTGGTTTCGCTTGTAGCTGAAAACCCTGCCAATTAGCGTTGTTCCCAGACGGATGCGTAATAACATTTATATCGCTCTCCGACTCATGATTTCGTACTGTAGTAAACAAAGTAGTTACCACTGAGTGATCCGGTACTGCACGCAAACCTTTATGCAATCTGTATGCTGCATAGCCCGCACCCTGGATAGTACTAGTAGAAAACAATGCCGCCCGAATCGGCATACTAGTTACCTGGCAAATAAGGGCCGATAATTTGGTGATCTGAGCCCTTGGTGAAAATATTTTGAGGCGATTTTCGCTGTAGGCCTTGTTATCAGCAAATGCTTCGCGAGATCGCCAAAATTCAGAAAGTGCTTCAGCGATCGCTATGCTGTTAGCATGCGGCACAATTTTAGCAAATTTAGTTTCTTCTCCGATGACTTCTGGTAGCCCCCCTGCGTCAGTTGTGATTACCGGTAACCCCGCAGCAATCGCTTCTAGTACCGCCACACCGAACGTCTCAGATTGTTGATATTGATTTGAAGAGTAAGTCGACGGGTGAACAAAACAGTCAAAATTCGAATAGTAATCTGGCCTTTCTTTAAAGTTCACAAAAGGCACGAGCGAGACGTTTTGTTCAAGGCCTGTTTCTCGAATCAGAGTTTCAGTATATTCGAGCAGGTCACCGCTATTGCCGTAAACAATAGTCAAATGAACATCTGGCGTGCACGTATCTTTAAATATTTTGAGTGCTCGAATAGCGAACTCATGTCCTTTCCATTCGACTAGACGACCGACCGAAAGCAATTTTAATGTGTTCGTGGGCTCGTAAAACCCAGAGGATTTACGATGATTAAAGAATTGTGCATTTACTGTATTATGAAGCAAAACAACTTTATCGCTAGGAACCCCATGCGACAACAACTCCGCTCTTAGATATTGCGATACTGTTGTAAATATAGTATCTGGACGACTACAAAATTCATCTAAAATATACTTTTTATAATCTAACTTATCTCTTAAAGAAAACACGTCGATACCGTGAGTCATACTTATAGTCGGTATAGACAAAAATAGTGGCTTAATGCGAGTTGAAAATTTCCACTCATTCAGTGAGAAATGAGCGACTACGACGCTAACGCCTAGATTTTCAATAACATACTTATATATTTGAGTGGCAATCTCAGGTCGAAAATCCCCCCAAGGCACATGAATTGCCTTTGCATATGGACGCTGCTCTCGCAGTTGTTCATGCTCGAAAAGGATATAATTATCGTAAATTGTCTCGTTTTCTAGTCGAGTGAGTAAATCATATATAAAGGCTTCAGACGCTGCAGAAAAAACTGAAACAAAATGCAATATAGTTTTTCGAGCATTTTTTTTTCGCAACTCTAAAATAGAATCGATTTTACTTAAAACATCGGAAAATAATCCATGTTTGGTATTAATCTGAATACATTTTAAATTTCCATTCACGACTTCAACAAGCTTACAAAGCTCTACAAAGGCACTATCGCTTTCTGTATGACTTAATAAAAAGTTACTACGATCCCTCAAGCAATGCTCAACATATCTTTTCATGGCTTCAAAAAATTGTGGTCGGTTTTTATACTTCATTACAATAGACCGCAACGCAAAGGCACGATTTTTATTAAACCGAAAAAGGTAAATTTCCTCAGCTTCACTCGCAAGCAGAAATGAAAAATTCCTTTGATAGCTTTCGACCACTTCACTAATAAATAAGTTTCTCCTTTTTTCGCTATTACCCGATGACAAACCACCATCGCTCAAAGTAAAAAGTGGTTCCCTGATACATTTAAAGTTTATACCACCCGTAAAAGCCTTACGAATCCATATAGCATCGCTTACGATTTTAAAATTTTCGTCGAATCGCCCAATGCGATCATAGCAATCTTTTGTAGCCAAAAATGTATTATGACAAATATTAAGATGGCCAAATAACACTCCTTCATTTATTTCTTGTGCACGCAACAAATTTGCGCCCGAAAAATAGTCTGTATAGATAATATCAACTTTATCGCGATAATGTTTCGCAGCTTCAATTGTTTTACTCAAGAACTCGGGACTATAAAAATCATCTGAGTTTAATAAGCAAATGTATTCACCTTTGGCTAATTCAAGCCCTTTATTCATCGCAGAATAAATACCTGAATCAGGCTCTGAAATAAAATAATCAATAATATTTAGGTTATCTCGAATAACCTTTAGTGTACCATCATCGCTCCCACCGTCAATTATAATATATTCGACATTTGAATATGATTGCTGCCTAACGCTATTTATACAACGTTGCAACATATTTTCATTGTTATATACAACGGTAACAATTGTAACCAACGGCATATTAGGTTTAGAAAACTTTAATTCTCCATTTATACGCCTTCCTCCCTCTCCCTGGCGCTTACCTGTCAAATCAGGATATTTATCATAAATTCCGACAAGTTTCGTATCCCGTTTAACAGTATCAGAATTTTTTATTAATAACGAAGTCTTTAGTTTTATCCATTCCGCCGAAGAATTCAACTCAAGAGCCCTTTCATAACAAATTCTGGCTTGTTTAATGTCGTTTTCTTGAACAAGCAAATCGCCTAGCCGTTCATGATACAGGTAGAAGTCGTCGTTTTCTTTGATTGCAATTTCCAAAACCCGCTTGGCTTCAGCGGTGTTTTTATTTAGATAGCATTGATTAATTTTATTAATATATGGCATTTAAAACTTAACAGTTACATTCAGAATCATATAAAATATCGATTATGTTTTATTTTATCCCTACTAACATCTAAATAGATGACAACTAAAACTACCAAAAAATATTTCTACAAATCAAAGGAAATTTTTCATTCAGTCTCTATTAGTTCTTTTTATAATATTCGACAGATATTCAATCAAAAGTTCTGGTTGTGCTCTCTCGATCTGAACCCTACTCAGGGGTGTGAATTCTCCAAAAACACGCTCTTTTGAAGGACTGGATGCAAAAATAAAACCATCGAATGAAGTAGTTTCGAAATCAAAATCAGCCGATATTTCAACCCTGTAATTAAAGCTTACAAGTCGATCTTTAATATGATAATGTAATTGTTGCGAATGGGTTGAAATAAAAAGATAGTCTATCCTTTGTTTTTCTAAAGAATCTGAACAATTCTCCAGCATCTCCACTTCATACCCTTGAATATCAGAATGAAGTATGTCAATTTTTTGGATTTTATTTTCTAAAATATACTTGTCTACTTTAAATTGGTCTTTACTGACGAATGCATGTATAAATTCACCAATGAGCCCATTAACCTCAAAATTATGCTTTCCTGCATTTAGATTTTGCAATTCTGGCTCTACTAATATAACGGTAGCATCTGGGTAAGCGACTTTTAACCACATAGAGTAATGCCCCCAGTATGCTCCAAGCTCAAGCATTGATGGCGAAGCTGGTAACCGTTTGATTAGTTGTTGAAATACATATTCCTCAAGCGGTTCGTGCACTCCGCGATTTATAGCGAGAATTGAACTAAATTCTCCGTAGTACGCATGAGGACCTGATACAGGAACTTTCAAACCATTATGGAGATAAATATAATTGCCATCCACAAAGCCAGCGCGCGGATCTCTTCGAATCGCAACGTTAAGTGGATCAGAGACGATTTCTCTGAATCGACCCAAGAAATCATTAGCTTTTGATTTCGCTCCCATATCTGCTAGTTATCCTATTAATAGACCAGTTTCTATAATTAGATCAGTCTTAGATCCATTCTATGATCAGTAAGACTTGTTGATGCTATATATCTTATTAAAAAACCGACAAAAACTAGTAAGCATTATTGATCAAATCCGGTCTCCAAAACCAGTCATCCCATTGAGCGTCCTGAACCTGATACCCGTAATTACTTAATAAATTGCGAATTTTTTTTCTAGGTTCTTCTTGAAAATTATGCTCCACAGTTAATACTTTAATATGCCAATAATTAAAATCAAATGTTTCCAATATTTCTAGCTCACTACCTTCAGTGTCGATACTAAGATAGTCAATTTCCTGAGGGGCGTTACATACTCTTAAAAAACTATCAAGTGTTTGAGTAGTAACTTTTATAACCTCTCCTATTTCCCTGTAAGCCAAGCGTTTTTGTTTGTGTTGATCACAACCTTCGTATGAAGCTAAAGAACCATACGCATCTGCAAGAATAAATTCGCGCTCCTCGTTATCAAAACCCGCTACGCATGTGTTCTTGCAAACACATTTGCGATTATTTTGTAACTTGGAAAACAACTTTGGATTTGGCTCGGCGCAAATCCCTCGCCAATCAAATTCTTTCTCCAACAAATAAGTATTACTTAATAATACCCCATCAGTTGCTCCGAATTCGACAAAAAAGCCATTTCGCTTATAGTTTAGTTTTTCTAAAACCCATAGATCTTGCCCGAGCTGCGATACTGATTTATATTCAAGTCCTTTTAATTTATCTCTTTGGTTATCAGATTCGTGTTTGGTGCCTATCAATGAATATTTAGTTGCTAACTGATTCCGTTGCTGTGCGAGTGATAACTCATTATGTAGCAAATCTAGCTCGGTTCGTAGCACATTAATGCGTTGATTGGTTCTGCTAGAATTTACTTGATTGGATAATGAATTGACCTCTTTTTCTACAAGAGAAGCCGCTTGCTTCAATAAGCCTAACCTTGTTATTTCGTGTACGCTTCTAGCTTGACAGCTTAATCTTTTGTCTCCACTGATCCCTGATACCGCTTCGGCAAAATGTTTTAACGAGGCAGCTTCATTTTGTAAAATCGCGGCGGCCTTACCTAATGTGTTATACACACCTCCAATTAACATTCGACTTACCAAGCGTTTATTACCACCCCATTCCAATGCTAATTGGACAAACTCCTTTGTCCTTTTAATGTCATCTAATTGTTGATACCCGACGGCGACGAATATTGCCAATTTAGCCCTTTCCGGATGCTTTTCAATCGTTTCACGCTTTAATTGAGTTAACTTATCCCAGTCGCCAAACAGCCATTGAGTACGTACCTGATCAAGCAAATTTTCGTCATAAACTTCTGACTGGCGCGATGTTAACTCAGTATCAACGACTGATTGATTCCTTTCAGTTTTTTGGGTAAGTTGTGCAGACATTATTAAGGATTTATCAGCACGGCTATTTGGCTTATATTTTCGCCGGCGACTCATAAAACGCTCTCTCCAAGCAGCAGATCTTTGATCAAATCAATCTGCGCCTCAGCCTTTATCATCTCTTCATTAAGTAAAGTTTGTCGTGAATACATATCTTCAACCTGATCTTCAAGCTTTTTGATGTGTTGCTGTCTATCCGCAGCAAGTTTTGTCTGCTCGTCTTTTGTCTGAGTGAGTTCGATTATTCTTGCTTGACGGTCTTGGACTTGATTTTCAGCTTCCGCTTTGGCTACTGTCAGTTGCTCTATCTGATCTAGACATTTACGAGTTTGCTGCTCAGCTTCTGTTTTGGCAACCGTTAACTGCTCGATCTGTTGCAACCTTTCCTCCGCAAGCCGTACCTGAAAGTCTCTAGCCTGCACTAGTTGCTCAAGTTCGGCTTGAATGCTGTCTTGCTGCCGAGCAAACTGCTCGCACTCTTGAGTCAGACGCGCGATCAATTCCTGTTGTTCCTTTGCTTGTTTCTTCGCCACTTCGTTAGCTTGCGTCAATTGTTCGATGCGGCTCTGCCGTTCGGACGCAAGCCGCGACTGCTCGTTGCGTGCCTTTGTCAACCACTTTCTTTCATTCTCAAACGGATCGGTTGACGGTTGTATACCCCCGCGCCTAGGTAGCCGCCCTTCGTCTTGTCCAAATTGGACGTAATGCCAAAGCGGGTTGACACCTTTTTCGGCAACGTCTCGATTGTTGCTCAAATACCATTGCGTATCGAACTGCGGGCCGGGATTTCGACCTTCTTTGGCACCATGGCGCAGATAATGAGCCACCGGATCTCTGTGTTTTTCCGCGACATCGGGATAAGTTTTGAGATACCAGGCTTCATCGAAAAAGCCGGAATGCCTCAATATCGACTTTCTAACAAAAGTTGTCCGTTTAAGGATTTTAGCCAGATTTTTAGGCAATCTCTCGACAAACAATGGCGAACTTTTGGCTCTATGCTGATTAGTTGGCAATAGAGCCTTCGGTGGCGCGGCTAATTCCTGATTTTTCGCTTCGCAATCCCGGTATAACAAAAAATAATGTTCCAATTCCTCTTGAACCTGATGCAATTGAAGCAGCAATAATTCATTTTCTTGTTGAAGCTCGGTAATCTGTTTTTCGGATTCGTTGGATGAAGTCATTTAGGTAAATCTCTATCGTTTATGCGTTTTCTTCGTAACCATTTACTCTGAAAGTCGCCCCCACCTCTAGCGCTACTTCCATTTGCCGGATTGATCGGCGGGTTGATTCTGAGTCGCTTAAGGAACAAAAATCTTATAACTTTAGCATTTAATCCCCTCACCCTCTCCCGAAAGGAGATGGGATGCCTTGTTAAAGCTATTTTGCGCGCATTCCTAACCTGCGGCGTACCACTATTTTACAGACAATTATGGCTCGTATGGGTCCAGCATCAAGGTGAGGCGCAGTATCGCCAGTACCGACTTTTTGAGCTTTGGTTTAGTGAAGTATCCATTCGCCAGTCTGCTGGATGCTTTGGTGCATTGCGTCCGGGGCTAGATCGAGTTCGCCCGGCCAAGTGACGAAATAACCATTGACCATGAGTTTGTTGAACTCACAAGGATCTCGCAGTTTTTCAAAGACACCGCGATAGGCGCTGGGTCTGAATCGCACCTTACCTTCTAGGCCGTCGGCAAATTTTACATAGATACAGCCGTGTTCCAGGACACGGGCTTCGACAACATCCCATTTCATATTGACTGTTCTTATTCTAGAGGTTGAATTTCGTCGGGTTGCTGGTGATTTTGACAAAGTTCCCAATCAAGGAGCAGCTCGCTCTGGTGTAATTCAGCCCAGTCTAACACCAACTCGGTCGCCCGGCGAGGCAGTTTGCCCTCGATTACTGCTAGCGTGCGGATGTCGACGATTGCCCGGTATTCTCCATACTCGGCGTGAAAGTGCGGCGGCGCATGCTCGTTAAAAAACATGCGGATGATGATTCCGAAAAAGCGGCTGATGATTGGCATGGTCAGAGTTCTTTAAGAATGTCAGAAAAAATAAGGTACACCTCAGGGACAGCTCCCAATTATTCCGCACTACCAACGCTCCTTAAGGTCTGCTTCCGTATACAATGTCGATTCATCTTCTACACCGCGCATCGCCTGCACTAGTGAAAACTCTTTAAAAGTTTGATCGGTCCAGTCATTAAGCTGTTGAACAGCACTTTGCAGTGTTTCGCTCTGCATCTCACGGCGATAAATAAATTCAACAAAATCAATAACCTCTTCTTGCTTATGCAATGGAAGCTTGCTTACTTGATCGATTAATTTTCGCATATTCATAATATTGCTCACACAAAAAAGAGGAACAGACTCTTCTTATTTTCCATAGTCAAACTTTGCAATTGTTCAGTCCCCCTCGATCCCCTTTATGCCCTTGTGGGCACTTTTTCAAAAGGGGAAGCCGAATTTCCGACTTGTTTAGACGCACAATTAGGACTGAACCAAATCTCGCTAAAAAATAGGCGCAATAATGTTACCGTGAAAGCCATCATCGGTGCGACGCCTCGTCGCGACAAAGTGTCGCTCCTACATTAGTGTCTTTCATGTTCCGGGGCATTGCTAGAGCCTTATTGAAATATATCACTCCGGGCAAAACTCCAAGTTCAAAATATCTTGCGGAGCATAAGGGCAATCGGCTGGAAAAACCGATTCATCCAAGCCAGTCTCTTTCGCTGCCAGCAAAACGGCATCGCCGTATGCATCTGCTATAAAGTCGGGCAATTTTGCCTGTAAGCTGCTAGGGTTATCTTTCAGCAATCTTTGTAATTGCCGCCTGCGCTCTTTCAGCGTTAATTGCCAACTACGGCCCCGAAACGAAGGCTGATATTGCCATTTCAATAAATGTGCTAGTAAAACAGCTAACCGGTTAATCAGTTCTCGTCGTTCGCTCGCGCCCATACTATCGATTTCTTCAATCAAGCTTTCAATATCAATCTCGGACCATTGCGCCGATTTGAGCAAACCGACCTGTTGTTGAGTCCATGCATAAAAATCCACGTCATGAAGTTTTGTGCTCATCGTTGTCTACCTGTTCTAAACCTTTAGCACTTCAAATTAAGGTTTATTGATGCCGTCACCATAGAAGCCCTTTCAGGCTACAAATTCTTACTGGAAAAAGCTAAAGCTTTTTCACTCCATTCGCAACTCTGGAGTGCAATAGCTTTAGCCGCTGCCTGTTTACACAATAACCGGCATGTAAAATTGACTTGATGAATGCCGAAACTGTCCATTTTCGTTGCGGCGATCTCCGACCTTATTTGTTTTCGAATTTTCAATCTTGTATCAATTTTCCGGCTAATTCTAAGTAATTCGGAAAATGACTATCGAGACTCATTAGTCGAGCATTCGATTCGATGGCCGTTGCAATGATGAAACGGTCCGCCGGATCCCGATGATGTTCCGGTAAATTTGCAGCAATTATCGAAATCGACCGATTCAATGGGATACAACTCACATTCTAACCTTCTAAGGCGTTGTCCATCCAAACTGGCAGTCCATACCAAGTTGCAAACGGCCCCGACGCAATAGCCACGCGGCTTACCAGCAACTTATTACGCTCACGGCAACTTGATCCTCTGTTTCAATAATTTCGACCAACCCAGCTGGTAAAGTATTAGCCTTTGGATCGAGCCACCTTACCCATATGTGGGTATCGAGCACAATCACAACAGACTATTCCAGTCATCTGACGGTAGGGCTGGTTGAATTAAGTCATCCTGCATTTTAACCGTACCCTCTAATTTAGACGAAGGTTTGCGGCGTCTTATTTTTTGCGACTCTACGATCTCGTCTTCGAACAATAACAACACACGGAGCGATAGACCATCCGGTATCGAATCAGGAACACGCAATAGATGCTGTTGAACTGTTGCTTGAAATTCAATTGCTTTCATGTTGTTGCAGTACCAAACATAAAGATATTCTGCCAGCGTCGTAATGCCTCCTAGCATACAAATCACACGCCTTCCATAGAATTAAAGCCATTAGCGCCCCAAAGATACGCTGCAAAATGTTATTTAACAGTGCCAATTATTGCAGAAAAAACTCGTGCTCTTGTTGAAGCTAGGAAATCCGTTTTTCAGGTTCCGTCGGCGTATTCATTATATAAACCCCTATTGCTTATAAATTTTTATATTGTTCCAGTACATCTACGGTATGCCCAGCCAGTTTTATTGTACCTTGATCTATTAGGATCGCTCGATCACAAAGCTCGTTTATGACTGGAATTTGATGAGAAACCAGAATAATCGCGGTATCCGATTTGATGAGGCGTTTCATTTCTTCGGTGGATTTTTTTCTAAAATCTTCATCCCCGACTCCCAGTACCTCGTCAATCAGCAAGGCATCCGGTGTCGCCTGGATAGACACGGAAAAACCCAATCTCGCACTCATGCCGGAAGAGTAGGTCCGCAGGGGCTGATCGATAAACTCACCCAGCCCTGAAAACTCGATGATCGCATCCATGCGTTTTAATATGTCACGTCTTCGCATCCCCAGGAGCATACCGCTTAGCATCGCATTCTCCCGCCCCGTTAGAAACGGCATAAAACCAACTCCAAGCGCGAGAAGAGATACACGAGCACCGTTATTTACGATTTTTCCAGTGTCGGGTTCGATAATCCCGGCGATCATCCTTAGCAACGTACTCTTGCCCGCCCCATTGCGTCCAATGATGCCAAGCGTCTCCCCACGATGAAGGTCGAACGATATGTGTTTTAGTGGTGTATATTTAGCCCATTTCAAATACCCTTTCTTAATCGGGTAAGAAACGGTCACATCTTGCACACTTATAAGAACGTCTTTACTTGCCATTAAAAAGGTATTTTTCCGTATTTGTGATCCAATTGCTTAAGCAACACTAAACCGAATGCGCCTATACCAAAAGACGCCAGCATAATCATTCCAATGCGTTCAAGATTTGGCCATATCCCCCGAAGCAAAATGTTGCGATATTCATCCATTAGGCCCGCCATTGGATTCAATAATAAGTAACTTTTGACAGGCTCCTGTACTTCATTAATATCAAAAAATACTCCCGAGATAAAAAACAGTAACAACATGCCGTTATCAATTGCCACCTTTAAATCGGGCAAGAAAGGGGTCACAGCGCCAATGACCAAAGCTAAAGATAATATCAAACATAATTGAGCGGCAAATAGCAGCGGTGCGGCCAACCATGTAATTTTTGCCGGAATGCCATAAAGCAGTAAAAAACCGCAAAAAACGCCAAAAACCGGAATAAAACGTGCCGTACTCCCCATGACGGTAATCACAGGAAAAACGAATTTCTGTACATAAACTTGTTGTAATAGCCCCCTATGAATCGCTATGGCTTGGCTTCCACCGGTAACACCACTGTTAAACCATTTCCAAACGACGGCTCCGCATAAAAAAAACGGTACAAAGTCGGTTCCATCTCGGCGCATGATAAGCACCTGGAAAATATAAAACGCACTTAAATAAAAAATCGGTTCGATGAGCCACCATAAAAATCCGAGATATGATCTCTCGGCTTCGGCCTTGAGGTCAGTAAAAGTTTTATAAACAATGAGTTCGATGCTATTAATAAGCCGCATAATTAAAAATTGAGGTTTAAGGCAATATCTGATTATGGAAAGAGTATCTGAACAAACAAAATACCATCTATAACGAAAGATGCATTATTCAAATACATCCGCTTCAGTCAATTGTAAGCCGTCTTTATCTTTGCCTGATAATTGCGGCAATTGCTCATAGAGCCAATCGATGCCAATTTGCTTGTCATTCCACGCGATACAGCGCTCGAGTTCAGGCGCATAATAATCCGTGGTTTTATATAAAAATTCCGCTGTTTCCGACAGGGTCAAAAAACCATGAGCAAATCCTTCCGGTATCCACATTTGTTGCTTGTTGTCGGCAGATAAGACTGTTCCGACCCATTTTCCGAATGTCGGCGAACTTTGGCGGATATCGACAGCCACATCGAAAACTTCGCCTTGCACTACCCTGACTAATTTGCCTTGCGCTTTTGGCGGTAACTGATAGTGTAAGCCCCGCAACACGCCCTTTTGAGACTTGGAATGATTATCCTGAACAAATTTGCGGCTTAGACCGGTTAGTTCTTCAAAAACTTGTTGATTAAAGCTTTCGTAAAAAAAACCGCGGTCGTCGCCGAAGACTTTTGGGGTGAACAGGATGACATCGGGAATCGATAAGCGCGTTACTTGCACTAAAACACCTTTTGTTTAAGAAGGGAAAGAAGATACTGACCATAACCATTTTTCGCAAGCGACTTTGCGATCTCTTCGATCTTGTCAGTGTTTATCCAGCCGCTTCGCCAAGCGATTTCTTCCAAACAGGCAACTTTCAGACCCTGGCGAGTCTCGATAGTCTCTATGAAATTGCCGGCCTCGATCAGACTGCTATGGGTTCCGGTATCCAGCCAGGCATAACCGCGGCCCATGATTTCGACGTTAAGCCGCTGTTGCGCCAAATAAGCCTTGTTAACGTCGGTAATTTCCAACTCGCCGCGCGGAGACGGTTTTAAATCGGCGGCGATATCCACCACCTGGTTATCGTAAAAATATAAGCCGGTCACCGCGTAATTGCTCTTGGGCCGTGCCGGCTTTTCCTCTAGTGAAGTCGCTCTGCCCTCAGTGTCGAAACTGACGACGCCATAGCGTTCCGGATCAAGCACATGATACGCAAAAACCGTTGCGCCGGCTTGCCGACTATCGGCACTTCTGAGTAATACATGCAAATCATGGCCATGAAAGATGTTATCACCCAGTATCAAAGTGCTGGGGCAGTTGCCGATAAAGTCTTTACCGATGATGAAGGCCTGAGCCAAACCGTCCGGACTCGGCTGCACGGCATATTGTAACGATATGCCCCAATCACTGCCGTCACCGAGCAGATACTGAAACAGCGGGGTATCCTGCGGCGTCGAGATGATCAAGATATCCCTAATGCCCGCCAGCATTAAGGTACTAAGCGGATAATAGATCATCGGTTTGTCGTAGATCGGCAGCAGTTGTTTGGAAACAGCCTTAGTTACCGGATAAAGCCGAGTGCCGGAGCCTCCGGCCAGAATGATGCCTTTGCGTTGGTTCATGATGATAGTCCGAGGATTTCTGTCAACATCCGCTTGACGCCAATTTGCCAACCGGGTAATCGCAAATCGAAAATCGTTTGGAGTTTTTCGGTGTTTAAACGGGAGTTCAACGGCCGGGTCGCGGGTGTCGGGTATTGCGCCGTGGGAATCGGCTGTAAGCCATCTGGCGCAAGCGTTAATTTAATGTCCATCTGTCTAGCGACTTCGAAGACATAAGAAGCATAGTCGAACCAACTGGTTTCGCCTGCCGCCGCCAGATGATAGATACCCGATAAGTCCTGTCGCATCTTGGCGGCGCGGATCGCATGGGCAGTGACATCGGCAATCAATTCCGCTCCGGTCGGCGCACCAAATTGGTCGTCAATCACGGATAATTGCTCGCGCTGTTGCGCCAAACGCAGCATGGTTTTGGCGAAATTCCGGCCGCGAGCGGCATAGACCCAACTGGTACGGAAAATCAAATGCGAACAGCCGGACGCTTGAATCGCCTGTTCGCCGGCAAGCTTGGTTTTGCCGTAAATACTGAGGGGGTTGACGGAGTCGTCTTCGCGCCACGCCTGATTGCCGCTACCGTCGAAAACATAATCGGTCGAATAATGAATCAGCCAAGCGCTGCAGCCGCATGCTGCAGCGGCCAACACGGCCGGTGCCTTGGCATTAACCGATTCGGCTAGTTCGGGTTCGCTTTCGGCCTTATCCACTGCGGTATAAGCCGCGGCATTGATAATCACATCCGGTTTTACCTGAGCCACGGTTTTTCTGATGCCGGCGAAGTCGCTTAAGTCGCCGCAATACGTCCGGTTATGCCGATCCAGTCCGATCAACTCCCCTAGCGGTGCCAGGCTGCGTTGTAGCTCCCAGCCGACCTGGCCGTTTTGGCCGAATAGTAAAATGATCATGCCTGGCGATTCGCGTAGTTTTGCTCCATCCAGGATTGATAATCGCCCGATAACACGTTACCGACCCAGTCCTGATGATCCAGATACCATTGCACGGTTTTCCTGATACCGGTTTCGAAAGTCTCGGCCGGTTTCCAGCCCAGCTCCCGCTCCAGCTTGCCCGCATCGATGGCATAGCGCCTGTCATGCCCGGGGCGGTCGGTGACGTAGGTGATTTGCTCTGCATAAGACTTGGCATCGGCCCGCGGTTTCAACTCGTCCAGAATATCACACAAGGTCTTAACCACATCGAGATTGGCTTTTTCGTTCCAACCGCCGACATTGTATACCGCGCCTACTGTACCGGCTTCGAGCACGCGCCGGATTGCGCTACAGTGGTCTTTAACGTATAACCAATCCCTGATCTGCTGGCCGTCGCCGTAAATCGGCAGGCTCTTACCGCTTAGGGCATTCTGGATACACAAAGGGATTAATTTCTCCGGAAAATGGTAAGGCCCGTAGTTGTTCGAGCAGTTGGTGGTCAAGACCGGCAAACCGAAAGTGTGATGATAGGCTCGCACCAAATGATCACTGGCGGCCTTGCTCGCCGAATACGGGCTATTCGGTTGATATTGGTTGGATTCCGCAAACGGCGGATCGCTTTTTCCCAACGATCCGTAGACTTCATCGGTCGATACATGCAGAAAACGGAACCCATCTTTGGCGGACGGCTCCAGGCCGTTCCAATGACTGCGCACCGCTTCCAACAGCCGAAAGCTGCCGACCACATTGGTTTGGATAAAATCTTCCGGCCCATGTATGGAACGGTCTACGTGCGATTCGGCGGCGAAATTGACCACGGCGCGTACCCGATGGCGCTGCAGCAAATCTAACACTGCATCGAAATCGCCGATATCGGCTTTTACGAATACATGCCTAGCATCATTATGCACTGACACGAGATTTTCGAGGTTACCGGCGTAGGTCAATTTATCCAAGTTAACGACCGGCTCGTCATTTTGCGCCAACCAATCCAAAACAAAATTACTACCGATAAAGCCGGCACCGCCGGTTACTAAAATCGTCATATGTGAATTAAGATAATGTCAGTGAATCGCCTAATTTTGTTCGATCCGAAACGCTACCTCCATTGCATAAACCAATGATCGTGCGCTCGTATTAATAAGTTCCTTGTCCTACGCAGCAAGGCGCGTTTTCTATATCTTGGCAAACTGCAATGGATTACAGTATCGCGATCTGCAGTACCGGTTATCTATTAACCCAAGGATACATACACGGCCAGTTAGAATACTGTCCGCTTCCGATTTTGACAAGCCATATCATCAAACCTGCGGCTCACGACTTATACTACGTTGCCGTTCTATTTTAAAAACGAACAGCAGTAGTCGCAGGCTGTTCTGACTTTCATCGTAAACGAAGCGTTGCCCGGCACGTTAAACGACTCGCCGCCTTTTACCGTTTTCCAATCGCTGCCGGGCAATTGCACGTCCAGTTCGCCGGCCAGAATTTCCATCAACTCCGGATCGCCTGTATTGAAAGTGTATTCTCCCGGCTGCATGAAGCCCAAGGTTTTTCTTGCGCCGTCCGCAAAAATGATGGTTCGGCTATTGACCTTGCCATCGAAATACACATTGGCTTCTCTGACGACGCTGACATTATTGAATTCGGACATTTCACACTTCTAAAGTAAAAAAACGCGGGTATCATAGCAGATTAGCGAGTTTTCGAATCACAAAAAGCCGCGGCGCACTTGCCTTATGGTGTTCGCTACAGATCATTTGGCTTCGGTATTGTGCCGGATTCAGCTGTCCTGCCCAAAGCTCAACACAGCCTGCCTCTTCCTCGCCGCCAACGTGGCCGGGATAAGCCATCACAGTCATAACGCCGTGACTTTCCAATATTTGGCAAGCCGCATTTAGGGCCGACAAGGTGCTTTCGGCCCTAGTCATGATTTTTTTGTCGCTACCCGGCATATAGCCCAGGTTGAACATAATCGCCTTTACCTGCCCGGGCACGTATTCGGCCAACTCGGCGTGACTTACTTGCAGCAACGTGGCCCGGTTCAGCATCCCATGTTCACGCAAGCGCAAGCCGGTCGCTTGTAAGGCACCGGCTTGTATGTCAAAACCGTAAACGTGACCGGTTTTACCGACGCATTGCGTTAAAAACAGCGCATCATGGCCGTTACCCAACGTCGCGTCGACGGCAAGATCGCCGTGATGCAAATGCGTTCGAACGGCATCGTGCGCCGTTTCAGATAGAGAAATACGTTTGCTCATAACGTTGAACACGGCAATGACCAGGTAACGGCATTCGGCCTTTCAAAGCGGCGACGAATCGGCGCGCATGCCACGGAATGGACATGCTGCCTTTGGCGCCAAACCCGTTAAAAATATGCAGACAATCAAAGCTTGGATGAGCGCCGATGAACGGCTGTTTATCCAACGTGGCCGGGCGGACGCCTACTTCGTGCGCCAAAACCTCAACCGGCGTCAAGCCAGGACAAACTGTTCCAAGGCTTTGCAATAATCCGTGCCTTGCTGCCTGCGTCGGCTGGTTGTCGGTTATTCCCGGCTCGAAAGTCGACCCGAGTTTAAAACGCCGCTCATCGTTAGGAATTAACCAGTTACCGAAGTTTAGAATCCGATTAGGTACGGCACTATCGGCACGACAGCTTAGTATCTGACCTTTGGCCGGCTGAAACGGTAATTTACCGAACCAAGGATTGGCTATCGCACGGTGTCCTTCGCAAAACACAATATGTTTAGGCTGTAAGTCGCGCCATGTTAAATTAGGCTCCAAGCGAATTTCTGTATACTCCAAGCCCGTTTGCCGATAACTGGCGTTAACCACAAAAAACTCGCGCAATGTGTTGAGTAACAATTCGGTTCGCAAATAACCGGTGTGTTGTTGTTCCAATAAGCCGAAGGGACTATTTATGTCCGGGACGCAAGCGTCACAATTTTTTAAAAAATCCTGATAAGAGGCCTCGGATAAACGCCGATAAGCGAATTCCCGTTCACGCGGGCTTTTTAGAATCCGCAAGATCGGCAAAGGCACGAAAAACTGCTTTTTAAATGTTTCACCTAATTGCCTATAAAAGCCCGTTGCCGCCGGCAATAGCTCATCGACACCCGGCGTTTTGACCAGTCTTTGCCCCGTGACCGGATTGATCAAGCCTGCCGCAACTTTTGAAGCATTCCGGTCTCCATGATCGATGACCACGACTCGAAACTGCTGCCGCATCATTTCCCAAGCCAGGATGCTACCCGCCAAACCTTGACCGATAATTAAAGCGTCAATCTGCACGTTTGAGTACTAATGCTTCGGATTCAAACCGAATGCCTTCCCAACCGTCACGGAGAAAATTGCGAATATTTTGGTGATCGTCACCGTCCGGATTTTGTAATACATCTTTACGGTAGTAGTCACCGAACAAAGCCAATGTTTGCGACTGAGTCAGGCCGTGCAATTTGGCAAAAGCAAAAATCTTGCAAGAGCCTTCATTCCGCCCTGCCCCGTTGATTAAAGGTTGCCGAATCCCATTACTGAACTCAGTGGGATGATAATCGTAATAGTCGGCGATAACGCTCATCGTATCTTGAAAACCCACTAACTCTCCCGCCAGAACCCGACCGATGAAGTCATTTAATTTCATAGCCTTACTCCAAAAAATATTTAATTACAAAGTTCGGTAAACTATAATTTATCAAATTGTGATGAAGACAAAATGCGTAAAATTGTTATGGCAATGCATCTATTATAAACTCCGCTATTTCGTTGCATTTCGCCTTTACAGCATCGATTCGTCACTGTTATGCTTAAAAGCCTGTACGGATCAGTAGTTAACTCTATACAAGGAATACGTTTTGAAACAGCTTACCAGCCTTTTTTTTATCTCGTTATTCGTCTTCAACCAAGCGATTGCCGAACCCGATTCCGCTCCGGCGCAAGCGGAAACGACACCCGAAGTTCTCGTACTCAAAGATCCGGAAAATCTCTCCGCCTACTTACTCGCACCGGGCGACGCACTGGAGATTACCGTCTGGAAGGAAGAGGACTTGCAGCAGCAACAATTTCTAATCGGACCTGACGGCAACATCATTTATCCTTTGATCGGCACCATTACCGCCGCAGGGAGGACAATCAACGACCTTAAGGATCTGTTGACGCTTAAACTGTCCGATTTCATTGCCGATCCGTCCGTGAGCGTCAAACTGCTTAATAACCAAGGCAATGCTATTTTCGTAATCGGCAAAGTAAATAAACCGGGACAAGTCTTTGCCGGCAGGCGCATCGACGTACTGCAAGCGCTTAGCCTCGCAGGCGGGCTAACGGTGTTTGCGGACGAAAGCGATATCACAATTCAGCGTCGAACCGGCAATGAAATCAAAGTATTCCCGTTCGATTACAGCAATGTCATAGAAGGCGAAGATCTGGAACAAAATATTCTTTTAGAGCCGGGAGACACCGTCGCAGTACCTTAAGGAAAAAGGTAAACCTTATTTTTTCTCATGAAATTAAGAATGAAGCTTTTGCTTCCTGCCATGGCGGCGATCAGCAATCCATCCCAGGCTGTCGATTGGCTCTTCGAACCGGATTTTAGAGCGAGCGAGCGCTATTCCGACAACATCAGCATGCAAGCTAACCCCGCCAACATTATCAGCAGCCCGATTACTACGATTTCGCCGGGTATATTGCTCGGCTATCAGGCGGAAAACAATCAACTTAGAACGCACTTTAATTGGAATGAACTGATTTATCACGACGCTTCTTCGTTGAATTTTTCCGAAAAAATACTCGACCTTAATCATCTATACCAGGGAGAACGTTTCACAACAAACCTCGCCGCCGCTTATTATGAGCAATCGTCTATCAACACTCAGCTAATCGACCCAACGCTCGACATAACCGGCCAAACCCTGGTTCCGCGCTTTACCCGGTCGATTTCGCCCGGCGTGACTTTTTTCGTGACGGAAAAAAATTCGGTACAATTCAACTATAGCTACCAGGATGTCACCTTCGACAGGCCGCAAGATCTCAGATCCTTACGCTACTCGGATTACACCAACCAGCAGTTTTCGACGACATTGACCCACATATACTCGGAAAGGCTGTCTTTCAACCTGCTAGGCGCTTATTCCTTATTCGACTCCTTTGTAAGCAACTCTGAAAACGGCGTAATTCCCTTTTTCATTCCCATCAATGTTGCGTCGACAACCGGCTACGAACAAAAATCAACCAACTTTTTCTACCAAGCCGGAATGCAATACGAGTTCGACGAACTCACTCAATTATCACTCTCGGCCGGTATGCGGTTTACGGAAAATGAAACCCGCATTAGCCAGACTTTGGTATACGACCCCGAATTCCCGCCGTTCTTTGTTAATCGGCCTACCAGCGAAAGCAACGTTTCCAGCAAAGCCAACGGACATGTATTCTCTGCGGATTTTACCCGGAAAGGCGAATGGGGCAATTTCGCTCTGAATGCCGGCCAACAGTTGAATCCGTCCAGCAGCGGCTCGCAGCAACAAACCACTTCATTCGGCGCCACAGCCAATTACAACATAGACGAACGCTGGACTACCGGCATTAATGCAAACTACCGCATCTCGGAATACACGTCGACCTTTAGCACAGTAAATAGTCGCTACGACTCTACTTATACGACCGTAACGCCCCGTATCCGCTGGAGATGGACACCGGAAATCAATTTAGAACTCTCGTACACCTTTGCCCAACGGGAATACACCTCTCAGCATCAGACATCGACCGGCAATAACGTGCAACTACAATTTTCTTATCACCCTCAAATCAACCGTCAGGTGCAATAACGTGGAAAATCAAACACCCGATATCAAGGATTATCTGAAAATAATCAAAGTACGCCGAAAATTTTTGGTCATCCCGTTTATTATCATCGCCTTGCTCAGCATCATACTGGCGGTAGTCTTGCCTTCGATTTATCGTTCATCTGCCACTATTTTGATCGAAGAACAGGAAATCCCGTCGGAATTGGTCAAATCGACGGTGACGACCTTCGCCGACCAGCGCATACAGATCATCAGCCAGCGCATTATGTCGCGATCCAACCTGATCGAGATCATTAAGAAATACGATTTGTACGCCGACGACCGAAAAACCAAAACCGAAGAAAAGATTTTGGAAAAAATGCGTGACAGCATTAAAGTGGAAAGCATTAGCGCCGATGTGATCGATCCGCGTAACGGCGCCCCTACAAAAGCAACCATCGCCTTTGTTCTCTCGTTCGACGACGAGTCGCCGATACTATCCCAAAAAGTCGCGAATGAATTGACGTCTTTATTTTTAAAAGAAAACATCAAATCAAGAACCCAATCGGCTGAAAACGCGGCCATGTTTTTGAGCGAAGAAGCCCGTCGTTTAAAAGAAAAAATCCAGCAATTGCAAGCTCAGCTCGCCTCGTTCAAGGAGAAGTATCTGCACCAATTACCGGAGGTCAATCAGCTGAATCAGCAAGAATTAACCTCGCTGAACAATCAATTGATTAGCCTCGACAGTCAAGAGCGCGCGGCGCAAGAACGACGTTTCTATCTGGAAGGACAACTTGCGCAGATCGACCCCAATGCCATGGCCACCAACGCGGTCGGCAACCGCGTATTCGACATGAAAGACCGCTTGAAGGAATTGCAATCCCAGTACCCGTCGCTTTTAGCGCGATATTCGGAGAACCACCCTGATCTTGTAAAAATCAGACGAGAAATAGAATCCTTACAAACGGAAATCGGCGTCAACACGGATCTAAACGCCATGAACGCCGAACTGACCGAGAAAAAAGCCGAACTCGGAATGCTGCTGAAACAATATTCCGCTAAACACCCGGATGTTGTTAAGTTGCAACGGCAAATTTCATCGTTACAGGATGCGTTGGTTGAAGCGAAACAGAATAACTACTCCAGCATCGATTTAGAACCGGATAACCCTGCCTATATTACGCTGAAATCGCAATTAGAGGCGGCCAATTCCGACATCAAGGCCATCAGCTATACCCGAGAGCAAATTAAGCAAAAAATCGAGGAGTTGCGTAGCAATCTGATGCAAGCGCCGTTGGTCGAAAAAGACTACATGGATCTGGTCCAGGAACTCACCAATACCAACCAGCGTTATCAAGAAGTGAGTGCCCGTGAAATGGAAGCCCAAATTTCCCAACAGCTGGAACTGCAGAAGAAAGGCGAACGCTTTACCTTGATCGACCCGCCACAGGAACCTTTAGAGCCGGTCAGTCCGAATCGGGTTGCGATACTGTTTTTGGGTTTCGTCCTGGCCATGGCCGGTGGATTCGGCGCGGTTGCGCTGGCTGAAACCCTAGACTCCACTATCCATAGCCAAAAAGCAATCACCAACATCCTAGGCGTAGCCCCATTGGCGACGATTCCTTATTTGGAAAGCCAGCAAGAATACGAGGCACAGAAAAAACATCAGATGATCGTGTCAATAGGAATATTGATCACAGGCGTTATCGCCATCGTTATTTTCCACTTTGCGGTCATGCCGCTCGACGTATTTTGGTACAAACTAATGCGCGTGACCGGCGCTTTATAATTTAGAGAGAAAAGCGATGAACTCCATACAAACACCCACCGAAACCGGACAACCATCGGCTACGGCCAGCACCGACGCAAATAGAACCAGTATCAGCGTCGCCTATAGCCAAACTCGTGTTCATACGCCAAATAAAGATCTACTCAAAAGAAATCGAATCATATCCGCGTTTCCTCCCGGAAAATGGCTGGAGTCCTATCGCATGTTGCGTACCCGCTGCTTACAAAGCATGGATGCGATGGAGTGGAAGACTCTGGCGATTACCAGCACTAGCGGCCACAGCGGCAATAGCCTGATTGCGGCCAATTTGGCCGTCAGCATTGCGATGGAATTAGATCGAACCGCTTTGCTAGTCGATGCCAATTTCCAAGCTCCTGCGATTAATCGCCTGTTTGGCATTCAGCCGGATAAAGGTTTGAGCGACTATCTACTGCATGATACCGAGATCAACACGATGCTGATCAACCCTGGCATCGATAGGCTGGTGATATTGCCGGCAGGCAAACCGCTGTTTAATTCTACCGAAATGCTGCATTCGCCTAAAATGGTCCGATTAGTCGACGAATTGAAAAGCCGCTACCCGTCACGCATTATCATATTCGACATGCCGCCTATACTCTTGCACGATGACGCCTTGGGTTTTTCACCCTATGTCGATACCGTGCTATTGGTTATTGAAGAAGGTCAAACCAAAACCGACGAAATCAAGCACGCGGCCGAATTATTGAAGGATATCAACGTATTGGGAACCGTATTCAACAAGGCGAGCGACAATAAAATCCGCTTTAATAATTAACGGGATCAGCGCATGGCGGGCCGAAACAACCGGTTAACGTTTTTAAACTAAACAATCTAAAACGGTTCCCGTATCCGCGGGAACCGAACCGGCCTCGCTAACCGTTTACCTTGATTTTCTCCAAGGTCTGCTTGAGTTCGTCTAAACCACTAAAGTTGGCCTTTGAATCCAATGCCTTCTGCAAATGCTGCTGAGCTTTTGCCATATCGTTTTGCTTAAAATACAGCATGCCTACATGGTAGTTAATGATGGGAGAACCTGAATTTTTTTCCAAGGCTCTTTCCAGCATTTCCTTGGACTTGTCTAAATTTCCTTGTTTATAGGCTATCCAGCCGACCGTATCCAAAAAGTCGGGATTATTCGACTTAGTTAAAGGTTCGGCCATTTCCGCCGCGCGCTTCAAATTGTCGGGAGTATCGGCGTAGTCGGACAGATAACTGGCCAGATTGTTCACGACGAGGGCCGAATTAGGGTAACGCTTGTAGGACTCTTCGTACAACTGAAGCACTTTGTCATGTTCGCCGGAACTGCCATATAGGCGCGCCAAATCCTCGACTAATTCCATCGCCCCGTTGGTTTTATCGATACCCTGCTTGTAAATCTTGATCGCTTCTTCTTTATTTTTTTGAATCAACTCTACCAGCGCAAGGTTGCGATAAGAGCTAAACCAATCCGGCTTAATTTCTATTGCTTTATTAAAAGCAGTTTTTGCATCGGCATTTTTTTTCTGGTCCAGATAAACCCCTCCGAGCAGGTTATAGGCAACAAAATGATCAGGATGTTGTTTAATCACCTGTTGCAGCTCGGATTTTGCCTTATCGGGCTGTTTATTGGCGACATAGGTTTTAACCAGCTCGGTCAGAGGTTGAACGGCATCCGGTTTTTTTATCAGCGCTTGTTTGAAGGCTTCAATCGCAGCCTCCGATTTGCCTTGAGCCCGATACGCCAAGCCGGACAAGAAGAAACCCACAGCGCTGTCCGGATCGCTCTGTTGAATTCGTTGAGCTAATTCCTGCGCTTCGTCCCAATGTTTTTTGGCGACTTCAAACTTGAAGGCGGCTTCGAGACCTCTCTGACTTTTTGGGTTCAGTTTCAACAACTCGTCAATTTGCCGCTTGGCTTGGTCTTCATGACCAGCTTGCAATTGCAGATTGGCTAAATCCAGCCTTGCGGCTTCGTCCTGCGGCGCTGCGGCAACGGCTTTTTCCATGTTTTCTCGGGCTAACTCCGGTTCGTTGTTACGCAGATGAGCGGCCGCCAACAGTTTTAATACTTTGACATTATTCGGCTGATCGACCAATACAGATCGAAAATCGCCGATTGCTTCCGGGATCCTATTTTCAGCCAAGGCAAATTGGCCGCGTAAGGTCAATGCTTCGGCATCGCGAGGATTCTCCTCCAATACTTCCTTGATCAGCGCCTTAGCTTCGTCGCCCCGTTTGCTTAGCGCATAATAAACGGCCAATTTGTCGCGTGCCGAAATGCCATTCGGTCCCAATTTATCCTGTTCGACAATTTGTTTCAAAGTCGCTTCGGCTTTATCCGCTTCTTTATTGGCAAATTGCAATGAGGCCAGTTTAAATTTCAAGGGATAGGCATCGGGATTCTGTTCGATATTAGATTGCAATTCCGCGATAGCGGTTTCCAATCCACGTTTTTCAATTAAAAAGTCGATTAAATTAATTTTGGCGATGTCGTTATCGGGCACGGCTTTGATGGCGTCGCGCAGCGTCGCTTCCGCTTTATCCAACTGATTGGTGCTCACTTGAAATAAGGCCAGATTTTTATAATGCTGAACACCCTCCGGCTGCAATTTAACAATAGCCACCAACTGTTCTTCCGCTTCGCCGATGTCCTTATTTTTTGTATAAATCCCGACCAACATCGTACGCAGCGGAATGCTGTCGGATTTTTTCTCGATTGCTTGTTTTAAAAGCCCGATTGCGTCGTCAACTTTATTCGTTTTCACCTCGATCGAAGCCTTCATCAATGTTGCCGCGACATCATTCGGATTAATCTGCAAGGCTTTTTCAACGGTTACCGTAGCGCCATCGGCATCATTTCTAGCCATTTGAACGCCGGCCTTCAATACCAGCGCCTCTATATTGTCCGGCTCTTTTGCCAGCGCTTCGTCGGCCATTTTTTCCGCGTCATCGATAGCCCGGTTCAGCAATAACAACTGGCCGACTCGTACGCGCGCCATCACATGATTTTCGTCATTGGCCGCTACCGTACTGTATTCCCTGAACGCCTTTTCAATTTTGCCTTGTTTACTGAAGGTTTCCGCCATCCGGTAGCGACTTTCCCAGTTTTTTGGGTCTATCTGTAATACGTTCTTGTAGGCCAATTCGGCTTTTTCGTAATCCCCAGCCTCAAAAAGCTGACGTCCCTCTTCCATGTACTTTGCTTTGCGTTCTTCGGCTCCGCCGCATGCCACCAGACTAGTCGCTAATACGGCAATGCCTAAATTTTTCAGAAAGATTCTTTTGTTTGTTATACGCATCTCGGTTCCATTATCTTTGATTTATCGAGTAACATCCCTAATAACAGTAGGTCTGTCGGAATTTTATCGTATTTACCTAATCGAATTTGGCACAATTGCTAATAATTGCAACGGTTCGGTGCGGCACGTTGTCGCAGCAAGTTGCGTCTCTTAGCCGACGAAAATGCCTCAAAGACAGGCACCGATACCAACAGACGCAATGTTGTCGGACCCTACACCAAAATCTAACAGGAGAAATCATGCCTCTTACGCCAGAACAATTTCCTGAACTAATCGATGCCGTCGCTAGCACGATTAACGAGCATACAGATGTTATCACCGAATTGGACCAAGCGATCGGCGATGGCGATCATGTATTTAATCTACAACGCGGCATAGACGCTTTGCAGCGCCATCGCACGGACATAGCCGCACTAGACTGGCCAGCCGCCTGGCAGAAAATAGGAATGACTGTGATGTCGGCAATTGGCGGCGCGTCCGGGTCTTTATACGCCACGCTGTTCATCGGCCTGCACAAAAACACAAAAGACAAAGAGTGCAACATACAAACTTTTTCCGACGCCTTTCACGCGGCTGTTGAAGCGGTCAAACAACGCGGTAAGGCCGACGTGGGCGAAAAAACGATGCTTGATGTCTGGATACCGGTGGCGAACACGTTGAAGCAAGATGTCGCGGAGGGTAAAGCGCTAAACGATATGTTGGATCATATTTGTTCGGTCGCCGAAACGGGAGTCGAATCAACTCGTGACATGCTGGCCACTAAAGGCAGGGCCTCGTTTTTGGGGGAACGCAGCAAAGGGCATATCGATGCCGGCGCCAAAACCGCGCAATTAATCATTAACGCGATTGCAAATGTCATTAGGCGAACTTCAAATTAAACGCTTACAGGAGAGAATGTCTCAACAGCCCTCTCTCCTTGCGTCGCCCTAGCTTCTGCATTCATGAAGCCGTCCTGACGGAGGAAGGAACCGGTTTTACTTTAACATCAGCCTGCATAAAAAGAGTTCATGCGTCCCCGGTCCGAAATCTTGTCAGCTTCCCCAGCGCAATGCGGCGGTGTTAACCGGCGCATCCCACAAACGCGTCATTTCGTCATCCAGCAAGGTCAAGGTCAACGAACAACCGGCCATATCCAGTGACGTCGTAAAATTGCCCACCAGCGAACGTTGTATGTTCAATCCTCTCTTACGCCAATATTGCCAGGCTAATTCGTACACGAGGTGCAGTTCGACCAACGGCGTCCCGCCGAAACCGTTTACATGCAAGAGCACTGGTTGGCCGGATTGCGGATTCAGTTCGTCTTGAATATGGCCGGCCAATTGCTCAACGATGGCGCTGGCCGGAACCAGTTTTGCCGTTTCACGGCCCCGTTCGCCGTGAATACCCACCCCCAGTTCGATTTCATCGTCGCCGATATCGAAAGTTGGATGACCCAAGGCCGGCACGGTGCAACTCGTCAAAGCCACCCCCATGGATGCGGTAGCGCTTACGACCCGGTCGCCTAAGGCCTTGCAGGCCGCAAGATCGTAACCTTCTTCCGCGGCCGCACCTACTATTTTTTCGACTATCGTCGTACCGGCCACACCGCGGCGGCCAATAGCGTGATCTTTAGGCAAGGACACATCGTCGTTAACCAAAACGGTTTCGCTTGGTCCATCCAACAGTTCCGCAGCCATTTCAAAATTCATCACATCGCCGGCATAGTTTTTGACAACGAATAAAACGCCCGCACCTCCTTCGACTGCCTGCGCCGCAGCTAACATTTGGTCAGGCGTTGGGGACGTGAATATTTGCCCGGGACACGCCGCATCCAGCATACCGTAACCGACGAAACCGCTGTGCAATGGCTCATGTCCGGAACCGCCGCCTGAGATCAAGGCGACTTTGCCTTGCTTGCGCTGCCTACGCGCAACAAAGTTCGGATCGGAACTCAATTGCACGATGTCGGCATGGGCTTTGGCGAATCCTTGCAAACTGGTATCCAGAACGGTAGCAGGACTATCGATGAATTTTTTCATTGCTGTCTCCTTTAATTAATTGAGCAGAGCCCGGGCAAGTTCCTGAATGTCTTGCATCACCCAAGTCGGGGCATAACCGGCATTGGCGATATCACTCTCGCGAGAGATGCCGGACAGTACCAGCAAGCTATTGATTCCTGCACGTACGGCTCCCAGTATATCGGTATCCAACCTATCGCCTATTGCAACCACGCGTTCGGGTGCGACGGCAAGCAAATTCAACGCTTGTTGGTAAATAATAGGCTCAGGCTTTCCAATCAGAATGGGGCTAACTCCCGTCGCGGCAGTCAGCGCCGCCAATGTCGATCCATTACCCGGTAAAAAGCCGCGCTCGCTGGGCAAGGTCACATCCCCGTTGGTGCCGTAAAAATCGGCACCGGCTTGGATATTTAACGCTGCCGTGCACAGCTTGTCCCAACTTAATTCCTTATCCAGCCCGCTCACGACCAAGTCGGCACGCCGCCCGTCTTCGATGTCGCTCAAGCCGGTCAGGGTAAAACCCAGATCCGACAAAGGCTGCTTCGCTCCCGCTCCGCCGATGACAAACACGCGCGTGGACTCGGGCGAATAACGTTGAGCCAGATAGGAAGCCGTGGCCATCCCCGAAGTCAAAATTTCATTTTTTTCAACGCTAACCTGCATATTCGCCAATTTGTCGACGTATTGTTCAGCGGTCAGGCTAGCATTATTAGTGGCTAATACGAACGGTAAGCGCAATTCGCGCAAGACCTGAAAAAACCGGATCAATCCGGGTTGCGGCTTATCACCGTGCCAAAGCACGCCATCCATATCGATGATCAGGCCGCCGATATCATTCAATGTTTGCATATCCAAACCTTCAACTCGGACTTTCGATCTTTGAACCAGCCGCAGAGAATTGCACAAACATTAGACCGTGTCCAGCCGAGCAGGCCAAGATTAATTTTGTTGCTTGACGTGATTTTATAAATACTGTTTAATGAGCGGCTCTTAAGCAAGCCCAGGTAGCTCAGTCGGTAGAGCAGAGGACTGAAAATCCTCGTGTCGACAGTTCGATTCTGTCCTTGGGCACCATGAATTACGGAGCCTTGCGCATCGCAAGGCTTTTTGTTTTTTAGCCTGCCCTGCTTAGCCTTGTCTCAGGCCGACTCGAAATAGCTCCCGGCCGGGATACCTCAATCGTTTTCAAGTACCGGACCAACCGGATGCTTCGATCAACTGGCCAAAGCTGATACCGCCGTCTCCGGCAGGAAATTTTTCGTGTAAAAAGACATCAAAACCGGCTTTTCGCAATGCGGCCTGCGCTTGTTCCGTCAGCAAACGATTCTGGAAAACACCACCACTTAGGCCGACTAAATTGACATCATAAGCCTGTCGATGCATCAGCGATTGATTGACAATGGCGGTGGCCAAGCTGGCATGAAATACCGAGCCGCGCTCGGCAGCAGCGATATTTTTATCCATTAGGAAAGGCAGCAATGGCCGCCAATCCGTGATCAGGATATCTTCAGCATTAGCCGTTTGCGGCAATACGATAGGCTCCGCGCCGTCGGAACTCATCGCTTCCAGACACATAGCGGCGTGGCCTTCATAACTGGCTTCGGACTTCACACCGATTAAAGCCGCCGCCGCATCGAACAAACGGCCGGCGGAAGTGGTTCGAGGACAATTGATGCGCCGCGCCCAAGCCATACGCAACAAGTCGGTATCCATCGGACACTCCGCCCACTCTTGCCCCGCCTCCCAACAAAGCGCTAATGCGCTACGCCACGGTTGCCGACCGGCTTTATCGCCGCCCGGCAAATGAAATGGTTTTAACGAACCGATTCTTCCCCAGCGTCCGGGTGTTCCGAACAAGGTTTCGCCGCCCCAAATCGTGCCGTCTTCGCCGTAACCCGTGCCATCCCAAGTAAAAACCAACATCTTTTCCGGCGAATCCTGTTCGCCGGCCAAGGCCGAGGCATGAGCATGGTGATGAAATACCGGGATTATCGGCAACTGCGATTGTTGCGCCCAACGCCTGGAATAATAAGCCGGATGCGCATCGCAAACGAAGGCGGCAGGCCTTACACCGAATAAGCGCAGCAAATCGGCGATGACTTGTTCGAATACTCGGCCGCTTCTAAGCGCTCCCAAATCGCCGATATGCGGCGACATCACGATTCGATTACCGAATCCCAAAGCCACCGTGTTTTTCAGGTCGGCTCCGACCGCCAATAGCGGTTGCGCGAATTCGAACGGCACGGTATGTTCCAGCGGCGCATCACCGCGCCCAATCCTAACGGGCCGGGTTTTACCGGCAATACGCCTATACACCGAATCGTCGGCGGGTCGGCGTATCGGCCGATTGTGATGCAAAAAAGCATCCGCCACCTGCCCCAGCCGCGTTTCCACTTCCCTGTCGTCGGTAAGTACCGGCTCGCCGCTCAAATTGGCGGACGTTGCGACCAACGGCTTACCGAAATCGTTTGCAAGCAGATAGTGCAAAGGGCTGTAGGGCAACATCAATCCGACCTCGTTCAGATCCGGTGCAATTTCGGCCGCCAACACCGAAGGCAAGCGTTTTTGCGCCAGCACGATGGGCCGCAAGGGCGAACGAATCAACTCTTTTTCGCAGGCTTGCACAAGCGCTAGTTGGTCTATCCAGTCTAAATCGTTTTCGGGGCGACAAGGCGCCATGACGGCTAGAGGCTTGTCGGGACGCATTTTTCTTTCCCGTAAGCGCCGCACAGGCTCAGGATTTGTAGCATCGCATAGCAAATGATAGCCGCCGATACCTTTCACGGCGACCACCAAACCCTCGCGCAAGCCTGTTATACAAGCGCTCAAAGCCGCTTCGTTGCCGGAAAGGTCATCGAAACCGGGACGCCGAAATCTCAATTCAGGGCCGCAGGCCGCACAAGCCAGAGGTTGGGCGTGGTAGCGGCGATCTAAAGGATCGGCATATTCAACATAACATTCGGGGCAGAGCGGAAAGCCCGACATGGCCGTATTCGGTCTGTCGTAAGGCAAACGATCGATCAAGGTGTAACGGGGACCGCACTGCGTGCAGTTGATAAATGGATAACGATAACGCCGTTCCCGCGGATCTTGCATCTCCGCCAAGCAATCGCTGCAAACAAAATAATCCGGCGGAATATGGGCGTCGACGGCGCCGCCGCTGGCACTGGTTTCTATGCTGAATCCGCTAAAATGACTCGGCTCGGCGGGGGTCACTTGAGGACAATCGGGCCGAGCCAGCGGCGGCGCTTGTTCGGTCAAGCCTAGTTGAAACGCTTGTATATCGACGGCCTTTCCTTCGGCATGGATATCCACCTGTCCGTTGCGATTGCGCACCCAGCCGCGTATATCGAATTCATTGGCCAAACGCCTGACGAAGGGCCGAAAGCCCACGCCTTGTACGCGGCCGGTGACGACGATGCGAACGGCAACCGATTCGGACAACGCTCGCGCCTTAATTAAACGGCATCGGCAATTTCGTCCGTTTCCTTGCGCAAACCGCTCGCCCACCAGATACGGCACGCGCCCTCGTCCGAAACCATGCACGGCCCGACCGGCGTGCGCGGCGTGCAAGGCGAACCGTAAATGCGGCAATCCAAAGGTTTGATTTTGCCCAAAACGACGCGCGCGCAATCGCAACCGGGCGGCATTTCGCCGACATGCGAACGGGCCTGACTTGCCATATCGGTAAAATGCAAGCGCGCGTTATGCTGGTCGAATTCCGGTTTTAGGTCGTAACCGGACCGTGGAATGACGCCTATGCCCCGCCATGGCGCGTCGACGATATCCATGATCGATTCCAGCAAAGCCTTGGCCTTCTGGTTACCGTTGGGTTTTACCACTTCGGAATAACAGTTATCCAAAAACGGCCGATTTTCGATCAACTGGCGCAATACCGAATAGGCCGCGGCCAACAAACTATCGGGGGTAAACCCGGCGATTGCGGCCGGAATACGGTGCTTGTCGACGACAAACCGCCATTCCTCCGGCCCCATGACCGTAGCGACATGGCCCGGCGCGATCAACGCGTCGAAGCCTGGTTCTTCGGATTCCAGCAACATCGACACCGCCGGCCAGGTTAAGCGCCCGCTGACCAACAGCAATAAATTATCCGGCATGCCTTGAGCAACCATGCCGGCGACCGGCGCGGTGGTCGTCTCGAATCCCGCGGCGAAAAACACGACCGTCTTGTTCGGTTCGGCCTGGGCTATTTTTATCGCTTCCGACGGTGACGCTACGGGCCTGACGTCGGCGCCGGCGGCTTTGGCTTGTTCCAGAGATCGGATAGCATTTTTCGGGACATTGACCGGCACCCGTAGCATGTCGCCGAAACTGACCAAGGTCACGTCTTTATCCATGGCCAAATGCATAGCCTGGTAAATATCCTGTTCCGGACAAATACATACAGGACATCCCGGCCCTGGGATCAATTCAATTTGGGCCGGTAACGCGGCGCGCAAACCCGACATGGAAATCGAACGTTCGTGTCCGCCGCAGACATTCATCAGACGAACATGATCCGGTAACGGAAGTTCACGGATTTTTTCAAGCCAAAACCGCGCGCCATGCATAAGAGATCCGTTGGCTACAGACTGACGACCGGCCGAAAACGCGGCGCATCCTGGGCATGCAAGCTTTGACCGTCCTGTTGTATTCTAGGCCGTACGGTTTGATGCTGCGCCAGCCGTTCTTTATGATCCGCAACTTCTTGCTCCAGCCAATCCAGCCACGCTTCCATACCTTGGCCGGAACGACTGGACAGACTGACAACCGGAGCTTGGCTGGCCAAACGGCGTTGACATTCCTCGGCTTTTTCCGGCGAAAAATCCCCCAAATGCGGCAACAGATCGGTTTTGGTAATCAGCATCAAATCGGCCGCACGGAACATCACCGGATATTTGGCCGGCTTGTCGTCCCCTTCAGTCACCGACAATAAGGTCACGTTTCTGTGGTGGCCCAGATCGAAGCTGGCCGGACATACCAGATTGCCGACGTTTTCGATAAACAACAGGTCGAGCTTGCTAAGATCGAAATGCTCCAGCGCCGGCTCGATCAAATGGGCATCCAAATGGCAGGCGGTGCCGGTGGTGATCTGATAAGCGGGTACGCCTTGAGCCCGAATCCGGTCGGCATCGTTTTCGGTTTCCAAATCTCCTTCGATGACGCCGATACGGAGCTTGCCTTTAAGCTGCCGAATGGTCGCTTCCAATAGCGCGGTCTTGCCCGAGCCGGGCGACGACATCAAATTGATCGCCAAGACTTCGTGCGCGTCAAGCTTGGTCCGGTTTTTCTCGGCATGAGCATCGTTATGCTTCAGCAAATTACTCAATACATTCACGGCCGATACGGGTTCGTGATGGCGATGATTTGTAAACACTAAATGCCGGTTGCCCGGCGTGATATTACATCCACAGGTATTACACATATTCAAAACTCCGGATTCGTCATGATGCGGGACGCTCCTGATCCATACTTTCTAATTCGACACGCGCCAAAATCAGCTCGTCGCCGCTAATCAGTCGGGTATTGTAAGCTCCGCATTGTCTACAAGTCAGATCGTTAACCGACGCGTCGGATTCGGTCGCGCAGACATTGCAAAAAACCTTGACCGCTTGAGACTCCATCAAAAGCTCTGCCTGTTCGGCCACGCTTCCGACACTGGCGATCTCGAACGCACTTTCCAACAATTTAGCTTCGACTCCCGACAAAGGCCCAATTCTGACGATAATTTGCACCACCTTGTCAGCGCAATGCCGTTGGGCTATGTCCGTTACTTGATCCAGCAAATTCTGGCACAACGATAATTCATGCACCTGCCGCTTCCTGCTCATACATCCGGTCGAACAATTCCCAGGCCGTCTGCGCATCCTGCTCGGAAATTTTCTGTATTGCGTAGCCTACGTGTATCAACACATAATCGCCTACCTGTACGTCCTCGTCCTGCAATAAGAACAAACTGACCTCGCGCTGCACGCCTTTAGCCGTGCACAGCGCATTAAACCCGTCGACTTGAGTCACTTGCATTGGTATCGCAAGACACATTCATTCATCTCCAAAGTAACCATCGCCCTATGAGTTAATATAACTCGGCAAAAAATCGGCTCGACCTTTCGTTAAGTGTGCAACGCCGCGTGAAAAGTTGCAACCAATTTGGCTGGAAATCGCCTGTTTCCGGCAAAATTCAAACCGGCGGTCATCGTGTAGCCGAAGCTATCGCTGCCTGCAAATTCTTTCCCGGGCCTATAAATCAGCCTTTCGCCGTTTCGATTAACGATGCCGCGGCGTGATTCTGTGAACGCCGCGATATTTAACGAATCGCGAAAAACACATCGTTTTACGGATCGATAGCCGAACCCGAATGAATCAACGGGCTTAAGAGATTCGGCTCGCCGGCGAATGCGGCACCGGATCCGGAAAAGATATCCCCGTCCAGCATAAAATCACCCCGATGTTCAAGTGCCGGCCCATCGACGCCACTAAGTAAGAACCCGGTACGGGCTTATGTTTGTAATTGATACCGGCGCTGCATACGCGTCCGCGGGATCGTGTTTGTTACACGCTTCGGTTAGACGATTTCGTTTTGAACGCTATCGACTCCGAAACCCAACTCGCTCAACCTCCTGGCAACTTGATCGGACGTCGAACGCCGGGTGTATTGGTGAATTTTGTATTGTAGTCCGGCGACCGCCGCATCCAATTCATCCGGAAAAGTTTTTAAAAGATCCGGACAAGTGGTGATTTCGATGCATTCTCTGATCACACTGCCCTGTTCATTGGTGTGCGTTATCCACCAGATACCGGCGACTCCGGTTTCTCGTATCGTGGTTTTACCCAAAACATTTAAACTTGCCTCGACCTCGCCTCGGCCTAAAATATTTTTTAGCTCGTCGATATCACCCGAGGTCAGCAGCTCTCGGTTCAAATCGAAAATGCCATTTTGTCCCGATGAAATTAGCGCGGTCAGTTTGTCGGCTATTTCATTCAAGACGAGGAATAGCCTGCACGCGCCTTGATTCTCGGTTTTATGATAGGTTTCTAATTTTATTAGAATATTCTTTAATGTGCTCATCGTCTTACTTAATCCTTGTCGTTATTGAGGCTAATCTAAGCGCGACCCTGATGAATTCAGTCTAACGCATTGGTCTTCCATACATTCTTAACAGCCAACAAGCCCTATCAGCGGATTTCCGGGAGCAGCAGTCCCCGGCAAAACAGGCGGTATTATTTCAGTAGTCTTACTAAAACTCATTCTTGTAACATGCTATAAACCGGCGGCCGAAAACACTTCGTCGCTTAGAAGTATATTGAGTAAAAACACAGTTTACATGTTATACAAAATTAAAATCTCATGAAAATTACAAGGAAAATTTCCGACTCGCATATCGCTCTCGCTCACGGCAATGGCGGACGTTTCATGCGTGAGCTCATCGAATCCTTGTTCGCTGGCCATTTGGCTAATGAACTACTCGACACCAATGCCGACGCGGCGCGTTTACCAAAAGCTAACGGCGAACTTATGATGACCACGGACGGATTTACCGTGGAACCGTTGGAGTTTCCCGGCGGCAATATCGGCAGCCTCGCCGTTCACGGCACCGTAAACGACTTGGCCGTATCGGGCGCGGTTCCGCAATATCTGAGCCTGAATGCCTTCATCGAGGAAGGGTTGGAAATCGCACTATTGGACAGGATACTCGCGGCCATGGCGGCTGCCTGCCGGGAAAGCCAGGTCAATATCGTCGCAGGCGATACTAAAGTGTTGAGGCGAGGACAAGGCGGCGGCATTTATTTTGCGATGACCGGCATCGGCGTGCGCCGTGCCGGCATAAGCTTGGGCATGGACCGGATTCGGCCGGGCGATAGCGTGATACTCAGCGGTTCGGTCGGAGACCACGGCACGGCCGTGTTATTGGCAAGGGAGCAATTCGGCTTATCCGGAGATTTATTGTCCGACTCGGCCTCGGTTTTGCCGGTCGCCGAAACGCTTTGCGAATTGCCCGGGTTACGCTTTATGCGCGACCCGACGCGCGGCGGCTTGGCCACGGTCGCGCATGAAATCGCCCTCGCCGCCCATTCCTGCGTACGCTTGGTCGAAACCAGCATTCCGGTAAAGGAACCGGTACGCGCGGTCTGCGAGATATTGGGTTATGACCCGATGTATCTAGCCTGCGAAGGCAGAGTCGTGGCGGTGATCGACCCTGCCGATGCCGGCCAGGCGGTCGAACGTTTACAAGCAACGGGATATACCGACGCGGCCATCATCGGAACGATAGCCGAAGGCAAACCGGCGGTGATTTTGGAAACCGAAATCGGCGGCGAACGCATTTTGCAGGAATTGGAAGACGATCCGTTACCGCGGATCTGTTAGCTGTCGTTGCGCTAGACCGATCATAGGCCGATCATTAGGATCATCGATTAGGTATGGCGATTCAGCAGCGACTCGGCCAACGCGATCACGGCGTTTTGATCGATCTCGCCGATAGAGAAATCGTTTTTGTCCAATTTAAACGGATTGACAGCCGAAGGCGACTTCAAAACCTTGTTGATATCGGTTTGATAAACCCGGCTTACCGGCGTCGGCCCGAATAAGGTGATAGACGGCCGGTTCAATCCCCATGCCATGTGAGTCGGTCCTGTATCGTTTCCTATGACTAAATCGACTCTAGCCATCACGGCTTTCAAGTCGTTCAGGGTAAGGCTTGGAAGAACCGCAGCGCCGCAACGCTCGGCAAGCCATTCGGCCGACCGGCGCTCTTCATCGCTTCCCCAACTAATCAGGCATTTAGCCTGTAATCCGCGCATCACTTCCAGATATTTTTCTTTGGGATAATTGCGGCTGGCCCAGGTTGAGCCGACCACGAACAAGACATGGGCTTGCCCGGGTTGGAAATATTCATCCAGCGCCGGATCGGCTGCGCGATAAAACAGGAATGGCTGTTTCGCCAGAATCTGCGGCCGACTGACGCTAATGCCTAATGGCTGAGTCAATACCGCCACATTACGATCTATCGTGTTGGCGTCGTAAGGATAAGCAACCGTTCGTCGATAAAACCAGGTAGCGGCTTTCTCTCTTATCGAAGACCGATCGAACCCGATGCAATGCTTGCCCAACAGCCTTGCCGCGATTGCCGACTTGATCAAGCCCTGGGCATCTATGACCAGGTCGTACTCCCGCTTGGCGTAGTTTCCGAGCTTAGCGATTTCGCTACAGACCGCCGACTTGTCGGTTTTTAGCGCCTTTAAATTTACCGTGAGAATTCGGCGAATATCGGGATTGTGCTCCAGTAACCCGGCAAAGCGTTGTTCGACCAGCCAGTCGATTTCGACCTCGGGCCTGGCCGCTTTGAGGAATTGCAGCGCAACCATCGCATGCACGATATCGCCGAGTGCCGACAATTTAACGATGGCAAGCTTCATTTAGATTAAAAATTCAGTGCCGCCAACACCCGCTCCGGAGCAATATCAGTCAGACATCGGGTATGTCCCAATGGGCATTCGCGTTCGAAACAAGGCGAACACTCTAAGTTTAAGCTGATAACCTGGGCGAGTTTATGTAAAGGCGGCGTGAAGCCGGGATCGGAGGAACCATAAATAGCGACGACTTTCTTATCCAGGGCTGCGGCCACATGCATCAATCCTGAATCGTTACTGACGACAGCATCGGCCAGCGACAAAGCGTCTACCGCCTCCGCCAGCGACGTGTGCCCGGCCAAATCCGAACAAATGCCGTCCGTCAAGCGGTTGATTTGTTCGGTGACGGCTTTGTCCTTATCGGAACCGAACAACCAAACTCGCCAGCCTTTTTGGTGCATGGCTCGCGCCACACTGGCAAAATGCTCTACCGGCCAGCGCTTGGCCGGACCGTATTCGGCGCCGGGACACAAGGCCAGCACCTTCCCTTCTCCCTTCAAAGAAAATTTGTTTACCGCCGCCCGCTGTAGGTCAGGATCGATCTTGAGTCCGGGAACCGAATAACTCGGCGCGGTATTATCGTCCTTGTCGTTAGCCAGGGCCACAAAACGCTGCACGGTCATCGGCAAACGTTTTTTATCCAGCGTCCTGACGTCGTTCAATAAGCCCCATCGCATTTCACCGACATAGCCGGTTCTAAGGGGAATATTTGCAAAAAACGGAACCAAGGCCGACTTCCAGGTATTGGGCAACAAAATCGCTTGGTCATAGCGATTAGCGCGCAAATCTCGCCCCATGCCGATACGGCCAAACAGCGCCAGTTTTCCGCGCGCATACGGAATCGGAATGGCCAGGCTGACTTCCGGCATGCGCTGCAACAACGGCAAAGACCACGCCGGCGCCATCACATCAATCGTACATTGGGGATGTTTGCTTTTCAGGGCGATGAATAAGCTCTGCGCCATCACCATGTCACCGACCCATGACGGGCCGATGACCAGAATTTTATAGCCTCCGGTTATCACTTAGGAAACGAGCGTCAACCAATCCCGATGGTCGTCGCGCCGACCATGCACGTAGTCGAAATACAGCGTTTGGAGTTTTTCGGTGATGGGGCCGCGGCTACCCGAGCCGATGTCGCGACCGTCATATTGCCGAATCGGCGTGACCTCGGCGGCCGAACCCGTGAAAAACGCTTCATCGGCCACATAGACTTCGTCGCGGGTAATGCGTTTTTCGATCACTTCGTAACCCTGCTCGCGGGCGATGGTGATCAGCGTATCGCGGGTAATGCCTTCCAATGCCGACGTGGTTTCCGGCGTATACAATTTGCCGTTGCGCACGATGAACAGGTTCTCGCCGCTGCCTTCGGCGCAATAGCCTTCGTGATCCAACAGCAAGGCTTCGTCGTAACCCGTGGACAAAGCCTCCTGTAAAGCCAATATCGAATTGATATAGTGGCCGTTGGCTTTGGCTTTACACATCGTGCTGTTGACATGGTTACGGGTATAAGACGAGGTGCGGATACGAATGCCTTTTTCCATGTTCTCCGCCCCCAGATAAGCCCCCCAGGTCCAGGCGGCCACCATCACGTGGACTTTCAGATTGTCTGCGCGCAAGCCCATGCCTTCCGAACCGAAAAACACCATGCTACGAATATAGGCGCTATCCAATCCGTTTTTTGCGACCGCTTCGCGGTGAGCTTGATTGATTTCCTGTTTCGAATACGGCATTTTCATGCTCATGATATGCGCCGAACGATATAGACGGTCCGTGTGCTCCGCCAGCTTGAAAATCGCGGTACCTTTTTCAGTTTTATAGGCACGCAAACCTTCAAAGACGCCGCAGCCATAATGCAAGGTATGAGTCAGGACATGGACTTTCGCCTCGCGCCATTCTACCCATTGCCCGTCTAGCCATATCCAACCGTCTCTGTCATCCATCGTCATCATGTTCGAACCTGTATGTTAATCTGTAATCGGGAAAAATCCGGCGCAAGCCATCAGGCGAATTGTACTATAGCCGGGCTTCGGACTTTAAGCAGAAAAATAGGGAGGGCGTTAATCGGAATTTTACGGCCGCTTTCGGAAAATTCGGCCTTGTACGAAAGCGGCGCGAAAGGGCTTTCAGGGCAGCAAATGTTTAACCGTCTGCCGTTCTTCAATCAACTCGGCTTGATTTTGTTTCAAGCGCTCCAAGCTGAATTCGTTCATATCCAGACCTCGGACGATATCGTATTTGCCGTCGCTGACCGTGACCGGAAACGAACATACCAGCCCTGACTCTATGCCGTAGCTGCCGTCGGAAGGTACGGCCATACTGACCCAATCCCCTTCTTCCGTTCCGTTTATCCAGGTCGACATATGCAAAATGGCCGCATTGGCCGCCGATGCCGCGCTGGATTGGCCGCGGGCTTTGATGACTTCGGTACCTCGATGCTGGATTGTCGGTATGAATTCATTTTTAAACCAATCGTCTTCGACCAATGACAGGGCCTTCTGGCCTTTGACGCGGGCATGATGCAGATCGGGATATTGCGTGCAGGAATGGTTTCCCCAAACCATAACGTTTTTGATATCGCGGGTTGGAACTCCGCATTTCATTGCCAGCTGGCCAACCGCTCGGGTGTGATCCAACATAGTCATGGCCGCAAAGCATTCCGGCGCTAAATCCGGCGCCTTATTGATCGCTAAATAGGCATTGGTGTTGGCGGGATTGCCGGTCACCAGTACCTTGACGTTGCGGCTGGCAACCTCGTTGAGGGCTTGCCCCTGAACAATGAATATTTCGGCATTTTGCGACAACAAATCGCTTCTAAGCATGCCCTGCTTGCGCGGCTTGGCGCCCACCAAAAACGCATAATCCACATTATCGAACGCAACCTTGGGATCGGATGTGACGATGACCTTATGCAACAGAGGGAATGCGCAGTCGTGTAACTCCATGACCACGCCGTTTAGCACGTCCATGGCCGGCACAATCTCCAACAGGCGCAATACGATGGGTTGGTCGGGGCCGAGCAAATCCCCGGCGGCCAAACGGAACAATAAAGAGTAACTAATCTGACCAGCAGCACCGGTAACGGCGATATCGACAGGTGTTTTCATAGCTTCCTTTTTTTGTTATTAGAATTGAATATTAAGCGGCGTTACGATCTCGCTAGCGCACTGTTACCCACTCTTTCGGCAAACAATAGCACATTCCTCCGGCAATGGGGGTAATTGCATTATGCAGCGACCCGTTGAATATCACTGTATAATAATTTGCCTTGAATGACCGGCCGAGGCTATCCGCATCCAACATGAAAAAATTACTGTTTCAATTCGACACCGACACGCATCCTTCGGCTTTCGATACCGTTGTGGCTTACGACGGTGGCGCCGACCACGTCATCGGCCATGGCGGATTGACGCCGGATACCGTCGGCAATTTGATTGACGGTTGCATCTTTACTCGCGCTCCGAAAGACAAAAAAAATACCGCCATCTTCATCGGCGGCAGTAATATGGAAGCCGGTCAACAATTATTGGCGGCCGTACAACAACATTTCTTTCCCGGTTTCCAAGTCTCGGTGATGCTGGATAGCAACGGCAGCAATACGACCGCAGCCGCGGCAGTGGCCCGCATTGCTCAAAGCACGCCGCTCGCCGGCAAAAAGGCCGTGGTATTGGCCGGCACGGGCCCGGTCGGCCAACGCGCTGCAGCGATGATGGCCTTGGAAGGTGCTCAGGTCAGCATCACCTCGCGCCATATTTTCAATGCCGAAAAAGCCTGTTTTGCGATGAAACAGCGCTTTGGCGTGGATTTAATCCCCGTCGAAGCCGCCGATTTCGATACTCGGGCCGCCGCGATTCAGGATGCTCACATCGTGTTTGCGACCGGCGCGGCCGGCGTGGAATTATTAAAGCCGGAGCATTGGCAAAATCATCCGCTGTTGGAAGTGCTGGCCGACGCCAACGCCACACCGCCGGTCGGAATAGGCGGCGCCGACGTGATGGACAAAGGCGAATTACGCCATGGAAAAATCATTTGGGGCGCCATTGGCTTCGGCACATTAAAACTGGCCTTGCACCGGGCATGTATCTCCAAATTATTCCAAAATAACAAACAGGTGTTCGACGCCGAAGTTATTTTTGAATTAGCCAAGCAGATGGCGTAAGTTCCGCGTTTCGGCGATGTCTCAGGCTACGCAACCCCTACGCGAACAATGCCTTTCGCTTTTCCGGGAAGGCATAGCGGCCGCCGATCCGGCAGCAGCGGTCAAATCGCATTTACAAATTGAGGACGGCCGCCTCGTGATCGGCGGCGCCCCCAAAGACTGGAAAAAAATTCATATCCTCTCGTTCGGCAAAGCAGCCTGCGCCATGGCAAAAGCGGCTCGTCAAATCGTTCCGAACAATCGACTGTCCGAACCCGGCATCGTCGTCACCACCTACGAAAACCTTGTTTCCGTCGAAGGTTTCGAGGTGATGGGCGCCGGCCATCCGCTGCCGGACGCCAACGGCCTTTCCGCCGCCCAAAAAATCGCCGCCAAACTGCAACAAGCGGGCGAAGGCGAATTGGTATTGGCTTTGATTTCGGGCGGCGGATCGGCCTTATTGCCCTACCCTGCCGACGGCGTCAGCCTGGACGACAAAATCGCCGCCACCCGCCTGTTGCTGGGCTGCGGCGCCGACATCAAGCAAATCAACTGCGTCCGCAAACATCTCTCTCAAATCAAGGGCGGCGGCCTAGCCAGACTCGCCGCGCCGGCCGAACTACATGCCTTGATTCTGTCCGACGTGCTGGGCGACGACTTAAGCACCATAGCCAGCGGGCCGACCGTGGCCGACGAAACGACTTTTGCCGATGCAATCGAAGTCTTCAAGAACAAAAACGTATGGGACCGCTTGCCCGCTTCGGTGCAACATTATCTGAGACAAGGCGCGGAAGGCTTGAAAGCCGAAACGCCTAAACCCGGCGATCCGCTGTTCGACGCCGTTTCAAATGCCTTAATCGGCAGCAACAGCCTGAGCGTGGATGCGGTGCTGAACGCCGCTTTCCAACACCGCTATCGGACCGAGGTTTACAGCCGTCATTTGAGTGGCGAAGCGCGCCGGGTCGCCGAACGACTGCTGCTCTATGGCAAAAGTTTATTCAACCAAGGCGTTCAACAAAACGTAGCCGTGATCGCCGGCGGCGAAACCACCGTCACGCTGGTCGGAAGCGGCCGCGGCGGCCGCAATCAGGAAATGGCACTGGCCTTCGCGCTGGCCGCCGATCGGAACCCCCTTCCTTACCGCTGGACCTTTTTGAGCGGCGGCACCGACGGCCGCGACGGCCCGACCGATGCGGCTGGCGGCCTGGTCGATCATCAAACGCTGGGCAAAATACGCGCGGCCGGCATTGATCCTCAAACCGCATTGGATAACAATGATTCCTACACGGCATTGAAAGCGGCTAACGATTTGGTCATCACCGGTGCCACCGGCACCAACGTCGCCGATTTACAGATATTGTTACTGCATCCTCATTCCGAATAATCAATCCCTTTGGAGAACACCATGTTTAAAAAATCGATGACCATAGAAGGTTTTGATAACGAACTATTCAAGGCCTTGGAACAAGAACGCCAACGCCAGGAAGACCATATCGAGCTGATCGCATCGGAAAACTACGCCAGCCCGCGAGTCATGCAGGCACAGGGCACTTTGTTGACCAACAAGTATGCCGAAGGCTACCCGGAAAAACGTTATTACGGCGGCTGCGAATACGTGGACATCGTCGAACAACTGGCCATAGACCGCGCCAAAGAACTGTTCGGCGCCGATTATGCCAACGTACAGCCGCACTCTGGCTCTCAGGCCAATATGGCGGTCTATATGTCTTTGGTGGAACCCGGCGACACGATACTCGGCTTGAGCCTGGCCGACGGCGGCCATTTGACCCACGGCGCCAAACCCAACTTCTCCGGCAAGATCTATAAAGCCGTCCAGTACGGTTTGGATCCGGCTACCGGCGAGATCGATTACGGCCAGGTCGAAGCGCTGGCGCTGGAACACAAACCGAAAATGATCGTGGCCGGCTTTTCCGCCTATTCGCGCATCTGGGATTGGCAGCGCTTTCGCGACATTTCGGACAAGGTCGGCGCTTATCTGGTCGTGGACATGGCTCACGTGGCGGGATTGGTCGCCGCCGGTTTGTACCCCAACCCGGTGCCGATCGCCGACGTGGTCACCAGCACCACGCACAAATCTCTGCGCGGCCCGCGCGGCGGCCTGATCCTGGCCAAAAGCAATCCGGAATTGGAGAAAAAACTCAATTCCAACATCTTCCCCGGCATTCAAGGCGGCCCGCTGATGCACGTGATCGCCGCCAAAGCCGTGGCCTTCAAGGAAGCGATGACGCCGGAATTCAAGACCTATCAACAACAAGTGGTCGCCAACGCCCGGGCGATGGCCGAAGTCTTCATCAAACGCGGCTACGACGTGGTGTCGGGCGGCACCGACAATCACTTGATGTTGGTCTCGCTGATCGCCAAAGGCATCACCGGCAAAGCCGCCGACGCCGCCTTGGGTAGAGCGCACATCACCGTCAACAAAAATGCCGTACCCAACGATCCGCAATCGCCGTTCGTGACCAGCGGCATCCGCGTCGGCACGCCGGCCCCGACCACTCGCGGTTTCAAGGAAGACCAGATGCGCGAAATCGCCGGCCTGATGTGCGACGTGATGGACCACATGGACGACGAAAACGTCATCGCCGCGGTGCGCGACAAGGTCAAATTACTGTGTTCGCGCTTCCCGGTCTATTCCGAAGCATGACCACTGGGGCGGGCGGCCCACGCCGCCCGCCTTCGATCAGCATTTCCCCGCCGCATGCACTCCCCGCAAGACCGCGCTTACCCGATTCTATACAGCTTCCGCCGCTGCCCTTACGCGATGCGCGCCCGCCTTGCAATCGCCGCCGCCGGCATCGCGGTGGAGCTCAGGGAAGTACAACTGCGCAGCAAACCGGAAGCGATGCTGAAAGCATCGCCCAAGGGCACGGTGCCGGTGTTGGTATTGCAAGACGGCCGCGTCATCGACGAAAGCCTGGACATCATGCATTGGGCGTTGGCCATCAACGACCCCCGCCATTGGCTGCACGCGGCTACGCAAGCGCACATTCTGATCGCGGAAAACGACGGCGAATTCAAATATCATCTGGATCGTTACAAATACGCCGACCGGCATCCCGAACATCCGGCCGAATATTACCGACGACAAGGCGAGCAGTTCCTAACGAAATTGGAAAGCCGGCTGGAGCAACAGGCTTTCTTATGCAGTCCGCGATTCGGTCTGGCCGATGCGGCGATCGCACCGTTTATCCGGCAATTCGCCGCGGTCGACAGCGTTTGGTTCGAGTCCGCGCCTTATCCCGCCTTGCGCCGATGGCTGCACCTATTTTTGGACTCGGCGTTATTCGGCGGCATCATGCACCAGTACCCGCAATGGCAAGCGGGAGACCAAGCCGTCATTTTCGGCGCGGATAGTCCGGTACCGCCGGAATGTTAAAAAACGCAGCCAGTAGCGGCAATTAGGCCCATAAATCGCTAAAATAGCCGGCCAATATCCGCCGGATTTCTTGCCACGCAGCGGCCCGATTCAACAATCCCAAGCGAAACGCCGGCACTCAATCAGTTTTTTTCCGTTCACCCTTATATTTTCGGAGACATTCATGTCAGACATAGCAATCGCCCAGAAGGCCAAGATGCGCCCCATCATCGATTTGGCGGGCGAAAAATTCGGCATTCCGGCCGAACATCTCGACCCTTACGGCCATTACAAAGCCAAGATCTCGCTGGAATACGTCAACAGCCTGAGCGAAAACCAAGACGGCAAGCTGATCCTGGTCACCGCGATCAGCCCGACCCCGGCCGGCGAAGGCAAGACCACCACGACGGTCGGTTTGGGCGACGCCTTGAACCGCATCGGCAAGAAAACCATCATCTGTTTGCGCGAACCTTCGCTCGGCCCCTGCTTCGGCGTCAAGGGCGGCGCGGCCGGCGGCGGTTATGCCCAGGTCGTGCCTATGGAAGACATCAATCTGCATTTCACCGGCGACTTTCATGCGATCGGCATCGCCCATAATTTATTGTCGGCGCTGATCGACAACCACATCAACCACGGCAACAAACTGGGCATCGATTCCCGCCGCATCCAATGGAAGCGCGTGGTCGACATGAACGACCGCGCCCTGCGCCAAATCACCGTCGGCATGGGCGGCCCGGCCAACGGCTATTTGCGCGAAGACGGCTTCGATATCGTGGTCGCCTCCGAAGTCATGGCGATTCTGTGCCTGGCCACCAGCCGCGCCGACCTGAAAGAACGCTTGGGCCGCATCGTCATCGGCTACAAAACCGACAAGGTCACGCCGGTCTACGCCAAAGACCTCAACGCCCACGGCGCGATGGCGGCGGTACTGAAAGACGCGATCAAGCCGAATCTGGTGCAAACCCTGGAAAACAACCTGGCCATCATCCACGGCGGCCCGTTCGCCAACATCGCCCACGGCTGCAACACCGTCACCGCGACCAAGACCGCCTTGAAACTGGCCGACTATGCAGTGACCGAAGCCGGCTTCGGTGCCGACCTGGGCGCGGAAAAATTCATCGACATCAAATGCCGCATGTCCGGCCTGAAACCGTCGGCGGTGGTGTTGGTGGCGACGGTGCGCGCGCTGAAATTCCACGGCGGCGTCGCCAAGGACGAGCTGAATCAGGAAAATCTGGCGGCGCTGGAAAAAGGCTTCGCCAACCTGGAGCGCCACCTCGTCAACGTTACCCAATATTACGGTTTGCCGTGCGTGGTCAGCGTCAACCATTTCACCTTCGATACCGACGCCGAAATCGATTTATTGAAGCAAAAATGCCAGGCATTGGGCGTCAAATGCGTGATCGCCAAGCATTGGGCGCAAGGCGGCGCCGGCGCCGAAGAATTGGCCCGCGAAGTATTGAACATCGTCGACAGCCGCGAAGCCGAGTTCAATTACGTCTACGCCAGCGACACACCGCTGTGGGACAAAATCGAAACCATCGCCACCAAGCTGTACGGTGCCGGCAGCGTCAGCGCCAGCCCGAAAGTCAAGGCCGAAATCAAGGCCTTGCAGGCCGACTACGGCCATTTTCCGATTTGCATGGCCAAGACCCAAATGTCGTTTTCGACCGATCCCAACGCCAAGGGCGCGCCCAGCGGCCATAACGTCGAAATCAGGGAAGTGCGTCTGGCCAACGGCGCCGGCTTCATCGTCGCCATCGCCGGCGACATGATGACCATGCCCGGCCTGCCGAAAGTGCCCGCCGCCGAGCGCATCGACATCAGCGACAACGGCGTCATCAGCGGATTGTTCTAAGCCGACCGCACCCGATGGCGAGGACTCGCCATCGGGCCTCATGCCGGCAACGACACCGACGGCTTAGTCCTCGCCGGCCCTGACGTCGAATTCGATTTTCCAGCGTTTGCCGTCGCGATTGGAAACCGCTCTCAACTCCAAGGTACCCACTTCGGTCACCGCCGACGACAAATGCACCGGCACGATTTCGCCGGACATGCGGCCTTCTTCCGGCAGCGTGATCTCGATTTCGTCCAGTTCTTCCAATTCGTCGCCGTCCCAAGTTTCCAAGCGCGCTCCAACCGGATCGTCGCGGCGGGTCTTGGAGGCGAAGAAGCGAAAGCGCACTGGTTCGCCGATGATCAAGCCGAATTCTTCGTTGGGTAACGCTTCCTCGGTGCCCTCTTCCATGCCGAACGGCGCGATACACAGCGCTTCGATTTCGGGCGGCAAGCCGGGTACGGCCGGCATCGCGCTTTCCACGCCGACATAATAGGAAGCAGCGACGCCGCCTTTGATGCGAACGCCTTTGCCTTTGCGCACGAAACCGTAATAAGAGGCCCCTCTGGCCACCGCCAGATCCAGATCGGCGCCCTGCAACAAACGCGCCTCAGGCGCCTGTTCGGCTTGCAGCCAGCCGTTCAATATGCCCATCAACCTATCGGCCAAAACCGGCGCCTTCAGCACGCCGCCATTGAACAGCACCGCGGTCGGATGCAGGAAACTGGCGTTTTCCGGCGGATTATGGCCGAGTTCGACGGTAGCGTCTTTTTGCTTGGACAAAAAGGCCGCCAGATGCCGGGTGATACCGGCGTCCTGCGCGTAGGGCAAGCCGGCCGAGCGCAAACCGCTGCGCGGCCTGGCCACCGGCTTGTCGCCGGCTTGCACCTGCGGCAAAAAGCCTTCGACCAGCACCCGGTTCAATTCGTCCCGGGTCAATTCGGTGCGCAAGGTCCCACCGATCAAGGACGATCCGCGGCTGGCCACCACCAAGGGCATGCTCTGCAAATCCGGCTGGTTGAATAATTTCTCCTTGGCTTCGCGGCAACCGTGGGTCAGCGCCTGCAGCTGCCAGGATTCCAGCTTTTTGCCGCTTTCCTGTTCCAGTTTGGCCTTGACGGTATAGGCCAAAGCCAGATCCATGTTGTCACCGCCCAGCAGGATGTGGTCGCCGACCGCGACCCGGGTCAATTGCAGGCCGCCGTCTTGTTCGGTGACCGCAATCAGCGACAAGTCGGTGGTGCCGCCGCCGATATCGATCACCAAGATCACGTCGCCGACATTGACATGGTTGCGCCAGTCGCCTTCGCTTTTTTCGATCCAGCTGTATAGCGCCGCTTGCGGCTCTTCCAACAAAATAGCCTGGCCCAGACCGACATGGCGCGCGGCCTCGACGGTCAGATCCCGCGCCGCCGGGTCGAACGAGGCCGGCACCGTGATGGTGACGTCCTGATCCTCCAGTTTGTGCTCGGGGAAGCTGTGATTCCAGGCGTCGCGCATATGCTCCAGATAGGCCGTGCTGGCGTCGAACGGCGATATGCGTTCGATGTCATCGGGCGCGTCGGCCGGCAAAATCGCCTGCTTGCAATCGACCCCGGCGTGGCACAACCAGCTTTTGGCGCTGGACACCAGCCGAATAGGCGTCTTGCTGCCCAGATTGCGGGCGATTTCGCCGACCAAGTGCGCCGGCTTCCCGGTCCAGGGCAATGCGGTCTCGCCTTCGGCGATCTCGGCCGAATGCGGCAAATAGGTAAACGAAGCCAGCTGAGACTTTTCTTCTATGGTGCCGGGCCCGGTCAATTGCGGGATGGCCATCACGGCCAACACGATTTGGTCTTCCGGCACGCCGAGTTCGACATAGGACAGCACGCAATGCGTGGTGCCCAGGTCTATGCCGACCGAATAATGCGCCCCGCTCATAATTCCACCTCGGCGGCCGCGATGATTCTGGCGTTGTGGCCTTCGGTCAGTTTGGGCAAGCGCAAATCGGTCACCTGCCAGCCTTTATGCACCAAGGTCCCGGTAAACGGCGCTTCGCCGACGATATTGCCGGTCAGGCGGAAGGACGAGGCGTCGAAGCCTTTGTTCAAGGTCACTTTGCCGCCTTCCTGATCCTGGCTGACCGGCGCCAGCGTGAAATGCTCGTTGACGACCTTGACGCAGCCCTGATGCACAACGCGCGCGGCCGCGCCGATATCGGCATCGGAAAAGGCGCTGACGTCTTCCTTGACGAAATCGATGAAGCGGGCTTCCTTCTGCAACAGGCTCAACAATTGCAGCGCCGCGTCCGGCGTGGCTTCCTTCAATATCACCGGCTCGGGCGCGGGTGCTTGCACGATTTTTTCGACGACTTTGATTTCGGGCTCCGGTTTAGGCATCACCGAAGCGGGCGCCGCTTCCACTCTGGCCGCCGCCGCTTTCCGGCAGCGGCGCATGCCCAGGATGACCGAAACCAGCACGACGATCAGCAGCAGCGCCAGCGCCGCGACAGTGCCCGCCAAACAGACGTGCCACAAATCGAAGGTGGTCGGGCGTAGCGATAAATCTATGGTATAGGTATTCATATTTAATTGAATGAAGTTTAAAAGTTAAACAGCCAAATACTGCAACCGGCATGTAGCTAATACTTCGGCCGGCACGAAACTAAACACAAATCAACGCCCATCCGGAAATTCGGGAAAACCGGACATTAAATCAAGAACCGCCGGCTTTTTTCGCCGCTTCCCTATACATCAACTCTTGCAACAGATTCCGGGTCACACGGATACGTAATGTTTTCAAATGCCTATCCGCGACTGCTCCGGGCACTCCGGCTTGGGTATAGACATTACGCATTTCCGCCAGCGTCGGTTCGCATTGTTTAATGATCGCATCGGTCGCATGACGGCTATCCAGGCTCAAGTGATCGGACTTGTTCATCTCGTCCGCCACGCACCTTTTATAGGAGTATTGGGCTTTTTGTACGTTTTCGATAGTTGCGTCGCTCAACGTAGTCGTGTTCCAATCCTGACCTGATTCTTTAGCGTCGGCCAATCCGGCAACCATCATAAGCACGACAAATAAACGAATTTTCATGACTTCCTCCAAAGCTCTAGCGTTTTATTTGGAATTTTACGCGATGCGAGCATTCAACGCCAACCAAGAGACCCGGACGCGAATTGCCGTATATTAAAACTGAACCAAGATTTGGTTAAAAACAGGTCTTTGCGCCGTAACCCGCGTATCCTTGTAAAACCAGGCTTCCTCTATGGAAAAATACGGGAAATGAGCTTATTTACCAGCAGTCCGAAACCGCCGTCAGCGAAGCACTCCGGACCGAAGCGAAAATATCAAGCAGACATGAGAGCAAACCGCATTCGGCTGCCGGCGGCAGCGTAGCGGCTGCGACTGAAAAACAGAAGCTCGGCTTCCTGAAGCGGACTCAAGCCACTGAAACCTTATCGACCTTTTCCTTAAGGATGCGTGCAAACGCTGCCGGAGTAACCGGCTCTCCAAGCAAATGCCCTTGAAAAATCGGACATCCGTAACCGGCAAGCTGTTTGCGTTGTTCGTCGGTTTCAACGCCTTGGCTGATCACATCCATGTTTAAGCGTTTGCCGATATCAAAGGCAATCTGCAGGATCTTGACGTATTCCTCTGTCGAGGAAATTCGATTGATTATCGATCGATCGATTTTCAGCTGGCGAAAAGGCATTTGCGACAACAGCGCCAACGAGTTATTGCCCATGCAAAAATTGTCCAGACAAACCCCGACACCCAGCGCATTCAAGGCCTTGATTTTTTCGATGCTTAGGCTGGCTCTGTCGAATATCATGCTCTCCGAGAGTTCAAGTACCAAACATCGCGGGTCGATTGCAGCCTGTTCCAGTAGGGTTTTCACTTGCACAACAAAATCAGCCTGAAAAAAGTATCGCGCCCCTATGTTGACCGCCAAAGTCAATTCTCCGGCGTACGGTTGGCTTTTCCAATAATGGAGCTGGGCACAAGCCTGTTCCAACACCCAGCGGTCGATGGTTAGCATTAGGCCGGTTTTTTGAGCTACCGAAATAAAGTCGGATGCCGCGAGCAAGCCTCGCTCGGGATGTTGCCAGCGCAACAGGATTTCGGCCCCGATCACTCGATCGTCCGGGGCCCGCTGGACCTGATAGAAAAGCCGCAATTGCCCGTTAACCGCCGAACGTAGATCGGATTCCATCGTGGTCTGCACCGACAATCGGGCCTGCATATTCTGATCGAAAAAACACATGCGGTTTCGCCCGGCGATCTTGGCATGGTACATGGCAATATCGACCTGCTTGAGCAAATCCTCATCCGTAACCGCTTGGCCGCCGAACAAGGATACGCCTATGCTAGGCGTGCAATGGTATTCGCACCCGCTTAACCGATACGGTCGATTGAGTATGGTCAAGATTTTTTGTCCGGTGATTTTGGTCCGATTGATGACCTCTTCAGGGTCGCTGCTGAGTTGATCCAGCATGACGACAAACTCATCGCCGCCTAGCCGGGCCGCCGTATCGACCTTACGCAAACTGCCCACCAAACGCTGTGCGACCTGGCGTAGCAATTGGTCGCCGGCATGGTGGCCAAAGGTATCGTTAAGCAGCTTGAAGTTGTCCAGGTCGATAAACATCAACGCCCCTTGACGCTTGCTACGCGCGCTCACCGCTATGGCTTGCCGCAATCGTTCGCTTAGAAGGCGCCGGTTCGGCAGATTGGTCAACGGATCGTAATAGGCCAAGCGCTCGACTTGGGCAGACAGGGAGTTTTGTTGAGTTTGATCATTCAGCTTTCCGACATAACGCGGTTGAACATGATCGGTTTCCGAAGAGGCGCTCACCTCCAACCAAAAAGGCTGTGTGCGGCCGTTTTTAAGTTGACCCCAAACCAGGCCCTGCCAGATACCCGAAGCGGCAAGGCTGATCCAAACGGAATCGGGAAAGTCCGAGCCATGGTCGCTCAGAAAGAGACGACTTAAAGATTGTCCGCTAACCTCTTCATTACCGTAACCGGTCATCGACGTGAATGCGCGGTTCACTTTTAGAATTTTCTTTTGCGCGTCAAGAACGAATATGCCCGCTTCGAGATTAAACGCGCTTGCTTCGATTCGCAGATCGTCCCCAGACGGCACCGCCCGTGTGATGTCGACCAGCGCCAGGTACAATTGCCGTCCGTTCCTGCCGTCGGTCTTGCAACGGCATAAACAATGGACTTGGATTTGACTGCCGTCCTCCCGAATCAACAACAAATCAAACTCGACCGGCACGATGTTCGGATGCCCGGCAATATTCAATAATTGCTCTAGCCAATAACGCTTATCGCGTTCGTCCACAAACTGCTCGAATCGCCGCTGTACCACGCGGTCGCGCCGGATGCCGAGTAATCGGTCGCAGGCCGGATTGTGGTCAAGGATAACCCCGAATGCCGATAACCGAAGATAGGCAACAGGACAAAGCTCGTCATAGTCGGCGCGGCTGTCCGCCGACATCGCAGTTCCCGCACCTCGCCCCTGCTGTTCTTTCATCAATATTTGCCTTTTATGCATATTGTTATTCGCTAGTGTCGACATCTATTTGTCGAATGAAGCAGCACAGTTCCGTTCCGGCTTTGGCGGCAATCCGCAGGGATACCATATGACCTTGCAGCACTTGTTATTGTTCACTCTCCACTAAGCGGCTCAATAAACTTAATTCTTCGGATAGCAATACCAACATATCATCGAGGGTGACGATACCGATTAATCCGTGTTGGTCGTCGACCACCGGTAAACGTCGCACTCCTTTGCTGCGCATATATTGAATCGCTTCAAACACTCCGCAGCTTCCATTAACCGACGAAAGCTCCGGCATCATCAGCTCGGAAACTCTGATAAAACCGGGATCGGCTTCCGCAGCGACAATGTCGACGACCAAATCCCGATCGGTGACGATACCTATCGGCACGTTGTGGCCCTCCCGTTCTTCAACGACCACGACAGTACCGACGTTGCGTTGCCTCATCAATTTCGCCGCATCTAACACGCTGTCGTCCGGCTTGGCAATAATGACTTCCCGTGTGCAAAATTCAGAAATCGGCATGATTGTCTCCTATGAATGTCGTTCCGTCCGCGCGCTCTCGCTTCTATGGTCGGCCGACCGTCACGGCGCTGCCCCATGACAAAGTGATGACCATGGAACGGTCAATCGCATACGAGGGATGGACGGGCGCGGACAGACCAAACGCCGGCTCGAACGTTTTCTGTCATAAACAACCCTTGTCTTTGTCAGCCGGACGGAACATTGAGTATGCTACAGGCAGACAGGCAAGAGTATTCGTAAAAACCCTGATTGAAAAAGCGCCGCAACTCAATTTCAATGCCGGGTTTAATCTACAGCGCCTTTCTCGGCGCACGAGCCGGTTCGCGGTCGCATAGATGACGGAACAGGTGTCGGCGGATTAGATCCAGGCGATAGACTATGTATGGTCTCAGTGATTTCCGAATCGATGGCTGCAGCCGTTTCCCAATTGAAATTCGCTTGGTGTACTTAGCCAAGCGCAGCCGTTCTTGTATGCGGCGAAGCCAATCTGCGGCTTGACTGTGTCAACTTGTCGCACGCGACAATCCGCCACATTCCAAGCATAAGAACATTCTGATATTCTATAACCGTTGCATAGATGCTTTTTCATTGCAATAAATCCTCCTCTAAAATCCGGCGCAATGCCGGATTTTTTTTATCGGCAATTAGTTCTATAAACCGCTTTCGAACAGAAACACCCGGGAGATTTTTTTTTTAGATTCGGCAAGATGCTTGGCCGAATGGGCGGAATAAAAGATCGGTCAACCGGTTTTCGGAAATTCCGGACAACGGATCGCCCGTTCGACGACGGGTAACGCCTCTCGCATATGTTCAAAGCTGTGTGAGCCGCCGTCGAAGCTCACCACGCGAGCCACTGCTTTATATTTGGAAATCGTTTTTTCGGAATCCAGCAATTCATCCGCCAAATCCAATAAAATCGTTCTGTCTAACGTTTTAGTGCAATGGGCCAACTCCGCTTCGTACCGGGCATACTGCTCGCAATGCGCTTGATGCCAGCTGTAAGGCTGACCGGTTTCGTAGTTTTCGCCGATTCCGATAAATTGCGGCAGTAATTCGGTCGGACTTGGCACAGGATTGATCATGATCGCTTTGCATCCGGTCTTCATGGCCATGTATTCGCTGGCAAAGCCGCCCATCGACGAGCCCATGAAAATGACCTCATATCCATGATCCGACAACTCGCGCCGTTTAGCCGATAAATTCCCGACGAGATTTTGAAAATCCCGGTAATCGACGTTAGGCGCATAAAAGAACACGCCGTTTTCAGCGCAAAACGCTTGCATGACCCTAAGCTTATCCTTGGAGATCAATAAATTACCGTTTGAGTCCAGCGACGCCGAGTTGAAACCGTGCAAGTAAACGATCGCCTTCTGCATGAGCCGGACCTATAGACCTAATGCGCGAAATTCGGTACATGGCCGCGAACGCTGCCAAACCCGCTCGAATTCCTCGCGCAGCTGGCGGTTTTTTGCAGGCAAATTGGAACTCCAATGACCTTCGTAGCGGCTGCCCAGTAAACGGAATAAATAACCATCGCTATCGTTGATGACAAATGCCGAAAGATTCTGGATATCTTCCGCCTCCAGCGGCGCGCGAATCGAAAAATGCGAGGTCAATCTCTGCGCCAGCTCCAAAACCGGATGAACCCTGCCACGCAGGTTTCCCGGCTCCTGAACGATAATCCGTACCTGGCTGTCTTTATGACCCAGCGCAAATCGTTTAAGCGCTTCCACCAGTTCATTCTGCCCATACAAGCTGTATTCAAGATCACGGCTGTATAGGTATAGTTGACGCCGCGCATTTTCGAAAAGCTGGATCGAGGCTGCCAAGGTCGATTCGATTGTTTCCAAGCGTAAGGCCTGGATCGAAGGGCGGCGGGGCTTAGGTTGAGGGCGGCCTTCCGCTTGGATAGCCTCAAGCGCAAGCCGCATGGTACGGTGCGGAATACCCGCCTCAATAAAAGTGTCGCCTTCCTCGACAAAGCCGAATTTTTGGTAAAACCCTAGCGCGGCGAGCTGCGCATTCGCATAGACCGATGCCAGTCCCAATTTGCGCGCTTTCTCGATTAAGACTCGCAGCAATGACTCACCGACGCCCTGCCCCCGCCAGTCGTTCAACACCGCAAGACGTCCGATCCCGCCTTGCGCCGACAGCCTGCCGGTACCGATCGGCCTGCGTTCGCCGTCTCGCGCAATCACATGGTGGCAATGCCGGTCCAGCTCATCGAACTCCACCTCGGCCGGAATCTGTTGTTCGACGACAAACACTTGGTTTCGCACATGATGAATCGTGTCAAAATCGACCTCAAAGCTCGCCGGCTCTATGTGAAAATCGGGAATATCCATCGCGCAACACCCGGTCTTGAAATTAAAGAAAGACTATATCGTTTTATCGCCGTATCGGCTGAACTAAGGATATCGTCCAAAATAACTTCCCGATATGGCAATAGTCACTGGGGAGGTACCGAGTGAGGATGTCGGCAGCAAGGACGCTGCCGTCAAGCTCCCATGGAAGGGTTCACGGCGTTCCTCATTCGGTATGCCCCAGGGTTCGCACCGGCAAAACGGCAAGTCGTTTTTGGCCAAATCCTAAAGGAAATATAGCCTAGTCCACCCGCGGCGTCTTGCGAACTGATAGTAGCGGAGCAAACCTCAGTCGGTTTGGCGGCCGCTGCCCAACAAAAGCTTTAATTCCGGCAAGCAGGATCCGCAACCCGTACCGGCGCCCAAACACTCGCCGATACCCGCCACGCTATTTAACTGACGGGTCTTGATGGCGTTGAGTATGGTTTTTTCACCGACGCCGAAACAGGAGCACACCGTTTTTCCGACATCTTCCTGGCCTTGCGGCGGAAATCCGCTCAAAAGGCTCAAGCGCTCCTGACGCGATAATGCCGGTTTTTTGAATAATCCGCCCAGCCAACCGGGTTCCGGCAATTGACCGCCGGTACAGAGAAACACGCAGTCCGCCAGCTGTCCGTCAACGGCTTTCGCCAGACGATAATCGCCGGCGCCGATATCCTGAAATTCCAGCCACTCGCCTTTTTCATCGGCGCCCAGCAACTGACGGCATAAGCCGGAAAAATCGCCGGGCCTTGACCGATCGGCCAACTGGTAACGCCAATAGCCGTCGCCTTTGATCTTGACCAGATACTCGGCGTCTTCGATATCGAGTTGCCGCCGCGATAAAACCAAGGCTTGCCAGGCCGCTTGCCAGGGTTTGATGTTCACGGGCGTTTGTTTACTCTCCGGCTGACCCGACAAAGGATCTACCACCGGATTGACCAGAGCGCCCACCCTGCCGCGGCTGCTGAGCTGGCGGCCCCAGTGCATGGGCACGAACAAACTACCGATTTGTTGGGCCGGAGTGACATCGACCCGTGCCAGCATGCTACCCCACCGGCTTTCGATGCAGGCGAGACCGTGCTGTTCCAACCCTAGGCGCCTAGCGTCTTCCGGGTGCACTTCAACCGTCGGCTCGGGTTTATGGCTGTTCAATTTCGCGGCCAAAGCCGTGCGCGTCATCGTGTGCCATTGATCGCGCAAGCGGCCGGTATTCAAAATAAAGGGATATTGCCGGTCTACCCGGTTGACGGGCGCGCGCGGGGTAACGGCGACAAAGCGGGCTTTGCGGTTTTCGGTAAAAAACCGGCCGTCGCCGAACAAACGGGCGGTACCTCCGGCCGATTCCGCCGTTACCGGCCATTGAACCGGAAGCATGGCATCGAACGACGCTTGATCAACTGAGGCATAGGCCGAAATGTTGAAACCGCGCAAACCATGCTCATCGTCGTTTTCAAAACCGGATAACGCGGCATGTTCTCTGAAGATATCGACACTGTTCCGATAAAAAAATCCGCTAAAGCCCATGCGCCGGGCCACTTGGCTGATAATCCACCAATCCGGCTTGGATTCGCCTAAAGGACTAAACAAAGCCCTTTGCCGCGAAATGCGCCGTTCCAAATTGGTCGCCGTCCCGTCTTTTTCGCTCCAACCCGTCGCCGGCAATTTGACGTGGGCCAGTTCGATCGTGTCGGTATTGGCAATGCAATCGGACACGACGACGAAATCGCACTGTTGCAGCGCGCGTTTGACCTTGTCGGCATCCGGCATCGATACCACCGGATTCGTGCCCATGATCCATACCGCTTTCAGCTTGCCTTCCGCGATCGCATCGAATAGCTCGACCGCTTTTAAACCCGGCCGGCTGGCGACCTGACCGCTACCCCAAAAACGGCCGACACGGTCCACGTGTACAGGATTATCCAACTCCATGTGCGCAGCCAACATATTGGCCAATCCGCCGACTTCCCTTCCTCCCATCGCATTCGGCTGGCCGGTCAACGAAAACGGCCCCATGCCGGGCTTGCCGATTTTGCCGCCGGCCAGGTGGCAATTGATAATCGCATTGCACTTGTCGGAACCGGAGCTGGATTGGTTGATGCCCTGCGAATACAGGGTGACTACGTTTTTGCTGCCGGCGAACCAGGCATACAGTTCCGCAAGCGCATACGCCGGCAAGCCGCAGTTGTCGGCAAAATCGTCGAATCGGCCGGCGCTCTGCCGAGCGGCAGCCAGCGCCGATTCGAAGTCTTGGCAATGATCCCGGATAAAATCTTGGTCCAGTGCGCCGGTTTCGGCCAAATAAGCCAGCAAGCCGTTGAACAACAAAGCGTCCATCCCCGGCCTAATCGGCAGATGCAGATCGGCGATGTCGCAGCTCGGCGTGCGCCTGGGATCGATTACCACTAATTTCATCGCCGGATTGTTTTCCTTGGCCCGGCGTATGCGTTGGAACGCAATCGGGTGACACCAAGCCGCGTTGGATCCGACCAGTACGATCAAGTCGGCCTGTTCCAAATCTTCGTAATTGCACGGCACCGCGTCGGCACCGAAAGCGCGTTTATAGCCGACGACCGCCGACGACATGCACAACCTGGAATTGGTATCGATATTGGCCGAGCCGATGAAACCTTTCATCAGCTTGTTGGCGACATAATAATCTTCGGTCAACAATTGACCGGACACATAAAACGCCACCGCATCGGGCCCATGCTCGGCGATGATGCGGTTAAAAGTATCCGCCACATGCTCCAGAGCGCTATCCCAATCGGTCCTTTGGCCGTAAAGTTCAGGATAGAGCAAACGGTTTTCAAAGCCGACCGTATCGCCCAAGGCGGCGCCTTTCGAACATAGCTTGCCGAAATTGGACGGATGTTGCGGATCGCCCTTGATATCGACGACATGCCGCTCGGCGTCGATGACCGTGGCTTCGATGCCGCAACCGACGCCGCAGTAAGGACAGGTAGTCTTGATTGTTTGAGGCATGCCCAAGTCCCTCAAGCTGCGAGTTTGGGCTGATTGAAGATCAAACGATCGCGAAAGCCGGCAATGTTGGTCCGGTTTTTGATCAGATTCAAGTACCAGGCGCTGTCGCTGGTATCGCCGTACATGATCATGCCGACGATCACATTATCTTTCAAGACGATTTTGCGATACACGCCTTGGGCGTAATCCGCCAGGATTTGCTCTTGACAATCGGCGCCGCCTTCGAAATCGCCTACCGAAAACAAGTCGATGCCGGTGACCTTCAGCATCGTCGCCGTCAGCAAGGTTTTATATGCCACACCGATCTCACCGGCCAAATGCCTCGCACAGACTTTTGCCTGTTCATACACCGGAGCGACCAAACCGAACAATTCGCCGCGGTGCTCGACGCACTCGCCAACCGCGTAAATCCGCCGGTCGCTGGTTTGCATGCCATCGTCGACCAAAATGCCGCGTTCGCAAGCCAGGCCCATCGCCCGGCCGAGGGCGATATTGGGACGTATGCCGGTCGCCATGACCAGTATGTCCGCCGATATCAGGCTGTTATCGCTGAGTCTCACTTTTTCGACATGCCGGCCGTCGCCCAGAATTTCGCTAATGGTTGCGCCCAGGCAAAACTCGATGCCTTTTTGCTCCAAGGCCTGTTGCAACAAGCCGGCCGCTTGCTTATCCAATTGCCGATTCAACAAATGGCCGGCACGATTGACCACGGTGACCTGCATGCCGCGTTCATTCAGGCCGTTTGCCGCTTCCAATCCCAGCAAGCCGCCGCCCAATATGACGGCATGTTGCTTGACCTTGGATTTATCTATCATGGTTTGCACATCGGCAATGTCTCTAAATCCCATGACGCCTTCCATGTCGTTGCCGCGAATATCCAACATTAACGGTAAGGAGCCGGTCGCAATCAGTAAACGATCGTATTCGGCAAACGTACCGTCTTTAGCTATTATCTTGCGCTTGATTCTGTCAACCTTTATCACCGCTTTATCCGCACCGCAATGCAGCGTGATTCCGTTGCGCCGATACCAGGCGAAGTCGTGGATCATGATGTCGTCCACGCTTTTGGCGCCGTATAAGACCGGTGTCAACATGATGCGATTGTAATTGCCGTGCGGCTCCGCACCGAACACGGTGATATCGTATTTATCCGGCGCGATTTGAATTAATTCGTCGACGGTACGCATGCCGGCCATACCGTTACCGATGACCACGAGTTTGGATTTCATGACGTTGTGCTCTTACTTCAAAAAAACGACCGCAGTGGTGACGGCTTCAACCTTGGCCTTTAAGCCCGATCTTCACCACGGCGATATAAAACTCAATCGCGTTAAAAACTCACGTTAGCCTGTAACCAGATCTTTTGGGTATCCGTCGCATACGTGTCCGCATTGTAATTCGCGTACTTGGCCAATAAGGAATAGTGCTTGCCGAATTTTTTCAATATCGAGAAGTCCCATTCGTCGCCGTAGCGAATCGTACCGGTATCGTCGAAAAAATCGTGATAGACGCCGGTAATGATCAAACTGTCGTTCATCATCTTGTAATCGGCGGTGACGAACACATCCCGAATGCCGTCGGCCGGCGTGACCACGAATATGTCCGCCCAGCCCTGGAAAGCGTGGTTGGTACCCAACGGGGTTTGGAAAGTTTTACCGGGGCCGTAGCCATTCAATTGTTCCATCGCACCGGATAAGGTGAAATTGTAGGCGCTGGCCCCTCCCATCAAGTTGATGCGGTCGGCCTGATAGTGATTCGGGTTATCGGCGTAATCCGACTGATTGCTCCACTCGGCCGTATAAACCGCGTTGACGGTATCGAAAAATTTCGGCGACTTTCCGTGAAAGCGCAAACCGTAGCTTTGCGAGGACACCGCGTACTTGGCCGGGTCGCGGAAATCCAGCCAGTAACCGTAAGCGACCAGATTACCCCAAGCGCCGACCTTGTAATTCATATTTAAAATCGGCGAATTCATGGTTTCTTTGGTGTTGGTAAAGGTCCTGACGCTGTCGAGGTAACCGACGTTAATGGTCAGTCCGGTAATGCTTTGATTGGTGAACAGGATAGAGTCGTAGACCTGCTCCAGCTGACGCCAGCCGACGTTGCCGATGAAACGGTCGTCGTCGAGCTTGATGCGCTGGCGCCCGACTTTGGCCAGGGTGTCGGGTATGCCGTTGTAACTGAGCCAAAACCGGTTCAAGCGGCTTTGATCCGGATCGGCGACCACGGAATATTGAGTGCGGCCATTTTTGGTGCTGTTGTAGTCTTCGTCCATCGCATACAAACCCTCGTATTCGGCGAAGCCCTGAAAACCGTAAAACACGGGCGACAAGTAGCCCAAACGCAGACGGGACGTAACGGCATTGGCTGTTTTAGGGTCGGTCGCCGGCGTCTTGCCGCCGTGATCCTGATCGACGTTTTCCCAGCGCGTGTTCAAATCCATTTTTATCGCGCCCATGTCGCCGTTATGGTAGAGATTGAATGCGTCTTCTATGTTCTTATTAAATTCGTTGAAGCCGGCTTGAGCCGGCGCGGCAATACTGGCCATGGTTAAAAGTCCGGCCGGAATGAGATGAGTCGGTTTCAGCATGAAAAGCCCCCGTTGAGATCAATAAAAAGTGTTTCGCCAACTAGTGCGTGTGCTCGCACTCGGACAGAAAGGTCAGCAAGCTTTCCCTGTAGCGGTAATAGTCCGGATGTTCCAGTAGGGCCTTGCGGCTGCGCGGGCGCGGTAAGTCGATGTCCTGAATCTTACCGACCTTGGCATGCGGACCGTTGGTCATCATGACGACCCGGTCGGCCAGTAAAATGGCTTCATCCACATCGTGAGTCACCACGATCGCGGTGACGTGCGTGCGCTCCCAGACTTCCATCAACACTTCCTGCAATTCCCAGCGCGTCAGGGAATCCAGCATGCCGAAGGGTTCGTCCAGCAACAACAATTTGGGGGACAAGGCAAAGGCCCGGGCGATACCCACGCGCTGGCGCATGCCGTTGGACAGATCGGCCGCCTTTTTGTACATCGAGTCGGCCAGACCGACTCTGGTTAAATAGTATTCGACGATGTCGTCGCGCTCGCCTTGCGTCGCATGCGGATAAACCTTGTCGGCGCCGAGCATGACGTTGTCGAACGCGGTCAGCCACGGAAACAAGCTGGGCGCCTGAAACACCACGCCGCGGTCGGGGCCGGCGCCGTCGATTTCCCGATTATCCAAAATGATGCCGCCTTCGGAGACTTCGTTCAGTCCGGCCGTCATGGATAGCACCGTCGACTTGCCGCAGCCGGAATGACCGATGATGGAAATGAACTCGCCTTTTTTCAGTTTTAGTTCAAAACCATCCACGACCGTGACGGTGCCATTGCCGTCGGGGGTCGGGTAGATTTTCGACAATTGGCTGAATTCCAGGTAACGGGGTCTGCCCAAGTCGCTGGCGTCGGCCTTCAAGGCGGAGGTATCCAGTTTCCAATCGTTACTGGTATTCGGCCTGACATTCGGCAGTTTCAATCGGTCGCCGGTTTCCGCCCGGTTTTTTTCCATGCCGACCTTCATCAAATACCGGGTGATTTCGGCGCGCAGCCGTTTGAATTCGTCATTGTGATTTAATGCGGTGCGGTCGCGCGGCCGTTCGATGCCGATATGAAAATCCGGACCGAAAGTCGCGTTCGGGCCCGGATTCAACGGGATCACCCTATCCGCCATATAGATGGCTTCGTCGACATCGTTGGTAATCAGTATGACGGTCTTTTTGTCCTGCTCCCAGATTTGCAGGATTTCGTCCTGCAGCTTGCCGCGGGTCAGCGCATCCAACGCACTCAGGGGTTCGTCCAGCAATAGGATGTCCGGATTAGCCGCCAAGGCGCGCGCCACGTTCACGCGCTGGCGCATGCCGCCGGAAAGTTCGGCCGGCTTCTTGTCCATCGCCCGGCCGAGATTGACCATGTTGACGTATTTCTCCGTATGGGCGCGGCGTTGTTCCGCCGGCCAATCCTTGAAAATCGCGTCGACGGCCAAAGCCACGTTTTCATAAACGGTCAACCACGGCATCAGCGAATAATTCTGGAACACCACCCCCCGGTCCGGGCCGGGTTCGGTGATCGGCTCGCCGTTTTTTAACAGTTTGCCGCTATCGGCCCGAATCAGTCCGGCAATCATCGACACCAGGGTGGTTTTGCCGCTGCCGGAGAAACCGACGATCGCAACGAATTCGCCTTCCCGGATATCGAGATCGATGTCTTTCAGTACCGAGACTTTGTCCTTGCCGTCTCCGTAGGATTTGCCGACCTTATTCAAACTCAACAATGCCGGGCAAAGCTGTTTGCTTAGTGGGATCACGTTATGTTCCTGTTTACGCCGGGTCGGCGGTTCCACGATTTTTAAAAGGGGAGCTGCGTTCATGGTGGCGTCCTCAGACTTTGGTGAACGAAAACACGTTTTGTAAGGACTGCATGATGCGGTCCAGGACGAAGCCGATAATGCCTATCGTGAACACCGCCACCATGATGCGGCCCAGCGAATTCGAGCTGCCGTTTTGGAACTCGTCCCAGACGAATTTGCCCAATCCGGGATTTTGCGCCAGCATTTCGGCTGCGATCAGAACCATCCAGCCCACGCCGAGCGACAAGCGCATGCCGGTGAAGATATAGGGCAATGCCGACGGCAGAATGATGCGTTTGATTTGGGTAGCCCAATCCAGGCGCAAGACTTTGCCGACGTTAACCAGATCGCGGTCTATAGAGGACACGCCCACGGCGGTATTGATCAAGGTCGGCCACAGAGAGCATAAAGTCACCGTAACGGCCGAGGTAATGAAGGACTTGGCGAACCAGGAGTCGTCGGTCGTCACGTACACCGCGCTGACCACCAAGGTCACGATGGGCAGCCAGGCTAGCGGCGATACCGGTTTGAAAATTTGAATCAAGGGGTTGATCGCGGTGTTTATCGTGGGGCTCATGCCGCACAAGATGCCCACGGGTACCGCGATGATGGTCGCAATCAGAAAGCCGGCGAATACGGTTTGCAGACTGGTCAATATCTGATCCAAGTAGGTGGGTTTGCCCGTGTACGGGCGAATCTTGACTTCGGCCTTGGGATTTTCCGCCAGTCTGGCTTGATTGCGCTCTTGCTGACGCTGATAAAACGTGTTCATTTTCGTGCGCTCGGCGAAGTGTTCATCCACCAAGCCTTCCGCCTCGTGCCAAACCGCGACCGGGCCGGGAATGGCGCCCAGACTGGTATTGATCCGCGAGGCGCTTGCGCTCCAAGTGCCCAGGAAAATCAGGAAGGCAATGACCGGCACGCCCATGATCAACCACATCTGGCGTAACTGTTGTTTAGGGCTGTCGCCCGCGGCGATTCTGACCACCGGCACAAACCAGGTCAGACCGGTAATATTGAAAAATTTGATTAATCCGTTGCTCATCGTCTTCAGCCTATTGCTATCGTTCACGCCCAAGCGGGGAACATGAACACGTTGAAAAAAGATGCGTCCCTGCACCAAACGAACTCCTTTTTCCGAGCACTCACCAGAGTCGGTTAATCCACGACCTTACCGCCCGCTACGGTTTGTTTGGCTTTCAGGCCGATGGGAAACTTATTCAGATAGTCGTTGGGTTGATTGGCGTCGTAAACGATGCCGTCGATGAATCCGGATTGCGGCGGCTTAATGCCGGTTTCGCCGTCGGGCGGAAAATCGCCGGCTTTGGCTTTGCCTTCGGCGATCAATTCTTTGGCCGCGGCCATATAGATATCCGGGCGATAGACCTTCTTCGCGGTTTCCAGATACCAACCGTCCGGCTTGTGTTCATTGATTTGGCCCCAGCGCCGCATTTGAGTCAAATACCAGATCGCATCGCTGTAATAGGGGTAGGTCGCGAAGTTTCTGAAAAAGGTGTTGAAATCCGGCATCGGCCGTTTGTCGCCTTTTTCGTATTCGAAGGTGCCGGTCATGCTGTTGGCTATCACCTCGGCATCGGCGCCGACATATTGACTTTGCGCCAGCATCTTCACGGCTTCAGCACGGTTTTTGTTGTTATCGGCGTCCAGCCACATCGCGGCGCGGATCAACGCCTTGACCACCGCCTTGTGGGTGTTCGGGTATTTGTCCGCCCAGGCCTTGCTGACGCCGAACACTTTTTCCGGATTGTCTTTCCAGATTTCGTAGTCGGTTACCACCGGCACGCCTATGCCTTTGAACACCGCTTGCTGGTTCCAGGGTTCGCCTACGCAATAACCGTAAATCGTGCCCGCCTCCAGCGTCGCCGGCATTTGCGGCGGCGGCGTCACCGACAGCAAGGCATCGGCGTTGATTTGGCCGGTGGTTTCCTGCGGCGGCGCGTAATAACCCGGCTTGATGCCGCCGGCCGCCAGCCAGTAGCGCAGTTCGTAATTGTGAGTGGAAACCGGAAACACCATGCCCATGTTGAACGGCTTGCCGGCCTTTTTGTACTGTTCGACCACCGGTTTCAGCGCATCCGCTTTGATCGGATGCACCGGCTTGCCGCCCTCCATCGCCACATTCGGCTTCATTTGCGCCCAGATGTCGTTGGAAACCGTAATCGCATTGCCGTTTAAATCCATACTGAACGCGGTAATGACCTCGGCTTCGGTACCGAAGCCGATGGTCGCGCCCAGGGGCTGGCCGGCCAGCATGTGCGCGCCGTCCAGTTCGCCGTTGATGACGCGGTCCAGCAGGACTTTCCAGTTGGCTTGCGCCTCCAATTGCACGTAAAGGCCTTCGTCTTCGAAAAAGCCTTTCTCGTAGGCGACCGCCAGCGGCGCCATATCGGTCAATTTGATGAAGCCGAATTTCAAATCCTCTTTTTCCAGATTACCGGCAGCCGATACTTCGGCAGAAAAAAACGGCGACGATAAAACCAAACAGGCCGATAGTGCCAATAAACGGCTCTTGGACTTAGCTATAGATGCAATTTTCATAAAGGGTCCCAAACAAAAACGACAGAAAATAAAAAAGGCGTCGGCATGTCATCGCCGAAACGATGCATGCCGGACGCCTTTGTCCGGTTTGCTCAACTATGAGCTTGATTAACGACTCGCCCCCACTCTGGAGCGTTACTTAACCGTGAGCAATAGTGATACCAGTTTTTTAAAAAGATAAAAAAGCTTTTTAAAATTATTTTATAAACAATAACTTATTAAAAATCATTACCTCTTAAACATAAAACGAAATTCGGTTTTATCCTGGGCGCAAGCACCACACACGCACATAAATAAAACAAGTCCTTCAATTTTTGCACTTGCATGGTGCGGATACGACAAATTTGCCTCAACGTTCAAGCGCGTGCGTTGCCAGCAAGACTGCGGCGCGCGCAAAACCCTCATCTGCCCGGAAACAAGTCCGTCATCTCGCGGCAGATTCGATCCAAACGGTTGACCAGTTTGTTGCGTGTGTTCATCAATTGAAACAACACCGCCAACATCAGCACGGCCATCCAACTATGCGCTTCGACCACGAAAGTAATGAAGTTGTCGAAATAAACCGGCGTCACATATCGCAAGAAGTCGCCTAATAATTTGAGCGGCCTGTCGGCGGCGATACGGCAGAATTCCGGTTCAACCGGCGTCGAGCAATTTGCCAATTCTCCCGGCTCGAACAAGTCGTGCCGCTTCTGCTGAAAACTGACGAAGGCGGCGTCCGTCAGCTCGCCGGCGTTACAAGCGGTTTGGCCGTTTGCCGGCATTTGCGCGATTTGCACGTGCTCTATCTCGCAGGTATTCAGATCGCTGACCGAAACCGGCGGGTTTTTCCAAAAGATGCCGGATACGAGCAAAATCGCCATGGTCAATTCCACGAATACCCGGTAGACGCCCTTTCTTCGCGCTATGACTTGTTTGGCTTCATTATCCAATTGCAACCATTTTTCAGCCGGTTCGGCTTCGACCGAGCGAATCACCCGCTGCTTGGCCGGGTCCCTGTCGTCCACATCGACCACATCGAATGCGGACGGCAAACCGTCCGGCGCGTAGCCCTCGCTGAATTCCTTGATTTTTCGGTAGGCGCTATAGTGAACGGCAATCTTACCCTTGAGTTTATCGGCGCATAGTTCGACCAAATTCCTCGGCCCGTAGCGATAATAAACGGCCACGCCGTCCCGGGAATCGTAGAGTTTGTCGTAGACATTGGCGCTTTCCTCGATCTCGTCGATATGGTCCTGATAAAGCACCAGGCCATGCGCCGCCGCTTTGTGCCACATCCAGCGCAACGCGGTATCGGACAAACCGGTTCTCGGATAGCCGCCGCCGACGTTGGAATGCACGCCGGCGAACCAGACTTGCTCGACATAATTATCGAACCCTTGCTCGTTCCAGACCAAAGGATGAAAGGTCTGGCGCTCGTCGTCCATCGATAATGCCTGGTAGGCGTTTTCGATGGATGGATTCAACTCGTAATCGTAAAAATCGTGTTTCCAACAGATTTCGTAATCGATCAGCGGGATTTTGAAGCACACATGATTGGACGCCTTTTCCAGCCAGCGAAACGGCCAACTGACGACGACGCTGAAATCCTGCGGAAAGCCCAAGGCCGATACCGTATCCCAGACGCCGACAAACTTGATTTTCAAGTCGCCGCCGGGCGCATGAACGTCGTCCTGCACGGCGTAACGCGCCTTGAAGGCTTGTTGCGCGGCTTTGTCTTGGCTGCGATAACAAACGAAGGCTTCTTCGACCAAGGCTTTGAATTTGACGCTGTCGAACACGCCGTTTTCGGTTGCTTGGCGGATATCGACCAATCCGCAGGCATGAACGAAGCCGGTAAAGGCTCTGATCGTCGCCGCGCCGCGGCTAAAGCCGAACAGAAATATCGCATCGCCGGGGTGATAGCAGCGCGCCAAAAAATGGTAAAGATGCAACACATTCGCTCGAAATCCGAAACCGAATGCACCCGACAAGGCTTTCCGATACTTGTTCTTACTGTGTTCGCTTTTGTCGGTCCCGACGCCTTGGTCGTAAAACGTGTACTGATACACGTCAGGCGAACTGACGTCGACCGCTTTGTAGGTTTTATAGACATTGGTATCGGCACCGTACCCTCCCTTGTTGCCGGTGCCGTCCGAACATAACACAATGTTTTTATTTTTCATTCTGCCCACTCATGATTACAAGATTAGTTTTAACTTTAAGCGAAAATATTGAAAGGCAATCCGTCCGGCAAGCGCCGGAGTTTCATGCACGCCAGACAAAGGTTAACGGGGCGAGCAACGACAAAACTCGCAATCCCGCCGGATTCATCTACAATTCAACGACTTAGAATCTAAGCATAGCCTAATTAAATTAGGCCGGCGAAACGGCCGGCCTTTAACCGGCTTTATCGGCATAGATGCTGTCGATCAACGCTTTAAACCAACGCGGCCTAAAGATCACCACGTAAAAGCAGATCGAGCTGGTAATCGGAATCGGGCCGAGACTGGCAACCATGAAGATGAGCAATACGATTGCGCATTGGATTCGAACCCAGGTCGAGTGATTCATCGTTACATCCTTTGCTGAAATTAACATGCGCCATTTTACAGTGTGCGTATGGCGACTATAATCGGATACCGGAAACTCCGGCAGTTTGTTAAGCGAAAATTCTAATTTAAATCTTGCGTTTTTCGGAGGAATCGAGCGTTGAGACATTTGGAATTCCATCACTCGCATCGCATCGGCTGGTTGCGAGCGGCCGTACTGGGCGCCAACGACGGCATTGTTTCGACATCGAGTCTGGTCATTGGTGTCGCCGCGGCCCATGCCGAACTTAACACCATAGTTGTGAGCGGAACCGCCGGTTGGGTGGCGGGGGCCATGTCTATGGCGGCCGGCGAATACGTCTCCGTTTGCTCTCAATACGATACCGAACAAGCCGATCTGCGCCGGGAAAAACAGGAACTGGCGGAAAATCACCACCATGAAGTGAATGAACTGAAAGCCATCTACATCGACCGGGGTCTCGAACCGGCACTAGCCCGACAAGTCGCCGAGCAACTGATGGCACATGACGCGTTGGCCGCGCATGCGCGCGATGAGCTAGGACTCACCGAAGTCACGGTGGCCCGCCCCCTGCAGGCGGCCTTGATTTCCGCTTTAACCTTCTCCCTGGGCGCTTTTCTGCCGTTGTTGACGGTGATGGCTTTCCCTTATCTACATTTTCTACGCGCCGATAAAATCGTCGGCGATATCAGCGTGCCTATCATGGCTACCGTGGGTTCGATTTCCTTGCTATCGCTGATGTTGCTGGGCGGACTATCCGCTTTGGCCGGCGGCTCTTCCGTTTTGGTCGGCGTTGGCCGTGTGCTGTCCTGGGGCATGTTGTCGATGGGCATTACCGCAGGCGTCGGCTTTTTATTCGGAACGAATCACTTATAACACCCTCTCTCGACGCCGTCTTCCCAAGACATCCCGAATCGCCCCCAGACCCGATAAGAAACATTTACCATCTTTTTATGTCCAAAGCTGAACTGATTCGAGTATCGCCGGCGATAAAGACATTAGAGGGCGCAAATGAAATCATCAGACTACCCCGAAGACTGGCCCGACATCGACACCGCGCTCTACAAACGCTCGGTAAAGCTGTTCAGAACGGTCAAAAACCTGCTCAAGGTTAAAGTAGAGCTGTTTGCGGACACCCAAGTCCTGCAAGGCGACATCTTTTTGTTCAATCATTTTTCACGTTTCGAAACCTTCATTCCTCAGTTTCTGATCTTTGAACAAACAGGCGCCTTCAGTTGCGCGATCGCGTCAGGCGAATTTTTCCGGGAAGACAACATACTGTCCAACTACCTCAGACACGTCGGCGTGTTTCCGCACGACCACCCCCGCCTGTTCGCCATGTTGGCGGAACAAATCCTGCGCGGACGTAAAGTCGTCATTTTTCCGGAAGGGGGCATGGTCAAGGATCGCCGCGTCATCGATAAAAAAGGCCAGTACAGTATATTTTCAAGAACGCACGGCATGCGGCGCAAGCATCATACCGGCCCGGCCGTTTTGGGCCAGGGCGTGGAGGCATTGAAAGCGGCCATACGCCACGCCTTTAAGAACAACGACTTGCGGCGCTTGCAATTCTGGAAGGACAAACTGTATTTCGACAGTTTTGACGCCATGCTGGCCACGTCGCTGAAACCGACATTAATCGTTCCCGCCAACATCACTTTCTACCCGATTCGCTCCTCGGAAAACTTGCTGTTTAAAAGTGTCGAAATGTTTGCCGGCGATCTAAGCAAAAGACAGTCCGAGGAACTATTGATCGAAAGCAACATCCTGCTCAAGGATACCGACATGGATATCAGAATGAGCGACCCGATTGATCCCTGCTGCGTTTGGGATTGGCGCACGCATTGGATCATGAATAAATTGGCCCCCGACATTTCCGATTCGGACGCCGTTTTCAAATTCAGCAAGCAAGCGACCAATTGGAAACAGCGAATATTGGGGTATTTTTTCATTAAAAACGCCAATTGTTCGCGCAACCAATATATGGAAAAGATCTACGCCAACGTCACAGTCAACCTGAGCCATCTGGCATCGACCTTGATCATGAGCTATTTGGGCGACAACCGCTCCCTCGTCGAAAAAAGCCGTTTTTACACGGTGTTGTACATCGCCATCAAAAGCCTGCAAAAGAACCCCGACATCCATCTGCATCGCAGTTTGCTAAACCCGGAGGAATACGGCGATTTGGCCTATGGCGCCAGTCATCGCTTCGATCAATTCATCTGCATTGCCGAGAAAGCGGGATTGATTGCCGAACAGGACGACAGTTACCGTTTTTTACCGAAACTGAGCGAGGACCACGAATTCGATCAGGTTCGCCTGGAAAACCCGATTATCGTTTACCATAACGAAGCGGCGCCGTTGAGCAGCGTGCGCGACGCCGTGCTGAAGGCGGACCGCTTGTACCGCCGGGTACCCCCTCAACAAATGGCCGCATGGCTGTTCGACGACGAACAATTGGTGCTGGCGATCGAGCAGGAACGCTACAGCATGCCGGAAAACGGCGGCATCAAGGATAACGAAACAGCGATTGCCGATCCTTCGCCTTTTTTGATGCGTCCGAAGCAAGCCAATGGCTTCGGTATATTGTTGATTCACGGCCTGTTGGCCAGCCCCGCCGAAGTCCGGGATTACGGGCGCTATCTGACTACCCAAGGATATACCGTGCTCGGCGTCAGGCTCAAGGGCCACGGCACCTCGCCCGACGCTCTGCGCGAAGTCAACTTTGAAGATTGGGAAAAAAACGTCAAGCACGGTTTCGACATCCTTAAAATTCATTGCGGGCAACTCTTCATCGTCGGTTTTTCGACCGGCGGCGTGCTGGGTCTCAAATTGGCCGCGGAGAAACCGCCCGAATTGGCCGGCGTCGTGGCGATATCCGTGCCCGTCAAATTCCACAACCCCGCCTTCATGCTGGTTTCCTTGCTACATAACACCAATGCCCTGGTGCAGTGGGTTTCGTCGTTCGAAGGCGTCAAACCGTTCGTCGACAACATACCGGAACATCCCGATATCAATTACCGGAATACCCCGATCCGGGCCCTGTATGAGTTACGGCGCTTAATCCAACATACGGAAGCGTTATTGAGCGATATCGAAACACCGACGCTGCTACTCTATGCGGACCAGGACCCGGTCGTGTTACCGGAAAGTTCGGAAATTTTTTTCAACAAACTCGGCGCGAAACACAAATACCTGCAAGCGATCACGGCCGACCGCCATGGCATATTGACGGAAAATTTAGGCAATACCTGGGCCGCGATAGACGAATTTTTACGGCGGGTGCAAAGTCCGTCGCATGAGTCTTCAGCGCCCGCAACGGAGCTCTTAAAGGAGGTTGCATCATGAATAACGTGATTATCGCGGGCTACGCGCGCTCGCCATTCACACCGGCGCGTCATGGGGCGCTAGCCGCGGTGAGACCGGACGAATTGGTTGCGCAAGTGGTCGAATCCCTAGTCCGGAAAATCGAAATCGACCCCAACGACATCGAGGACCTGATTCTGGGCTGCGCCTTTCCCGAAGGCGAACAAGGCCTAAACCTGGCCCGCCTGGTCGTCCATCTGGCGAAACTGCCCGTCGGCATTGCCGGAACCACCGTCAACCGCTTCTGCGGTTCCTCGATGCAAGCCATACACATGGCCGCCGGCGCCATTCAAATGAACGCCGGCGTCGCATTCATCTGCGCCGGCATCGAATCGATGAGCCGGGTGCCGATGGGCGGATTCAATAACCTGCCTCATCCCGGACTTTACCGGGATTATCCGCAGGCCTATATCGGCATGGGCGAAACGGCCGAAAATCTGGCCTCGAAATACGCGATCGCCCGCGGCGACCAGGAAGCTTTTGCGCTGCTAAGTCAGCAAAAGGCTGACCGGGCGCAGCGGCAAGGATTATTTGACGATGAAATCATCCCGATCACAACATCGACCGGCGAACGTATCGAGCGGGACGGCTGTTTGCGCCCGCAGTCGACTTTGCAGGCCATGGCCGAACTCGCGCCCGCCTTTCTGGCAAACGGCAGCGTCACCGCCGCGACCTCATCGCCTTTGACCGACGGCGCATCGGCCGTCCTGGTTTGCAGCGAAGCTTACGCGGATGCGCGTAGTCTGCCTAAACTGGCGCGTATCAAGTCCGTCGCCGTCTCCGCCTGCCAGCCGGAAATCATGGGCATAGGCCCGGTTGCGGCGAGCGATAAAGCGCTTAAGCGGGCCGGGCTGGAACTTGACGATATCGACATCGTGGAACTGAACGAAGCCTTTGCCGCCCAAGCCTTGGCCGTTCTGAAAGAACTTCCCATAGCCCCGCTGAAGCTGAATCTCGACGGCGGAGCAATCGCCCTGGGCCATCCGCTAGGCGCAACCGGCGCGCGCATCACCGGCAAGGCGGCCGCCCTGTTGCAGCGCGAACGCAAACGCTATGCCATGGCCACCCAATGCATAGGCGGCGGCCAGGGCATCGCAACGATATTGGAGGCCTGCCATGAATATTGAAAAAGTCGCCGTGGTTGGCGCCGGCGTCATGGGCGCCGGCATCGCCGGGCAAATCGCCAATGCCGGCATAGAGGTGTTTTTGCTGGATTTACCGGCCGGAGCGGGCGCTCCGCGCAATGCGCTGGCCGAAGCCGCCATCGCCGGATTACTCGAAACCTCGCCGCCGCCCTTGATGCTTCCGGAAAATGCCGGCCTGATCCATCCCGGCAACAGCGAGGACGACTTGCCCCGTCTGGCCGAGGTCGACTGGGTCATCGAAGCGGTGGTCGAAGACCCCGGCGTCAAACGCGATCTATACCGAAAACTGGATCAGGCCTGCCGGCCCGGCACCGTGATTTCCTCGAACACCTCGACCCTGCCGTTGAGTGTGCTGACGCAAGGCTTGCCGGACAGCTTCAAGCGCCGCTTCCTGATCACCCATTTCTTCAATCCGCCGCGTTACATGCGTTTGTTGGAACTGGTGGCGTCTCGGGAATTGGCGCCCGAACTGCTCGCCGGCGTCCGCGCCTGCGCCGACCGAAGACTCGGCAAAGGCTGCGTGATGTGCCACGACACGCCGGGGTTCATCGCCAACCGCATAGGCACTTTCTGGCTTCAAACCGCATTAAGGGAAGCCATCGCTCTGAATTTGAGCGTCGAACAAAGCGATGCCGTCATGACTTTGTTCGGCATCCCGAAAACCGGCGTGTTCGGATTACTGGATCTTATCGGCCTGGATTTGATGCCGCATATCCTGCAAAGCTTTCTGCAAACCTTGCCGTCGGGCGACAGGCTGCGCGACATCGCCGCCATTCCACCGCTAATGACCGGCATGATCGAGCAGGGCTATACCGGCCGCAAGGGCGAGGGCGGCTTTTACCGCCTCAAGCGCGATGGCGCCGCCAAGGTCAAGGAATCCATCGATCTGCACAGCGGAAACTATGCTACCAGTCAAAAATTCCGCATCGAAGGCGCGGGCCATAGTCCTGACGAGCTGCGGCAGTTTTTGGAGGGCGACGGCGCACTGAATCGCTATGCCTGGCGAGTCTGGTCCGAGACCTTGACTTACAGTGCCGGCCTGGTTCCGGAAATCGCCGACGATATCGTCGCAATCGATACAGCCATGCACCTTGGTTTCAACTGGCGCTACGGCCCGTTTCAATTGGCCGATCGTCTCGGCGTCGATTGGTTTGTAAAACGCCTGCGCGAGCAGCATCACGCCGTTCCAAACCTGCTGGCGGACGGCCAAAGCCTGTATCGGCTCGACAAGCGTCAGCGGCAGTACAAGAACCAGACCGGCCGGTACTCTCCCGTGCCGCAGCAGCCGGACATATTATCGTTAAGCGCCGTCAAACAAGGCGCCAAACCCTTGCTGCACTGCGCCTCGGCCAGCCTTTGGGACATCGGCGACGGCATCGTTTGTTTCGAGTTTCACGGCAAGATGAATACGCTGGATGCCGATAACCTTCATTTGATCGGCGAGGCCGTCGAACTGGTTCAACGGCGCTTCGCCGGATTGGTGATCTACAACGAAGGCGACAACTTTTCCGCCGGCGCCAACCTTAAGCTGTTGGGACCGTCACTGATGCAACAGGATTGGCCGGCGTTCGAAAACATTCTTCGTCTAGGCCAACAAAGCTATGAGGCCTTGAAATACGCCGCTTTCCCGGTGGTGGGCGCGCCGTCCGGCCTGGCGCTCGGCGGCGGCTGCGAAATTCTGCTGCACTGCGACGCCATCCAAGCGCATGCCGAACTCTATGTCGGCCTGGTGGAAACCGGCGTCGGAATCATACCGGGCTGGGGCGGTTGCAAAGAATTGCTGCGGCGCTGGCTAACGCACGCGAAACGTCCGGGCGGGCCTATGCCGCCGATCGCGCAAACTTTCGAAACCATTGCTCTCGCCAAGGTATCGAATTCGGCATTCGAGGCCAAGAAATTGCTCTTCCTGAGTCAAGCGGACGGCATCACGATGAACAAGGACAGGTTGTTGAGCGATGCCAAGGCCCGCGCCTTGCGCCTGGCGCAGGATTATCAAACGCCGGAACCTTACCGGTTCCATCTGCCCGGCGCTTCGGCCCGGGCGGCGCTGGATAGCGCCATCCATAACCGGCAGCTGGCCGGCAAGGCCAGCGCGTACGACGGCGTCATCGCCCGCCAGCTGGCCTGCGTCCTCAGCGGCGGCGACACCGATATCACCGAGCCGCTGAGCGAACAAGACTTGTTCGATCTGGAAAGGGAGGCCTTCATGCATTTGGTCAAACAGGCCGGCACGCAGGCCCGGCTGGAACATTTTCTGAAAACCGGCAAGCCGTTACGAAACTGACGCGGTCCGGCTCAAAACGGCGTCATCCTAAAGCGAGTATGTCATGAACGAATTTTTGCTGATTTTCGCCGGTCTTGTCCTAGTCCTGGCGACACCATTGCGACGCCGATTACTGACGCGGCCGCTGTTCGACAGAATGCGCAGGCAGCTGCCGCCGATGTCGGAAAACGAAAAAGAAGCCCTGCAAGCCGGCAATACCTGGTGGGATGCCGAGTTATTCGGCGGCAAGCCCGACTGGCGCAAACTCGCCGGCCTTCCCGCCTCGCGCTTGAGCGACGAAGAACAGGCCTTTCTGGACGGCCCCGTCGAGACCTTATGCGCGATGCTGGACGATTGGGAAATCACCCATATTCGCCGCGACTTGCCCGAAGCGGTATGGACCTATATCAAGCGCCATAAATTCTGCGGCATCATCATCCCCAAATCTTACGGCGGACTGGCCTTCTCCGAATTCGCCCATTCCCAGATCGTCATGAAAATCGCCAGCCGCTCGGTTTCGGCGGCGGTCACGGTGATGGTGCCGAATTCACTGGGCCCGGCCAAGTTGCTGCTGGCATACGGTAGCGAACAGCAAAAAAGCCATTATTTGCCGCGTCTGGCCGACGGCTTGGAAATTCCGGCATTTGCGCTGACGAGTTCGAAGGCGGGCAGCGACGCCGGCTCGATGACCGACAACGGCGTGGTTTGTCACGGCACTTTCCAGGGCAAGCAACGAACCCTGGGCATCCGCTTGAACTGGGAAAAACGCTACATTACCCTGGGGCCGGTCGCCACGGTGCTGGGCCTGGCGTTCAAATTGTACGATCCGGATCACCTGTTGGGCGACACCGAAGAATTGGGCATCACCCTGGCGTTGATTCCGACCGACACGCCGGGCATCACGATAGGACAGCGCCATTTTCCGCTCGACTCGGCATTTCAAAACGGGCCGAATTGGGGCAAGGACGTATTCATTCCGCTCGATTGGATCATAGGCGGCGCGGACCAGATCGGACAGGGCTGGAAAATGTTGATGCAATGCCTCGCCACCGGCAGGGCCATTTCATTGCCCGCCCTCAGCGTCGGCGCGGCCAAATTCGTCTGCCGCAACAGCGGCGCCTACGCCCGGATTCGCAACCAATTCAACGTCCCGATCGGATCTTTCGAAGGCATAGAGGAAGTGCTGGCAAGAATGGCCGGCTTGACCTATTTGATCGATGCGGCGCGCCACGTTAGCTGTAGCGCGCTCGACCAAGGCGAGCGGCCGGCGGTGATTTCCGCGATACTCAAATACCAGGCGACCGAAGCCATGCGCCGCATCCTCAACGACGGCATGGACATACAGGGCGGCTCGGGCATTTGCCTGGGCCCTTCCAACTTCATCGGCCGCCTGTATCAGGTGATTCCGGTCGCGATCACCGTTGAAGGCGCCAACATTCTGACCCGGTCCATGATGATCTTCGGCCAGGGCTCGATACGCTGCCACCCTTTCGTACAGGCCGAGATGAACGCGCTCGACCATCCCGATTTCGATAAGGCCTTGCTTGAATTCGACGCCGTTCTTTGGCGGCACATCCGTTTTTTTCTGGGCAATCTGGCGCGCGGTTTTTGCTTCGGCTTGGGGGCTACAAAACTGCTGCGTACGCCGGGGAATAAACATACCCGGCCTTATTACCGGCAATTAACCCGCCTCAGCACCGGCTTCGCGTTGGCCGCCGATTTTGCACTGTTGACGCTCGGCGGCCGGCTGAAACGCAAGGAACGCCTGTCCGGCCGTTTGGCCGACGTTTTGAGTCACTTATACTTGTGTTCCTGTGCGCTCAAGCATTTCGAAAACCAGGGCGCGCAACAGGACGACCTGGCCTTGCTGGAATGGGCCTGCCAGTATAGCCTGCACCGCGCCCAACAATCGCTGCTGGCGGTATTCTGGCTGTTACCGGCAAGGCTTCCGGCCCTATTTTTACGTTATGCGCTGTTTCCGCTGGGCAAGCCCTATGCGCCGCCGCGGGATGCTCTGATCGGCAAGCTCGCGCAGGCGCTGACCGGCGACAATCCGACACGAGAACGTCTGACCGCAGGCATTTATATCAACGTCAAACCGGACGATGCCAGCGGCCGCATCGAAGCGGCATTCAAGGCGGTGCTCGATGCGGCCCCGGTCGAGGCCAAGATCCGCAAAGCCCGGAAACAAGCCGGTTTACCCAGGCGAACGATGACTGAAGTATTGGACGAAGCCGTGCAAAGCGGCCTGATCGACGGTTCGGAAGCGGCATTGATCAAACAAGCGGAACAAGCCCGGGAAAATGCCATCCGCGTCGACTATTTCACAGCGGAACAACTCAGGATTCAGTTGCAAATAACTTCCCGAGTTTAGCCCGCACAATGCGGCTGCAAGCGGCAAGCGCGTCGGATTTCTTAAAGAACGCAGAGAAAAACCGAAGCCTCGCGCCGACTTATGCGGCACCGCCGGCAAACAAGCGGTAAGCCGGATTGCCGGTTTCCTGCCGGTAGGCCAACCCAAAGCTATCCATGCAATGCTCGAACGCCTGGCTATCCGCATCGTTCATTTGCAATCCGATCAATACCTTGCCGAATGCGGCGCCGTGGTTGCGGTAATGAAACAGGCTGATATTCCATTGGCTGCCCAGCGACGTCAGAAATTTCAACAAGGCGCCGGGCCGCTCGGGAAACTGCAGGCTGTAGATTTTTTCGTTCAGTTCGCAAGGCGCATGGCCGCCGACCATGTGTCGAATATGATCTTTCGCCAGTTCGTTACCGGTCATATCCGTCACCGCGAAACCGCTTTTGAGTAAGTGATCGATCAACTCTTGCTGATCGGACCCGGCGCCGCTGCTACTAATGCCGACGAACACCCGGGCCATTTGACTGTCGAAATAACGGTAATTGAATTCGGTGATGCTGCGTTTACCGAGCAGTTTGCAGAATTTGAGGAAACTGCCGGGTTCTTCCGGAATGGCGACGGCCAGCAAAATTTCGCGATGTTCGCCGACTTGGGTGCGCTCGGCCACGTAGCGCAGGCGGTCGAAGTTCATGTTGGCGCCGCTGTCGACCGCGATCAGAGTTTGGCCGGTGATGCCTTGCTGTTCGACGTATTTTTTCATTCCGGCAACGGCCAAGGCACCAGCCGGCTCGGCTACCGAACGCGTATCGTCGAATATGTCGTTAATCGCGGCGCAAATCTCGTCCGTACTGACGGTAACCACCTCGTCGACAAACTGCCTGGCTAACCGGAAAGTCTCTTTACCCACGCACTTTACCGCCACGCCGTCGGCGAACAAGCCGACCTGATCGAGCTCGACCCGTTTTCCGGCCCTGAGCGCCTGATTCAAGCAATCGGCGTCGTCCGGTTCCACCGCAACGATTTTGATTTCGGGACGGACGAATTTCACATAAGCCGCAATCCCCGCCGCCAGTCCACCGCCGCCTACGGGTATAAAAATCGCATGAATGTCGCCGCTGCGCTGGCGCAAAATCTCCATTCCTATCGTGCCCTGCCCCGCGATGACTTCGGGGTCATCATACGGGTGAATGAAGGCCAGGTCTTTTTCCTTCACTAAATCCATCGCATGGGCATAAGCGTCGTCATATGAATCGCCATGCAGAACGATCTTCGCACCGAGCGCCTTGACCGATTTCACTTTGATTTCCGGCGTCGTTTTCGGCATCACGATCAGCGCTTTGATGCCCAGCTTTTTCGCCGCCAGCGCCACGCCTTGAGCGTGATTGCCCGCCGAAGCGGCGATCACCCCTTTGGCGGTTTGCTCCGGCGTCAACGATGCGATCTTGTTGTAAGCGCCGCGCAGTTTAAACGAAAACACAGGTTGCAAGTCTTCTCGCTTCAAGTAAACCCTATTCCGGAGCCTATCCGACAGCGTGACCGCAAAATCCAAAGGCGTTTCCTCGGCAACGTCGTAAACTCTTGCGCGCAATATTTTTTCGATGTATCGGTGCATAGATATCCTTGGTGAGCTTCGCCGGGTTGCCCTGACCCGGAATGTTAAAAACAGCTGAGAGATTGGCGTCAATCGGTTATTATCCCATACAATCACGGCCGCAACGCCGTGGCGCACATCACAGCAAACCATCAGCGGGAATAAAAACAATGACTCAAGATGAATTAAAAAAACAAGTAGCCGCAGCCGCTCTGCAATATTTGAAAAACGTGCCGATTATCGGCATGGGCACCGGCTCCACCGTCACCCATTTGATCAACCAATTAGCCGATTGCGACTTCAAACACGAAATCGAAGCGGCGGTGTCCAGCTCGATCAAAACCACCGAACACCTGAGATCGATCGGCATCAAAGTCATCGAATTGAACGAATCCGGCGATTTGGACATCTATGTGGACGGCGCCGACGAGGTGACTCCGCATAAGAAAATGCTGAAAGGCGGCGGCGGCGCGCTGACCCGTGAAAAAATCATCGCCGGCGCCAGCAAGAAATTCGTCTGCATCGTCGACGAAAGCAAATGCGTCGACGTGATGGGCAAATTCCCGTTGCCGGTGGAAGTGTTGCCGCTTTCACGCAGCTTTGTCGCCCGCCAGTTGGTGAAGCTGGGCGGCCAACCCGAACTGCGTATCAGCAAAGAAAGCGGTCAACCCTACATTACCGACAACGGCTGCGAGATTCTGGACGTGCATAACATGAGCATCGTCGATCCGGTCGGCATGGAACAGGCGATCAACAATATCCCCGGCGTGATCACCAACGGTTTGTTCGCGATGCGCGATGCGGATGTGGTATTGGTCGGAAAGGGTTCGGAAGTGATTTCATATTAGGATTTGCTTTTCCTGGTACAAAAGAAAACCGCCCGAAGGGGCGGTTTTTTGTGATCTATTATTGATTAGAACGCCTCGTCGCCCGGCAAATCGATAGAATAACGGGTGCCATTGGTCACGCCGTAAACACCGAATTGGTTGCTGAATTTACCCACCAAACTTTGCTTATCGGGCGTAAACTGCACATCGAAGTTTGAGACGACTTCAAATTCCTGGTTTGCGGGGTTCGGGCGAAAGCGAATCTCCATTTCCGCAGAACAATTGGCGTTCATGGTCGCTGTGCCGTATACGGGTCCGTTAAAATTCGGATTACCGCTAACGTTCGGATCGAACGCGCAAGTTCCGGATAATTCGCCATCGGCGATACTCACTTCACAACGGCCGGTATGATTGAGGTCGGGATTGTTTACCGCGGCCTGAAACATCACGTAATCGCCGTTCAAATCTTTGCTACGGCATTGATGTTTTTTCCGATGATGCCCGTGGTCGCCATCAGCGTAGGCTTGAGCGGATAACAAGGCCAAAGCGGCCAAAAGCAAGGTGGTTTTTTTCATAATTTTTACCCTTTTTCTCTATTCGATAGATCGTCGTCCGAAATAACGTTGCTATTATTTCGGTTGTTCCGGCGTTAAATTGGTTCGATTTAACGGTGATAGATGTTACTCAGAATGCGGCGGCCAAACATATGCAAAACGGAGTTTTTCGTATGCGAAACGGAGTATTTTTCGGTTTTGGACAATGCTTGTGATTTAACTTAGTGAATCGCGTACAGAAGGATCTCGACCAATCCATTCGGGAGGTAACCAGCATGGACATCAAACTACCTTTGGACGCCAATTTGCAATTGGCCGTTAACAAAAGCAACGACGGCAGCCTAGGGCTTAAACTCAATCAAGTCGTAGAAGCCAAGGTCATTGAAAACCAAACCATGCTGGATACCCTAACGCTGCAAATTAAGGACAAAACCGTTACGGCCCAAACCAAGCTAGCTATCGACATCCAACCCGGACAGTCGCTAAGATTACAAGTCATCAAATTATTACCCGTGCCGGAGCTGAAGCTTATTTCATCGTTATTACCGCCATCGACCGCGCCGGATCCGGCGCAAAATAACGACGAACTGACTCTTACACTGCTCAACAAACCGGTCGCGACGCCGTTACCGGCATCGCCGCCGCTAAAAAATGCTCCGGCGGCCGCTCCGCCTCCGCTGAACAGCGGCCAACAATTGCAAGCGATTGTAATAGCGGCCGCGGATGATAAAGTGACCTTGCAGCTAGCGCCGCCAGCGGCGGCACACCCTCAAACCGGCCGACCGGAAGTCTGGTTGCTGACGCTCGATACCAATCAATTACTTTCCGGCACCGACAAAACGGCCATAGCGCAAAAACCCGACCAAGCCGCAATCCCGCTCAAAGAGGGAATGCAACTCCGGTTAGAGGTAGTTAAGTCAGGAGATAGGCCGGTGTTCTTGCTCAGTTCGGCGTCCGCTAAACCGGAACAGCAAGTCGTCGAAGCCTACAAACAGATGCTACCGATACAAGCGTCTCCCGCAGGCTTTATAAATCAGCTGCAGCAATCCCTCCCGGCGCTGCTGGCCGATGCCTCGCTTTCCGAAACCTTATTGACATTGGCGCAAAAGATTTTAACTAGCATACCGGCGAGTTCTCAGCTGGCCGAACCGCCGATATTGAGCCGGGTTTTCAAGGAATCCGGCCTTTTCATGGAAGCTAAACTACTTGAGTTATTACTAGGCAAGCCCAACCTATCATTGCAAGACGACTTCAAATTCAAATTAAGCAAGCTCATTCAACTGCTGACTCAGGAACTAACAACTCAAATCGCCGACAAGTCCGCATTGAGCAACGAATTATTGAAGGAAAGCTTGGAAAAAGCTCAAAGCGCGTATGCCAAGCTCACCCTTGATCAACTTAACTCACTGCCCAAAGAGGAATCGCCCAAGCAAACCTGGACATTGGAATTGCCCTTTTTTCACAACGGCCGATCTGAAAGCGTGAAAATCGAAATAGAACGCGATAAATCCAAGAGCACGGACAGTTCCGAAAAAAACTGGGTAGTCAATATTACCATTACGCCACCTGATCTTGGTACAATACACTGCCGAATTTCCTACTACGACGACTCCGTTAATACCCGCTTTTGGAGTGAAGTGGCCGGCACGGCGGAAATTATTAATGCACACCTCGACTACCTAAAACATCAATTCGAGACGAAAGGACTAAACCCTGGATTTATGGAAGCGCATCAAGGTCAACCCACGCAAACAGATCCCGTTAAAACACCTATGCCGCATCTATTAAGCGAAAAAGCCTAATCAATTAAGCACTCGTCAGGACTTCAGCATGGATACAGTCACCGCTATAACATCGCGTCGATCGGTCAAACAATTCGACCCGGATCACCAACTCACGGAACATGAAATCGACTCGCTATTGTCGTTAGCGCTACTATCGCCCACGGCATTCAATCTTCAGCATTGGCGCTTCGTATTAGTTCGTGATCCCGACCTACGCCGGCAAATTCGCGCGGCGGCTTGGGAGCAGGCCCAAGCCACTGACGCCTCGTTGCTGATCGTGATTTGCGCCGACCTAAAAGCCTGGGAAAAACAACCTGAACGCTATTGGCAAAACGCTCCCCGAGAAATGCGCGACTTCCTGCTACCCGCCATTCATGCCTACTATGACGGCAAACCGCAAGTGCAACGGGACGAAGCCATGCGTTCCTGCGGCATCGCCGCGCAAACTCTAATGCTGTCCGCAAAAGCCATGGGCTACGACTCCTGTCCGATGGACGGCTTCGACTTCGACGAAGTCGCTAAATTAATCCGCTTACCGGCCGACCACGTCATCGGCATGTTTGTCGCGATCGGCAAAGCATTACAACCGACTCAGCCGCGCGGCGGTCAATTAGACATCAGCGAAGTCGTCATCAGCGACCGCTTCGCCTAATTCTAGATATCAGATTAAATCCATGAATCGAACTCAAAAACCCGACGCAACAGACCAAGTCACCCTGACCCAGTTCATCATCGAACAACAGCGGGGTTTGCCCGAGGCATCCGGCACCTTTACCCTGCTGCTGAACAATATCGTCACGGCTTGCAAACAGATTTCGCACCTGGTCAACCGCGGTGCGTTGATCGGCGTATTGGGCAGTGCGGAAACCGAAAACGTGCAAGGCGAAGTACAGAAAAAACTCGATATCATCACCAACGACATCATGGTCAAAGCCCTTGATTGGGGCGGACATCTAGGCGGCATGGCTTCGGAGGAAATCGACGATCCCATCCAAATCCCCAAACAATACCCCAAAGGTAAATACCTGGTATTGTTCGATCCGCTGGACGGATCGTCCAATATCGATATCAACCTAACGGTCGGCACCATCTTTTCTGTGTTACGCTGCCGTGAGGGCGTCGAGCCGGAACCGGAAGACTTTTTGCGTCGAGGCACCGAGCAAGTCTGCGCCGGCTTCGTGTTGTACGGCCCGTCGACCATGCTGGTTTTGACCACCGGCAACGGCGTGAACGGCTTTACACTGGACCAAGATATAGGCGAATTCATCTTGACGCACCGAAACATGCGTATCCCGCAAGATACGCAAGAATTCGCCATTAATATGTCCAATCAGCGTTTTTGGGAGCCTCCCGTTAAACGTTATATCGATGAATGCGTGGCCGGCACGGACGGTCCGCGCGGCAAGAATTTCAACATGCGCTGGATCGCCTCTTTGGCGGCCGACGTCTACCGCATACTGAACCGAGGCGGGATATTCCTTTATCCCTATGATTTGCGCGATCCGGACCGTCCCGGCAAATTGCGCCTGATGTATGAAGCCAATCCAATGGCGTTTATCATCGAACAAGCCGGCGGAGCCTGCAGCACGGGAAAGGAGCGTATCCTCGATATCAAGCCGCACGACATTCATCAACGCGTACCGCTGATTTTCGGCGCCAAAAACGAAGTCGAACGCATTATCGGCTATTTTCAACAATCTTAATCTAACGCTAGAATCCGAACGTGTCCCATAACCAAGTTAGTTGCAACAATTGTAGTCTGGACAATATATGTTTGCCTCGAGGCCTGTCGCAAGCGGAAATCGACAACATCAGCAAGGTGGTGAAAGCCAAAAAAACAATACAACGGGGCGATTTTATCTATCGCGAAGGCGATAGCTTCAAAGGCATACTGGCCATCAAATCCGGCAGCGCCAAGCTGGTTGCCAACGACAGCCACGGTAACGAACATATTTTGAACATCCTGTTGCCGGGCGAGTTATTGGGCTTTGACGGTCTTTCCGATGAAAAGCACAGTTGTGCGGCCATTGCGCTGGAAACCATGACTTTTTGTCTCTTACCCGCCGACAGTATGGATCAACTGTTTCAAAATCTTCCGAGTCTGACTAGAGAGTTGTTTCGCCATACCGGGGAGAAAATGCTGGAAGACAAAAATCAGCTTGTACTCAGCAAACGGCCGGCTGAAGAACGGCTGGCTTATTTTCTGATCAGCTTATCGCAGCGCTTGAAGCGTCGCGGCTTCTCGTCATCGGAATTCAAGCTTTCGCTGACGCGGCAGGAAATCGGCAATCATTTGGGGCTTGCACTGGAAACCGTCAGCCGACTGTTAAAGAAATTTCAACAAGACGGGCTTATCACCGTGCGAAACCGGTTTATTACGATCAAAGACATTAATCTACTTAAGACACTGCTGTGAGGCCGGCTGCGCAATCGACTTTGTCGGCTTGGGTAGTCGCCCAATGAATTGTCCCAATACCGGGTTCAAACTCTTGCTGAAAGATTAGTAAGCAAGACGAAAGCGTAGACTAATCAGTCTTCGTCTAGCTGCAGCTGCCCAAGCATTTTTTCGCTGTTGTCGGCGTCATGGCGTTGGACTAATTTGTCGCTGTTCTTGTCCGCTCCCGACGGCAAGGCCTCATTTTGATTAAGTATCCAATGCGCGATGTCCTGCCAAATCAAAGGCGCCTGCAAATCGCGCAATAGCATATGGTAGCCGTTTTGATAATAAGCGACTTTTTTACCGCGAGCTTGATGATTCAATAGATTCTGGACAAACAGCTGAGTCGGCTCTCGCGGCACGATTTGGTCTTTCTCGCCGTATAACAATAGCGTTTGGGCGGTTAATTTATCCGCCGAACTTAACGCGTCATCCATCAGATCGGTCAAACCGTAGATAGCATCGACACGGGTTTCTTTGATCACAAAAGGATCCCGCCCTAGCGCCCTCAGCATGTCGATATTATCCGACGGCATGATATCCAGCCCTTTACCGGTCAACGTCATCCAAGGCAAAGTGTGTGACAGAGTCCATAGCAATGAGGTCTGGTACCAAGGCATCGTTTTTCGGCCCCAAACCGCGGGCGCCGACAAAATAATACCGGCTACTTCGGGCTTTTGCGGTCTGACCATCGCATCGATGACAATCGCGCCCCCCATGCTTTCACCAAGCAAATACACGGGTACGCCCGGGTGTCGAATTTGAATCAAACGAGTGAATTGAAGGAGGTCGTCCGCGTAGGTATCGCTGCCAGCCCAAAATCCAATATTCGGGCTGCCGCCAAAACCCCGTTGATCATAGGCATAGCAAAATATTTGCCGCTGCTTAAGGTATTCGGCCGCCGATGCGAAAAAATGGCGATAATCATTAAAACCATGCAATGCGATTAATACCGCCTTTGGCTGCGGCGCCGGCCATTCGCTTAAAGGTAATTCAACGCCGTCTTCAGTAATAAAACTGGCAGCCGTTAAACGGGCATCCCCTGCGGTGGGCCCCGGACCTATCATCACAGGAGTACATCCGCCGCATAATGCCGTAGCAAAAAGCAGCGATACTGCGGAAAAAGCGGATTTAACCGAACTGAGTAAGCGTCGAGATATTACAATCATGTTTGAAAAAATCACTATCCTCGATTTAAATTGCAAAGCCTTTGTAAGTCCCCCAATTATTGCGCTCACTTGTTTGCCGGTTTATTAGCCCCGGCCACAATAACAATACACAAACATTAGGGTAGGACTCTAAGAATCAATGGGACCTACAAATATAAATATTTCATTATTTAATTCTAAGACACATATCCTCGCGGTAGGGTTCATAAATTTTCGTTGCGATTCTTTGGTTCAAAACCACGATGTCCGTATCGGACGCCGATCGCTCTAAATCACTCCAACGCCTAAACGTACTGGCCGGCACACCAACCTGAGGACCAGGCCCACTGAAAGTTATAGCCGCCCAACCAGCCGCTCACATCGACCACTTCGCCGACGAAGTACAAACCCGGTACTTTCAGACATTCCATGGTTTTGGACGATAAGGCATCGCAGTCGACACCTCCGACAGTCACTTCAGCCGTGCGGTAGCCTTCACTGCCGTTGGGTTTGATACGCCAAGCTTGCAAATGATCCATAAGTTGCCGAATTTGTTTATCCGAACAATCCACGAGAACAGTTTCCAATAGCGGCTGCGGCAGCAACGCTTGCAGTAAACGCTTAGGTAACATGCCTCCCAGCCAGGTTTTCACTTTCAGTTTACTTCCGTGGCTTCGCAACTGCCTCATGTCGTTCACTAAATGCCGATCCGGCAGGCAATTGATCGTCAGAATTTCGCCCGGCTGCCAATAGGACGATATTTGCAAGATCGCCGGTCCGCTCAAGCCGCGATGGGTGAACAACAGGTTTTCTCTGAAGCCGATGTTGCCTACGCTAACTTCGCACGGCACGGCAATACCGGTCAACGCGGAAAAAACGGCTTTATCGTCCGGCTGCAATGTCAACGGTACAAGACCTGCACGGGTCGACCAGACCTTGACGCCGAACTGCTCGGCAATGTGATAACCCAGCGGTGTCGCACCCATTTTCGGAATCGATAAACCGCCGGTCGCGACAACCAGCGATTGGCAATGCCACTTACCCTGGTTGGTTTGCACTTGAAAACCGCCGCCCGCGTCGCGGGCGACACGCTCGATTGAACATTGCAGGCTAGTTGTCACTCCGTATTGCCGGCACTCGGAAAGCAGCATATTCAGAATATCCTTGGCGCTATGATCGCAAAATAATTGCCCGTGCTCGCGTTCATGGAACGGAATCTTGTAGCGATTGACCATTGCCAAAAAATCCCATTGGGTATAGCGTTTTAAGGCGGATTTACAAAAATGCGGATTATGCGAGATGTAATTATCGGCGTCGACGCTGTAGTTCGTGAAATTACAGCGCCCGCCGCCCGACATCAGTATTTTCTTGCCGGCCTTATTGGCATGATCGATCAGCCGTACCTTGCGTCCGCGCTTCGCCGCTTCGGCCGCACACATCAAACCCGACGCACCGGCGCCAATGACGATCACATCCGGGTGTTTATCGGCAATACTAAGCATCGAATGTTCTGCCTTGAAGGTAGATTCATATATGAAAAATATTCGTAACGCGCAAAAAAATCGACTCCGGCTGAAGCGGGAGTCGATTAATCAGTCTCAAGCGCCCACTTGCGTGGAAACCGCTCAATAATCGACGAACCTAGCTATCGCCGGACCCCGCTCGGGGCCGAATAGCTATCCAATACCTGCAAATAGTTCGCTCGCTCGTAGGCGCTGGGATCAATGGCGTACTGATGGCTGACGCTGCCTTTCATTTGCGCAACCGATTGATATTCATGATCATTCAGCCATTGTTGCAGTTCATCGCGTATTTCCGTCAAACGACTAACGCCGTCTTTTAGCAACACGCTGCATAAGTGCACGACATCCGCCCCCGCCAACAGCGCTTTAATAACATCCGGCGTCTGGTGAAATCCGCCGGTGACGGCTAAGGACATGTTAATCCTGCCATACATCAAAGCGGCCCAGCGTATACGCAGCAACGCTTCGCTCGGCGTAGACAGTTCCAGTTTCGGTACGACTTGCAAGGTTTCCAGATCGATGTCGGATTGATAAAAACGGTTGAATATCGCTATACCGTCGGCGCCCGCGGCTTGTAAGCGTTGAGCAAAATTGATCGGCGAGCTGAATTGCGGCGATAGTTTCAACGTCAGCGGAATTCCGACTTGCGATCTCAATTCCTGCAGTATATCCAAATACAGCCGCTCGACGCTGGCGCTGCTCTGATCCGAGTTTGCGGCTAAATGATAAATGTTCAGTTCCAGCGCATCGGCGCCGGCTTGCTGCAATGCTAGGCCATATTCTATCCATCCGCCCACCGTTGTGCCGTTTAAACTGGCGATCACCGGAATTCGTAACGTTTCTTTCATCTTCAGCAGATGTTCCAGATATTGCTCTTGATAGGTCAATATCTGATGAGGAACCGGGTGGAACGAATCGGCTTCGCCGTATCCGATTTCTTGGCCGTAGAAAAAACGCTCCATGTTCTGCATTTCGGCTTCGATCTTTTCTTCGAATAAGGACGCCAATACGATGGCGGAAGCGCCGGCATCTTCCAATCGCTTAGCGCTATCAAGATCTTTACTGAGCGGTGACGCCGACGGCACCAAGGGATGCGCCAGTTTCAGGCCTAAATAATGCGTTGTTAAATCAACCATTTTGGGTCTCCTTGGTATTCTCGGTTATCAACTGTGCCTTCGCGGCCGGAACGCTGGTACTTTCGGTCCATTCCAGCTGCGACAGCTGTTTGTAGTAGCGATAGCGGCTTTGCACGTCTTGTTGCGCTTGCTTCAAGAAAGCTTCGGCATCGTCGGGATGAGATTGCCACAACATGCTGAAACGGGTTTCGCTCATGACGAATTCGCGATACGGCACGGACGGCTCCGCCGAATCCAATTGCATAGGATTCTTGCCTTGCTTAATCCGATTCGGATTGAAGCGGAACAAGGGCCAATGCCCGCTTTTGACGGCCAGATTTTGTTGTCTATGGTTGTTGGACATGTCCACGCCGTGCGCGATACACGGCGCATAAGCGATGATGATGGACGGGCCGTCGTGGGCCTCGGCTTCCAGGAAGGCATTCAAGGTTTGAATGTCTTTACCGGCATAAGCCACGTGAGCCACGTAGACGTTGCCGTAATCCATCGCCAGCAAGGCCAGATCCTTTTTCGCGGTCGCCTTGCCGCCGGCCGAGAACTTGGCCACCGCGCCCAGCGGTGTGGCTTTGGAGGTCTGGCCGCCGGTATTGGAATACACCTCGGTATCCAGCACCAAGATGTTGACGTTGCGGCCGCTGGCCAATACGTGGTCCAAGCCACCGTAACCGATGTCGTAAGCCCAACCGTCGCCGCCGATGATCCAGACGCTTTTCTTGCACAGATAATCGGCCAATTCCAGCAAGGTCTCGGCGGCCGGCTCATTCACGGCTTGCAAGCGCCGCTTTAATTCGGCAACGCGTTGGCGCTGCTCGTAAAGGCCGGGTTCGTCGGACTGGTCGGCCTGCAGAATCGCGTCGACCAAATCGTCTCCTAACCGGGTGCGCAAACTCGATAACAGCTCTTGCGCGAACTCGGTTTGTTTATCGATCGACACCCGCATGCCCAGACCGAATTCGGCATTGTCCTCGAACAAGGAGTTGCTCCAGGCCGGCCCCCGGCCTTCCGGGTTTTTGGTCCACGGCGTAGTCGGCAAGTTGCCTCCGTAGATCGACGAACACCCGGTCGCATTGGCCACGACCATGCGATCGCCGAACAATTGCGAGGCCAGTTTGATGTAGGCCGTTTCGCCGCAACCGACGCAGGCCCCGGAAAATTCAAACAAGGGCTGCAACACCATTGCGCCCTTGATGGTATTGGTTTTCAGTTTGGTGCGGTCATACTCCGGCAGCGACAAGAAGAAATCCCAGTTTTCCCGTTCCGGTTCGCGCAACGGCGCTTGCGGCGACATGTTCAAGGCCTTGCGGCTGGCATTGGATTTATCCCGTATCGGACAAATATCCGCGCATAAGCCGCAGCCGGTGCAATCTTCCGGCGCCACCTGATAGGTGATAGCCAAGCCGGCCGGAAAGTCCTTGCCGAGCATGGCCATGTGCTTGAAAGTTGCCGGCGCCGTATCCACCGCTCCGGTCGGATAAATCTTGGAGCGAATCGCCGCATGCGGACACACCATCGGGCACTTGCCGCATTGGGTACACAGATCGGTCTCCCAAACCGGAATTTCCAGGGCCAGATTGCGTTTTTCATAAGCCGTGGTGCCGGTCGGGAAGGTGCCGTCCACCGGCATCGCGCTAACCGGCAGCAGATCGCCGCGACCGGCGATAATTTCGGCTGTCACGCGCTTGACGAAATCCGGCGCCGTTTCCGGCACATGTTCGACACGTTCGATGCTGCTGGTGACCTGACCGGGCAATGGCACTTGATGCAAACCCGCCAGCGTCTCGTCTATGGCTTTGAAATTCATTTCGACGATGCGCCGGCCTTTCTTGCCATAGGTTTTTTCCACCGCGCGTTTGATGGCGGAGATTGCTTCGTCTTGCGGCAATACGCCCGAAATCGCAAAGAAGCAGGTTTGCATGATGGTATTGATGCGCTTGCCCATGCCGCATTTTTCCGCGACAGAATAGCCGTCGATCACATAAAAGCGGATATTTTTGGCCAACATTTGCGCTTGCATGGTTTTGGGCAGGCTTTCCCAAACCTTGTCCACCGACTCCGGCGAATTCAACAAAAACACCGCATTATCGGCCGCATTGACCAGCATGTCGTAACGCTCCAGGAAAATGGTCTGATGGCAGCCGATAAAATTCGCGTCGTTTTCGCCGATCAAATAAGTCGACTTGATGGGCTTAGGCCCGAAGCGCAGATGCGATACCGTCACAGCGCCGGACTTTTTCGAGTCGTAAACGAAATAGCCTTGGGCAAAATCCTCGGTTTCTTCGCCAATGATTTTGATGGTATTTTTGTTGGCGCCGACCGTACCGTCGCTGCCCAGACCGTAAAACATGGCTTGGAAAGTACCGACACGGGCATCGGTTCTGAAATTCGCATCCCATGCCAGGCTGGTTGCGGACACGTCGTCGACAATGCCAACGGTAAATTGATTCTTGGGGTGCTCGTTCTTGAGTTCGTCGAACACGGACTTGATCATGCCCGGCGTAAATTCCTTGGACGACAAACCGAAACGACCGCCTACCACTTTCGGCATCGCCGCGAATTTGCTGCCGCCGCCGGTGGCATCTTGAGCCATTGCGCCCAACACATCTTTATACAGAGGTTCACCGTCGGCGCCCGGTTCTTTGGTGCGATCCAGCACCGCAATTTTACGGCAGCTCGAAGGCAAGGCCGCCAGCATGTGTGCCGGCGAGAATGGTCTGAACAAGCGCACTTTGACCACGCCCACCAATTCGCCCTGGCGGTTCAAGTATTCCACGGTTTCTTCGGCCGCCTCGGCGCCGGAGCCCATCAGCATGATGACCCGTTCGGCTTCCGGCGAGCCAAAATATTCGAACAAGCGGTATTGGCGACCGGTCAATGCGGCAAACCGGTCCATGGCCTGTTGCACGATCCCGGGCAGCGCTTGATAAAACGGATTAACCGCTTCCCTGGCTTGAAAATATACGTCCGGGTTTTGCGCGGTACCGCGCAGCACCGGCTTATCCGGCGACAAGGCCCGGCCGCGAAAAGTACTGACCCATTCCTGCCGAATCATGGTTTTGATGACATCGTCATCGATCGTCACCAATTTAGAGACTTCGTGCGAAGTCCGGAAACCGTCGAAGAAATGCATGAAAGGGATGCTGCCTTCCAGGCTGGCGGCGTGCGCGATCAACGCCAAGTCTTGCACTTCCTGCGGCGAATTCGAGCACAGCATCGCAAAACCCGTCATCCGCGCCGACATCACATCGCTGTGATCACCGAAGATAGACAGGGCCTGCGCGGCCAGCGAACGGGCGGCGATGTGAAATACCGTCGGTGAAAGCTCGCCGGCGATCTTGTACATGTTGGGGATCATCAACAGCAGGCCTTGCGACGCGGTAAAGGTGGAGGCCATCGTGCCGGCCTGCAATGCGCCGTGTATCGCGCCGGCGGCGCCGGCCTCGCTTTGCATTTCGACGACTTGCGGTACCGTACCCCATAAATTCGTTTGTCCGCGCGAGGACCATTCGTCCGCCCACTCACCCATCGGCGATGAAGGCGTGATCGGATATATGGCTATGACTTCGTTTAATTTATGCGCGACACCGGCTGCGGCTTGGTTGCCGTCAATGGTGAGTGTTTGCTGAGTATCCATAAAACAACCCTGTAATGAACTGAAAGAAAAAACCGGTATGAACCCAGACTGCTGTTACTCTCGTCTTCAAATGATGTAGCGGAGAGAATATGCGATTCACCGGCTGTGCGACGATGTTCGGAATTAAGAGTAGAACAGCCTACGATACGGCGAGTAACAATTTGATGAAATAGGAAACATAAGATCCTCTCCGGCTAAGAGTGATGCACGAAATTAGCGAACCATTTTGCGCATGGTTGGTTTGAAACGAAGGGTGCTAGCAGGTTCAAAAAGTTCCGCCTCAATCGACTCAACCTTTGCCAATTAACTAAGCGATTAATTATCAATAACTTATAAAATCCGCATGGTATTTCGACAAGTGGCAATGTCAAGAATTCTGATTCAATAACAAATTATTTTGTCTATAAGTTCGTAAGCAACCTTACTGTCAAAAAGCTGGCATCTTCCTTCATTGGATTTTTTTACCTTATACATCTTGGACGGGATAATTCAATGCTTTAAAGTAAGCTTTGCACAATAAATTTGGAGCTTTCCATGCAAACCGTATTAATAACCGGGGCTAACCGCGGCTTAGGCTTGGAATTCTGCCGCCAATATGCCGCGGCGGGATGGCGAGTCATTGCCGCTTGCCGTAATCCATCCGTGGCCGCAGATCTTAAATTATTGTCCGAAGCTTATCCTGACCTGCAAACGGCGGCCTTGGATGTCTCTGATTTTTCTCAAATCGAAGCCTTGAGCAAGCAGCTTGCCGGGGAAAACATCGACGTACTGCTGAATAATGCAGGCGTTTATCCGGATAAGCCGGGACGTGGATTCGGCCATATCGATTACCAAGCGTGGTTAGACGGATTTACTATCAATAGCATGGCACCGGTCAAACTCGCTGAAGTGTTTCTGCCCCACATCCAACGCAGTCAAAAAAAACTCATCGTCAACATTAGCAGTCTAATGGGCAGTATGTCCGACAATCAGAGCGGAGGCAGTCTGCTATACCGTTCCAGCAAAGCCGGCTTAAACGCGGTGATGAAAAGTTTATCGATCGATTTATTACCGTACTCGATCGGAGTTCTGATTTTACACCCGGGCTGGGTTCTAACCGATATGGGCGGCAAAAATGCTTTGATCGGCGTAGAAGAAAGCGTGACAGGCATGAGACGACGAATTGAGGACTTTGCCCTAGAACGCTCCGGTAGCTTCTTAAAATATGATGGCAGCGCCTTGCCGTGGTAAATCGCGTCGCATTTCGATTATTTTGCAAGGTTTGCGCGGACTGGTAAGCGCGTCCGATTACCGTAATTTCCAATAGAATGCGGTTAAACTCATTGAGCCGTTTTTGCCGATCTACCGACCTATGCCGGCAGGTTTAACCCACCGGGAACTAAAATTGAATGCGTCAACGATATCGAGACGATCGGCAGCCACCCATTTTTTTCAGCCGAGTAACGGCCCTAACGATGAATGGCTTCGTTCCGAACGCACAATCTCAGACATCAATCCACTGCACTAAATCGGCGGGATAGTGTCAAAATAGCATTATCGCTACTTTCACCCCTTTGAAAAATGTCGGCTTCCTTTTTGCATCGCGTATTTGACGACTGGTCCGATCGCATTCTGAAACCCAAGGTTTCCGGCGAACGCTTACACGAGGAATTAGCAAAGGCTCGCCAACATCTGCCGGTCCCGGTATTCTGGCTGTTGGGCAAGACTCAAAGCGGCAAAACCTCCATCATTCAGGCCCTGACCGGTCACACTCACGCCGAAATCGGCCAAGGATTCAAGCCCTGCACCCGTAGCGCCAGAGTTTATGATTTTCCTGATACCGACTCAGCTTTCATCCGTTTTCTTGACACCCGCGGCCTTGGTGAAAGTCACTACGATCCAAGCGAGGACATTGCCTGGTGTAGAGGACAAGCCCATCTGCTGATGGTCGTGATCAAAGCCATGGACCACGATCTGGACCCGGTCGTCTCGGCCGTACGTGAGATCGCCGCGGAACAGCCGCAATGGCCGGTGCTGGTGGTACAAACCTGTCTTCACGAGGGCTACAGCAGCAAGGCTACCGATCATATCCTGCCTTACCCTTATGCCGGAAACGTTTTTGGGGGCAAAGTGCCGGCCGATCTGGCCCGGTCGCTACATGTGCAACGCCAGCGCTTCAAAGGGTTAGACGCGCATTTCGCGGTGGTCGATTTCACCCAAGCGGACGACGGCTTCGAACCTCGCTACTACGGCTTGGAAGTACTGTGGAATTCGATCGAAGAAGCTTTGCCGATGGGTCTGCGGCAGATACTGAAGCATAGCCCAACGCAGACCGGTTGGCTTAACGACATATATACCGAACAAGCCCGTCCTCATGTAATCGGCTACGCTGTATCCGCCGGTTTGCTGGCCGCGACGCCCATTCCCGTACTCGGCGCACCTTTGATTGTCGCCGTACAAGCCAAGCTGTTTCATAGCATCGCCTCGATTTACGGCCTGTCACTGACTCGGCGGAGCGTTTCCGAAATTGCCAGCGCGGTCGGAATCGGTAGCCTCGGCATCGGTTATGGCGTGCGTGAATTGGCCAAATGGGTGCCGGGCTGGGGTTCAGCGATCGCCGGCCTTTCCGCCGCCGCCATCACCTATGCGTTGGGTATGACCTTATGCTTTTATTATGCCAAAACCCGGCAAGGCCAAACATTCACACCCGCCATGTTGAAATCGGTGTACACGGAGCAACTACGACAGGGCCGGGAATTGTTGAAGGCGAGGTTTAAACAGTAGGGTAAGAGCATGCTGAATAAAAACACGTGGCCGTGGCTAGCGATTCTCGCATTAGGCTGTATTCCCGTTTTGGTCTTAGTCGCCGCGGGCGGCTGGATGCTGTGGGCGCAACAACTTCTCCTGCCCTGGTTGGGGCTCTCGCTTTCTTGCGGCGGCGTTGCCTGGATAGTAGGCCGGGAGTTCGCGCGCCGTCAGCAGACATCGCCGTTCGAGCCGCCGCCGGAACCGGACCTGGCATTTTCTCAACGCGACAGGGCGGTTTGGCAGGCCGTCTCCGAATTTGCCGATCGTACAAAAAAACGCGACAAGCAAGGGCTGGATCAGCTTGAGACCTGGTTGCAGTTGGGCCGAGAAGTGCTGGCGACGGTCGCCGTGCAATACCGGCCGAATTCGAATCATCCGGAATTGGAAATACCGGCAACCGAGTTGCTGCGCATCGTGGAACAGGTTAGCCACGATCTGCACAGCCAATTGCACGAACACATTCCGTTCAGCCATCGCATCACGCTGGCGGAAGGACTGAATCTGCACGGCTGGGTTGAACGTTTGCGCAGCGTCAATACCGCCATCCGTTTGAGCCGCATCGCGCTGACTCCATTCAGCGGTGCGATGGCCGAAGCGAGCAAATTCGCCCAGGGCAAAACCGTGATGCTTACACTGGCGCATTTGCAAAATTGGCTGCTGGAAGTTTACATAAAGAAGGTCGGTTACTACGCGATCATGCTGTACAGCGGCAGAATGGCGATGCCTAAAGATCGGGTCCAGACATTGTCGCCCAAGTCCGAGCGGGACCGTTTGCTAGCTGAGGAACTGCAACAGGGGCGGGAAAACGAACCCTTGCGGATTTTGGTCGCCGGGCAAACCAATGCCGGAAAATCGACATTAATCAATGCCCTGTTCGACTCGCCACGCGCAGCTACCGACGTCATATCCTGTACCCAAGAATTGACACCCTATATTTTGGAACGCGAAGGCTGCCGCACCGGTCTGATTTTCGATACGCCTGGTTACGGCGAATCCACGGCTTGGCTTGCCAAGAACCAGACGGAACTCGATAAAACCGATCTACTGTTACTGGTCTGCGATGCCAATAATGCGGCACGAGCCGCCGACAAGATATTCTTGGAAGGATTTTGGCAGCATTTCAAGACGCAAGTTCACCGCAAAATTCCGCCTATAATTTTGGTCGTGACTCATATTGATCAACTTCGCCCGCTGCGGGAGTGGCAACCGCCATACGACGTAGAGCGCCCGAACGGCGCGAAGGCTCGCAACATTAAGGCTGCCGCCGAGGCAATTCGTCAGGATTTGCCATTAACCGACGATGTCGCCGTCGTGCCGGTGAGCCTAGGAACGAACGATGGAATGGGATTTTACAACATCGATTCGTTAATTGAAGCAATGGGCAGGCAGATGAATGAGGCCGACCATTCCCGTCTGTTGCGCTGTTTGAAAGAAGCCGGCGATAGAACAAAATGGACGCAATTACGGAGACAGGTCAAAAACTCAGGGCGTTGGTTGTTGCATAAGGCAGGCAGCGTGTTACCTTAAACTTTTACTTTGAGTCGCTTCTTAGGCGGGGTCAAACTCTTTTTCAACAATGCGGCAACGTCACGTTGCTCTCTGGGTACGATACCGGTCATTTAAAAAACTATTGAAAAAATTTTTCCGGTTTATACCAATCTTTAAAGTCTTCCGGAAAATCGGCGCCGGAGCCAATTTTGTAGTAGCTCACTAAGCCAGAATTCGTGATATACGGGACTGTAATCATTTTACTCTGACGGTTTTTGATTAATTTTAAGTTTATTGATCTTGATATTTGCATAACATTTCGTACTAAATCAATTAGCCAACAATTCCTGCACAACATAATGGTATATTTATATCTATATAAATCAATGCATAAGATAATTAATTTTGAGTTGTTTATAACAAATTAGCAAACAATAACTTGGAAAGTTTTATAGATATTCGTGCTAACAACGATTAACCATTCAGTTATACTAACGCCAAAGTAATAGGCGGAGCGGGGATGCCCTACTATAGAGCAACTCGGCTTAAATGCTAACGATTTAATGGAATATTAATGTTAGTAGCCAGTACCGTTTAGTTCACACAACAATACATTTCGACGGATTTAGCTTCAAGGGTGAGGCGGATTTCACAGTTTTTGCGGCACCGTATTCATAGACTGCGCTCAAAATTTAGTCGTAATTTAAAAGGTAACGATCGATGCAAATTTCCGAAAGGCGCAATCACAACATTTCGTTTCACGCTTGGCTTAAGACACATGTTTTGAACGATTCCAAACGTTGTATACGAATATTTCTTTTCTGGGGTGTCATAGCCGCATTGGCTGATCTAATTCATTAAAATGTTCGTAAATTGAACCTTTTTGCATCACCGGGAAATAAATGCGTCGCAATACATCGGCTTACATTAACCGTTCATCCATTAACACCGGATTCCGGCAATCCATGCCGGAATAACAACCATAATTAACTAAAGGACTTTCAGCCAAGCGCTTAACGCGTTGGCCGAGTATATACTTGGCCATCCTATGTCCAACACTGAAACAAGTTCAGTTTTACCGTGAGCGCCATTCAACAACAAGGTTACCTCGCCTGCTTCGATTTCTTTCTTGTCATAGCCATACTGACTTTCGGATTAAGTTTGTTATCTCAAAACCGGATCGGCGGCTTTTTTCAGGCGAATGCATTTTGGTTAGTTTCGAAACATCAAACGGGGAAAGACATAGCGAAGCCTTGTCGCACTGTCTATTTAAAAAGCGAATCCGGCCCATTGTGTCGGCCACCAGAATGACGCCGGCCTCAACTTGATCCTATCGCAGCTTAGACAAGCCTCGTCCTACCCAACGGACAGGAGCGAATTTATCGCGACTTTCGAGTTTTTAGGATAGTATCGCCGCTGATTAAGTAAACATTAGGAGCAACGTATGTTATCTAAAAAATGGTTGGCCCTTTCACTGATAAGTTTACTCACGCTGATCGGCTGCCAATCGACCGGCGGCCAGTTGGCGGGTTCTGCAACAGACATTCGCCGAAATTCCAACATAGCCTTGCAGACACTTTATGCGAACAATCCCGAGGCTAGAAAGTTGGCAAAGCATGCTAAAGGCATTCTGATTTTTCCGGACGTCGTTAAAGCGGGATTTCTGGTCGGTGCTCAGTACGGCTCCGGCGGCACCTTGTTTAAACAAGGCAGGGAGGCGGGTTATTACAATATCGTCGCCGGATCTTACGGCTTGCAAGCGGGTGTGCAGTCGTTCAATTACGCTTTGTTTTTCATGGATAATGCCTCGTTAAAATACCTGGACCAAAGTGAAGGCTGGGAAATCGGCGTGGGACCCAGTGTTGTGATTGTCGATGAAGGAATGGCAAAAACGTTAACCTCGACTACCGCACAAAAAGGCGTGTATGCGTTCATCTTCGGCCAGAAAGGTTTAATGGCCGGCCTCGGACTGCAAGGGTCGAAAATTAGTCGTATCAAGCCCGATTAACGTATAAATACTGAGTAGATCGGAATTTTTTCGGTAAGGCTGAAATGGGATCCCGTTCGATTTCAGCGAAAAACTCCGTCCCCGTCATTATCGATTGTTCGAGACGGCTCATCCTGTGCGCCGATTATGTCAACGATTACGAAACCACGCCTAAAATTTCTGATGGTTTCAAGGACGATACGGCTAAGAAACAACTTGATCACGCATCGCTAAGACTGCTCACTTTTACGTTGTTCAGCCGTTTTTCCGCTTAGGATATCGTCCAAAATAACTTCCCGATATGGCCATAGTCACTGGGGACGTGCCGAGGATGTCGGCAGCAAGGACGCTGCCGTCAAGCCCCCATGGAAAGGTTCACGTCGTTCCTCATTCGGTATGCCCCAGGGGGTTCGCTCCGGCAAAACGGGAAGTTGTTTTTGGCCAAATCCTAAGTAGCGATTTAAGTCGCGATATCTTATTATTTACCGGCTGGTCAGGTCTTTGTGGTTTCACACCTATTCTGTTAGGCTTAAATTTGGAAGGACAAGCAGTTCTTCCTGCTGAGATGACGGTCAAATTCCGCGTCATGACAAAGGTCCCGTTGAGTTTTTTCAGTCATGCCCTAAGCTCAACCAGCAGGTATAAATACCTACGTAAAAGGATTGCCGAGTTATCCCTCTCTGCGCCGAAACATCAGACCTCACAATGAAAATCTGACGGGATAAAACAAATCTATTATTAACAAAAGGAGATGAAAGATGTTCCAGATACTAAACCGCTATTATAAGCTAGCCGCCGTTAGCGTTCTTCTGGCAGCCTGCTCCACCGTTTCGGTTACCACCGATTACGATCACGCCGCCCAATTCGAGCAATACAAAACCTATATGCTCCTTCCTTCAACCGATAAAATCGGACTATCACCTTCCAGCCAGTCGGCATTGGAAGAATCGCTACGCTCCAATCTTGCCGCTCATGGTATTTATGAAGCCAGGGAAAATGCCGATCTACATGTTGTAAGCCACGTATCAACGCAAGAGCAAACGGTGGTTTTTCCTGGAGGCGGCGGACCCTATGTTTACGGTCGTTACGGAATGTGGGCCGGCGGACCTTATTATGCTGATGTATCGCAATACACCGAAGGTACGTTGATTCTGGACTTTGTGGATGCTAAAACCCGGAAATTGGTATTTCGTGGAACAGGTACCGACACGGTTAGCGACCCGGAAACCAATGCTAAGCGCGTTCGCGAAGCGGTTGCACAGATCCTGGAAAAATTTCCTAAACCGCTTAGGCATTAATTTGCCAAACTTGGCCTCTAAACATAACTTGCAACTAACGGGTGTCAGCTAACGATTTTATGCCTTACTGTTACAATTTGTCTGGACCTCAATTCGCTAATTCAGTCCGGTTAAAATTATTGGCATCCATTTAATCAAACCTATAAGCTAGCGCCCGCGGTTCAGCCTCCGGTCATTCCATGTTCAATACTGTTCTATGGTTTATCCAAAACGAATTGGCCTAACGCTTACCTCAACTATCGTTTTACCTGTAACGGGAAGGTTTGGTAAACTAGCGCTCCAGTTGACCGCTTCAGCAGTATTCGGATTATCGTCTTGGAAAACTTATGGGGCATTTTAATCGTCTTCTATGGCGTTTTAGCTCCGGCGAGCTCGCAACAATAAAGGGAATTTTTTCTGATTCAATAAAACGAAAGCCTTTGTCATTCGAATGGAAATTAAAGAAATTGATCCAACACGGATGAAGCTTGATAGCGTACGTCGCGGCGGTTTACGCCGAATCGCCATTAGAACCATTTCAAAATCTAAGAAACTCACATTACTCACAGTCTATTAAGGATTTCATGAACACTAATCAAACAATAGTAAAAGTACTTGTTCTAGCGGGTGTGATTGGCGCCGTACCGTTCGCGAACGCCGAAGAGTTAATGGTTTACCCTGCCAACGGTCAAAGTGCTGATCAGATGTCGAAAGATCGCTACGAGTGCCAGTCGTGGGCGCAACAACAAGCCGGCAGTAATCAATCCTCGCAGTCCACAACTGAAAAAGGCGGCATTCTTCGTGGCGGTGCCCGTGGGGCGGCTGCAGGTGCGGCTATCGGCGCTATCGCGGGTGATGCAGGAAAAGGCGCCGCGATAGGCGCAACCGGTGGTGCGCTGAAGCGCGGATTTGAAAAAATTGACAATCAAAAATCGGCCGCCGCTCAAGGCAATGAAAATTTACGCCGCGCGGAAGCGGCTTGCCTAGAAGGTCGCGGCTATAGCGTGAAGTAATGACTAAATCCAGCCGTTTACTTTAATAAGAATTCCCGCATGCAACTATTGTTATACGGTGAATGATACCAACCACTAACCATCAATAAAACAGGAGTAAACACATGAAATACAAACACCTTGCCTTCGTTTTTGCGTTTGCGGGCCTTAGCCTTCCGACTATCGGTAACATTGCCTATGCGGAAGAAGCGGCAGCTACCGCGAGCTCGTCCGAAGAAGATAAAGGAATGGAAATGTTTCGCTTTAGCCTGCGCATGGATAAATTAGAGTTTGTAAAAAAAGCGATGCATTTAAGTGAAGAGCAAGAAAAGAAATTTTTGGATGAGTACTTCCCCTACGACACCGAGTTAAAAATGCTGAATGATGAACGCTTGTCCATCATTCAGGAATACGCGGATAAATTCGAGCAAATAACCGATAACGAAGCCGATAAACTGGTCAAACGTTCTTTCGACTTCCGTAAAAAACGCCTCGCTCTTCTTGAAAAATATTACGAAAAGATAGCAAAAGCAACCTCGAAGGTGATCGCAGCTCGTTTTCTACAAGTTGAAAGTGTTTTACAAGGCGCAGGCGATGTAACCATCGGCGCCTCGATTCCTTTGATGGAAAAATAGGCCTAACCAAATCGTAAACCTACTGCTTAACCTGACACGTGCCTTTCAAGCGCCTGTCAGGTTAAGTGACTCCGCCGGCACTATAAATAAAAACCGCTCGTGCGCATTAATGTCGCCGGCGAACGGTTTTAACACATAAAACGAAGTTACAAGATTTATTATTCTTGCAATCGATATAGATATTCCACCAAAGCCAAAATACGGCTACGGGTAGCCGATTCGCTGTCTTGCGGCGGATAATTATCGAAATACAGCGATGTTTGGTTATTAAACGCATTGCCCCAAATCGGCATATCCCGCGTTCCGTGTGATTTGACTTCCTGCCGTCCATCTATGATCTGATACACGCGGTCGAATGGAAAGACGCCGTGATTGTTCCTTGCAAGCACGGTTAAGTTAGGCACCGGCCGTGTTAACAATGATTTTAACGGACCGTCGTCTCCCTTTCCGTTTAGGCCGTGACAGACAGCGCAAACCGACTCATATTCTCTTTTTCCGACATCGATTTTTTCATCTGCAATGGCATTGATCGGCAAGCCTATCAATAAAACACCAATCAGAGCCGAGAAATAATCTCGGCCTCGCTTAGGAATTATCATATTGCCTCCCAAAATTTATGACTAATGAACAGTTTATTGGCACAGAATAAGTTGCTATATCGGAAATCAAACATTCGAGCTAGATTGAGATACTCGTATATTGAGACCCGGGATTAATGGTACTCGTACTTATGACCATGCTCATGTGGTTCAAACGGTTCGGTTTTCAAGCTGTCATTTAAAAATCCGCTACTGCTTGATCAGAATTGCTTTCCTTGGCAATCAAAGCCCGGATGTTTTTTTGTTGCAATCGTCCAGTTAAGCCACTCCCCATGCCACCCGCAATTAACACTTGGACGTCATCCAATGGCGACGACTCTAGAGGCAGTGATTCATGGAAAGACTGTTCCCTAGATAATTCCAACAATTCTTTCGCTACAACCGCATTATTCTGAATGTTATAAATCCAGAACTTTCTACATCGGCCGATATGGCTAGTAATCTCTTTCCGATTTTGGCTTGCAACAGCAATTTTCATAGTATTTTCATTCACTATTGTGTCAAAGCATCTTTGAATCCAACGCTTAACCATAGTTTGGAGGCAACAGAGGTTCGATGCCCTCAAAGTCCGCAGTTGGATGATGCTTGGTTATCACCTGACGAATCGCATCGATACGATCCATTGCGATATCTATCATAACCAGGAACGCGCCGTTCTCTATCGCTTCGGCATACGCTTTAACCCGGGAATTACCCACTTGAAGACCTGCCAAACCGCCCATCATGGCACCTATGGTCGCGCCGTACATCAACACACCCAGGACGGGGCCGCCAGCAATGGCAAAGCCGGCGAAGCGCAACGCCACAAGCCCGGCCAGCAAACCGGTGGTCCCGCCGAGGGCGGCACCGCGTTCCAACGCCGGAATAAAATCGGTTTTTTCAAATACCGAAGCCTCCGGCAGATCGCCTAGCGGCGTATCGCGCTTGGCCAATACGTGGATATGCCTATCCGCTATTCCTTCCGAACGCAGCTCATCGACAATTTTATGCGTTGTTTCTATATTCGGGGCTAAAAAGTAGATTCTTCTCATGTTCTTCTCCTCGTTTGCTAAGGTTCGACTCATCGAATGTCGTCGGCAGTTAATTGCGTGATAGGTTTACCGTTATACTCACCGGTCAAAGTCATTAAAAATGCCACTATGTCCGCGACTTCATCGTTACTAAAGGTTTTGTCGAGCTGGTCTCTTCCCATGACTCGCACCGCCTCGGCCAAGTTAAAAGTCGATCCATCGTGAAAATACGGATAAGTTAATTCAATATTGCGTAGCGTCGGTACTTTGAAAACATGCAGGTCTCTCCCATTTTGAGTAACGTTGAATCGACCATTATCCGCCTCGGTTAGTTCGCCGCCGCGTTGTTTAAAATAGTCGTGCTTGACGCCCATTTTTTCGAAGGACAAACCGCCCAGCGCCGGGCCGAAATGGCATGACGTACAGTTTTCTTTGAACAGTTCGTAACCTTGAAGCTCATGCCGGTTTAGCGCCTCGGCATTGCCACGCAGGTACTGGTCGAAACGGGAATTAGCGGTTATCAAAGACTGCTCGAATACCGCAATCGCGTCGGTTACGGTCGTTTTGCTGATGCACAGGTCTGGATAAATCTTCGCAAAAGCCTCTTGATATTCAGGCATTTGCTTGAGTTTTTCGATAACCTCATCCCATCGCGCACCCATTTCGATCGGATTGGCAACCGGACCGGCAGCCTGCTCCTGCAAGTCTCTGGCCCGCCCGTCCCAAAACTGGGCAATGTTGTACATGGCGTTATAAACCGTCGGCGCATTGATCGGTCCTTGCTGTCCTCGGATGCCGGTCGACACTCTGGCCTGATCCGTGCCTCCTCGAGTTAAATCGTGACATGAAGCGCAGCTGCTTTTGTTGTCGCCCGACAGCAAAGGATCGTGAAAAAGCTTGTTGCCAAGCGCCACCTTTTCCGCGTTCAATTCCAGCGTCAGCGGCAAAGGCTGAACCGGCTCACCCTTGAACTCAGGAGCGGCTTCTTTACTCCAGGGCGATTTTGCTCTCTCCTTTACTACCCAATCGAGTATGCTTTGTTTCTCATCGGACGTTAAACGCCCCGACCAATGCATTGAAAGATAAAGCGACGGAGGCATCATATCATTGCGAACGGCATGTTCTATCCTAGTCAGCTGCAACGGGGTGAAACTCTTCTCGCCGCTAAAAAGCTTTTTCGTTAAAACCAGCCGCGATTGCGCCCGTATAATATCGCGATCCATCACCTGAGCGGCGATGGGCAAATCCGCGTAGATCGGTTTTCTCATCATACCCGGCGCATGGCAGTCCACGCATTTATTTTGAAGAATCCGGGAGACTTTATCGTAGCCTTCCGAGGCTTCCACACTCACCGGAACCAGAGAGTTTTCGCCTTGTAGTCCAATCAGGTTGGAAATGGGCAAAAATAATACGATTAACGCCAGGATAAATATTAAAGACAAAAGGACTTTGTTTAGCATCGATCTATACACTCGTTTTGGAAACCGCGTTGTATGAATTTATCCAATCCGTTAGCCTAGAAAGACATCGGCACAACGATTAAATTCACCCCTAAAAAGACTGACGTCGCCCTACCATCCCGGTTAGAAACTACGGCTTTCTTTAGTGCACTTTATCAGTCTGTATTTAAAAATGCTAATATAGAATAAGCCGCTTAACAAATTTTCTCGGGATCAGAACAAGATGAAATGCGCCCCGATCGGAATCATTCACTCGCCGTACTCCGGGTTGGAAAACATGCCTATCCAGCCAGCCGGAGCCATCGGCGTCGAAGGCAGCGTCGAAATATTCGATGAATATCGTACCGGACTCCAAGATCTGGAGGGGTTCTCTCACTTGATATTGTTATATCACTTCCATCGCAGCCATTCGTTCGAGCTGCAAGTGATACCCTTTATGGATACGGTGGCAAGAGGGCTGTTTTCGACGCGGGCACCCAAACGACCAAACCCTATCGGACTTTCGATTGTTCAATTGAACGGAATCGAAGGCGCCGTCCTACACATTGAAAATGTGGACATTTTAGACGGCACCCCCCTTTTAGACATCAAGCCTTATGTGCCTGAATTCGACGCTCATGCAAACGCCAGATCCGGCTGGTTCGGAAAAAGCGGAAAAAACGTCGCAGATCTAACGTCGGACGGCCGCTTCAATTTGAACGACGGATAATCATAGGCTTGCCGCCGAACTAACATAAAAACGCTTGAATCCACGATTGAATACCGCCATAACTTTCCTCTCGAGGCCGCCGATGTAGCGGCGGTTTTCGCGGCTTCCGGCATTCGCCGCCCCACCGATGATCTCGATCGAATTCGGCGCATGCTGAATAATGCCGATCTGATTCTCTCCGCCTGGCATGAAGGCCGCCTGATCGGGATATGCCGCGCCCTGACCGATTTCAGTTATTGCTGTTACCTTTCCGATCTCGCGGTGATCAAGGCTTTTCAAAAACAAGGCGTCGGCCGTGAACTGATCGACCGCGTTAGGGCCATCATCGGAGACGAGGTTACGCTGGTGCTGGTGGCCGCCCCCGAAGCAAAGGGCTATTACGCCAAGATCGGCTTCGATGAAATCGAAAACGGCTTTATCATCAAACGCGTGCGCTAGCGCGGCATTAGCGATTTGGGGAGCGTAATACCAAGCAATAAGCCGCCGCCTTCCCGATCTTTGAGAATTATGTCGCCGCCATGCTTGCGAATGGCGGCACGCGCGACGGTCAATCCCAGGCCCGTGCCGCCGGTTTCGCGGTTACGCGACCCTTCCAGCCGAACGAAAGGGGCGAAGACTCGTTCCCGCATGGTTTCAGGTATGCCGGGACCGCGATCCGCGAT